>CAYQZD010000009.1:0-55264 GCA_964421875.1 uncultured bacterium
ACTGTCCCGGGATTAATTCCAATCGCTTTTCAGCTTGCGAGAGCACCCAAATTCTGGGAGCGTTCACAATTCTGCCGATATCCGATATCATACTGCCTTCCGGTAGAAACTGCCGTCCGAAATAGAAGGGCGGCGGCATCCGTCGCCAGAGGAATTCTTTGAATCTCCCCCGGTTGTAGCGGGTGGATACGAAGAAGGTTTCAAGACCGTAATCGTGGATAGCGATGTGGAGGATTATGTCGTTTTCGCCGGCTTCTTTGCGTATATGTTCAACCACTTCCCTGGTCCGCAGGCGTTGAGGTTCGGAAAAATTGGTATCGTAATAATAGGCGAAGACAAAGAGGGCAATAACGAAGAAGAACCCAGCAATCGAAACTGAGCGTAAGAGTCCCTTGAAGCCTTCGAAAAAACCATAGACTATTACAAACTGATAGAGCGGTATCAGGAACACGAAATAACGGAAAAAGAAGAGCGACTTACCCGACAGGGAAATAATCAGCACTATTATCAGGGGGCATAAAAACAGCGTTATGGGCAGCAGCTTATCTTTTATGTCACTTTTGACCAGCTTCACCCCTCCGATAACCGCGGGAATCCAAAAGGGGAGGTTTAGAATCAACGCCAGCAGGTGTTTTCCGCTGAAATCGGTTCCTCCAGAGAGTTGAACCGCCATTTTTACCAGCTGCGCGGGACTTACCGGTTGAACCCAGTATTTCTCCTGAATCTCCCCCATCTGCCTTAAAATCACCGGCGCCCAAGGCAGGCAGGCTATTAAGAGCAGGAGGTTAATCCCCAGCCATACCTTCAACCGATGAGAATACTGACGGAGACTGAGGAAATAGTAAACCCATTCCGCCATAAACAGAAAGACCGCGAACAGGTGGTTGTAATACATCAGGATACCGGAAAAGAGCCAGCCTGCCCAGTGCAGAGGTTTGCCTTGCCGCATTCCCTTAATGAAATAGTAAATATGCACCAGCGCCAGCAGAAGCTGCAGGGAATACATCCGGTTTTCCTGGGAGTAATGAAGCAGATGAAAAGAGAGGGCTCCCAGAAGAGCCGTCATCAGGGCGATGCGTCGGTCGAAGAGCAGTTTCCCCAGTTTGAAGGTCATAAAGACCGCCAGCAGACCGAATATCATCGCGGGAAAGCGCACCATAAAATCGGAGGCGACACCGGTTTTCAGCCAAAAATGGAGCAGGATATGATATAAAGGAGGAGTATTGTCAATCTTTGCGAGTTCGATAATCTTGGATACAGGCATATTGGCCAGATGCCATGAGGCGGCTTCGTCGAACCACATCCCAAAATACCCCAGGTGGAAAAGCCGCAGCGCCGCCGCTAACGCTAAGATTAAAACCAGATATATGTTGTCCTTCTTCAACGTGGATTATCCTAATACAGTCCTTATCAATCCTTGATTATTTTAAGCGCCACATCGCCGATGAAGGGGCGCAGTTTCAAGTTTATCTTTCCGCCTTTCACCTTGGCTGACTCCCGGTGAACCACTTTTCCTTCCGTTGTGTTCCAGTATTCTATCCTCACGGGAGCGTCGTTCATTCCGCGAACTTTCAATTTCACATCCCGGATTTGGGGGGAAGGATTGAGGCTGATGTAATTGTTCCCCCGGTCGAAAATCCAGACCAGGGCGCGTTCCGGGGAGATCAGTCCGAAGGCTCCGGCCTCATCCACAGTTTTATTGGAATAGAAGGCTCTGCCCCGCATCCCCTGGGCTTTTTCCTCAGGTGTGGGAATGTAAGTATCTACATATCTGATTTCTTTTTCGCCGCATTTGAGGGATATCATCTCTTCACCGACATAGTTCACGCGCCCAAAATCTTCCCCCCGGACGAAGTTTGCGATACCCTGCAGATGATAATAGAGGTCGTACTTATCGAGATAATATTCCCAGTGCCAGTGCATCGCGCAGGAAGCGGTTCCCAGCATCAAGGAAGCCCAAAGTTGATTATGGAGGTGAATCCCCGTCGTATCCTCGCTCATTTTTAACAGTTTAGCTATTCCGAAGCGTGCTATGGAACCGAATTCACCGGGGATGACCGGTTTCCCCAGGGGGCGCAGCAACTGTTGGTAAAACATCAGATTCTCCACAGTCTGCCCGGGCCTATCCTTTTCCAGATTGGGGTAGCAGTGGAAAGTGTTTACATCGAAATCGAGTTTTTCAAAGATTTTCCAGTGTCCTGCGGTTTTGGCGACGCTGGTGGTGACCATATGATTAGGGTCATAGCGACGGAAGTACTCCAGTGTTTTCTTGTGCCACATACCATAATCTCGGGGCTTGGAATCCGAGGCGAAGTTTACTTCACAGAAGAGTTCCCACCAGAGGATAATGGGGCTGTATCCCCAGCGGGCGATAATGTAGCGGAAAAGCCGCTGCTGGTAACGCCAGGCTTCCGCGTTGGTGAAGAAGTCGTTGGGATTTTCGCAGGGGCCCCCCTGGGATTTGTGATAGGGGCCGGCTTTGAAGCCGGGGGTTTTGGCGAAGCCGTCGTAATGGTCGAGGAAATCGGTGAAATGGAACAGGGTAAAGCGGAGATATACGCCGAGTTCTTCAGCCATTTCGATGGCTCGGTCGATTTGGGATGCGACCTGCAGATTGTATCTTCCCAATCCCCGGTAGTCGTCATAGTAGGGGAATCCCAGTTTACTCCCTTCGCTCCATTCTAGATAATCGCCTTGCGCCAGGTCGATATGCATAATATTGGCGCCATAGACCGCGCTTTTGCGCATCACATCGAAACTCCGGACATTTCCCTGATGGAAGTCCCCCATAGTGTTGACTCCGTTGAAACCCACACCCCAATAGGATTCGCCATTGTCGAAGCGGAGGTAATAGCGATTGTTGGGGTCGGGCTTGATGAAACCGCGGCTGCCGCTTTCCACGCATTCGAATTCGAGTTCGCCGGAGGGGGGATAGCGGGTTTCGCCCAGTGGAGTTTTAACCTGAATATAGTATTTGTATCGCCCCACCCGGTCTGGCGTGAAACGCGCTGTCCAGTATGATTCTCCCTGGGGGATATAGCGCCGCAGACGCCATTTGCGCCAGCGTTCGCCGTCCTTGCTGAATTCAATATCCTTCTCCAGCTCATCGTAATCGCGGGTGTAGAAGGCAAAGACCTGCCGGGATTTTCCCGCCGGGGAAATAAACACCGCTTCAATATCGACCTCAGCCTGGTCAAAGGGATTAGGGAATTCCTCATCGAGCTTGAAGGAGACTTCGAACCTGGAAAACTTTTCAACCGCGTCGCCGCTCCGGTTAAAATCGGTGATTTGAAGGGCGAATGAGGGGATACTCCCGATAACGGTGAACAGCATGGCGGATATGGCCGCAATTGCGCGCAATATATTAGACCTCGATATTATCACTAAACCGTAAGGTGATTTTTGATTTGCGAACAAGTCTGCAAGTTAACAAGTCCTCAAGTCGAAAGCTCAGCGCTGCAGAGTCTCCGTTAGAGGGCAGGTGCGGCGCATTCTTCGAGCTGGGAATTCAACCTGTGAGCTTGCGTACTATCTCTATCTATTTGATATAGCCCAGGGCTTTCAGTTTCTCTCGGAGGGCTTTTTCTTCTGCTGGGCGCATCCTCAATTTCAGAGTATGATAAGGTTTGAGGCTCTCTTCCCACTGGTAGTGTTCTTTCCATAATTCATCCCTTATCCCCTCCAGCGCGGAGCCCTCTTCCACCTCTAATTCCTCTTCCCCGTTTTTCAGGTCGAGCAATTGCATTAGCGGCGGTTCCATCGTTTCCCCGTTCAATCTGTAGGTTGTGACCAGCTTATAATCGTCATTCAGCACACTGTTCATCCGGACATCCGCCCTTTCCGAGATTAAAATATGTTCGGAATGGCAGTAATTATTCGTTCCCGGCCTGCTATCGTCTTCGAGGAAGGGGAGGAGGTTTGTCCCGCGCTGCAACGCTGTGACCGCTTGGTTTTCAATACCCACGACTTGCATCATTGTAGGCAGCATATCGATGGAGTTGACTCGGTTTTTCACCAGACCGCTTCGGCTGCTTTGAGGGAATTTGACAATGAAGGGGATGTCGATGAGTTCAGCATTGAGAGAATTGCTGTGTCCGCAGAGTTCATGGCCCAGAATATTACGGTACTCCCAGAAAAGCTCGCCGTGGTCGGAGGTGAAGATAATCAGGGAGTTATCATACAATTCCTTTGCTTTCAGAAACTCGATTAAATTACCAAATTCGTAGTCGATGTATTGAACGCTCTCACGGTAAAGTCTTTTAATATCTTCCCGGCCCAGCGAGTCCAGGGCGTTATTGCTGTATTGGGCGTTGAGAAAGTCGTGCTGGAGCATATCGGATTCTTCTCCGAGGACATCCCGGTAAAAATATTCCGGCGCGCCGTAGGGGATATGGGTGTCCATATACCATAACATTGCGTGGAAGGGGGAGGAAGCGTTTCGCTCCGCCCATCGTTTGAAGGTTCGATTCACTTTCGAGGCGTAGGTGGATTCATCGAATTCATAGATTTTACCGAACCCCTGCTGCATATTGAACTTATGGGATATTCTGATGTTGGTGGAGATTGAAACGGTTTTAAGTCCCGCATCACGCATTATTTCCGCCGCCATCAGCAATTTATCGGATATTTTTGTCCGATAGTTGACGAATCCGTGCTCACTGAGGTAAACCGATGCCAGCATCGAGGGAGCGGAATTGATGGTGCAGGGTCCTTGAGCGGTGACCCTATCGAAAACCACCGACTCCTCCGCAAACTCATCGATATTGGGGGTCAATCCGCAGGCGGGATTATAGACGCCGAGGTGGTCTCTGCGCAGAGTATCGAATACAATTAATATCACATTGGGTCTGCCCCGCGAAATCAAACTTGCGCAGAGGGGACTGACGATGAAAGTGAATCCCAATCCAGCCAGGGCGATCATCCCCCCTGCCCATAGCATTATGCGCGAAGAGAACACTCGGGAAAATGCGTTTCCTAATTTTGGATAATCGACTCCGGTCAAGACACGGAGCAGTATGAAGAACAGCGCCAATCCTCCGATAAACAACAATGCATAGTAAAACACTCCCCTCGGAGACAAAGGATTGATATGATGAATCTGTATAAGGCAATACAATCCAGTTGCGGTAATAGCCAGCCAGACTCCAGCGGAGAGGACAAGATTGAACACACGCTGAAAAACTGCATTTTCAGGTATCTCGATACCCTTGACAATATATCTTTGAATAAGCCGGGACACAACGAATAAGAAGGCGACGCTGACCGCTATGATTATAACTACCGAATAGACACTAAGAAGGTATTTCAAGAGGTTTTCGCCAAAAATGAACAGCAAGGAGCTGCGCATTCCCAAGCGATGAAAATCATTGGCGAAAAACTCCGTGAGAGTCTGACCGGCGGCCAGCAGCGCCGCCAGCGCCGCCCCGGCAAACAGTATTCCGACCAAGGCCAGATAGGTAGTTTTCTTTGATTGCATTTATTTCCAACTTTCGATAGTGAAAAATACCATCGACTCCACCATTAATGCGGGCTTCACTTCACATATCCCAGGGCTTTGAGTTTTTCCCTCAGCGCCTTCTCTTCTCTTCCGCTCATCTTCATTTCACGGCTGTAATAGGGCTTTAGATTCTGCTCCCATTCCGTGAGTTCTGTCATCATTTCATCCCTGATGCCCGCGAAAGCGGAGCTGTCCGCCATTTCTAGTTCAAGCTCGCCCCGGCGCAGGTCCAGAAGCTGCACACGGGGGGGATTCAGTATTTTCCCGCCGCGCTGCATAGTCACCACCAGCTTATAATGGTCATTCTGGACACTTTTCATCACCACGCTGACCGGGCTGGAATAATGCGCCAGTTCGGAGAAGAAATAGGCCCTGCGGTTAAGAGGCGAATCCGGGCCGAAGGGCGCGGTCAGGCTGGTTCCGCGGTGGAAATCGGGGGGGATTTTTCCGGCGGCGCCGGCGGTTTCCGCGATCGTGGGGGGGATGTCGATTGAGTTCACCCGCGTCTCCACCAAGCCCGAAGGATTGGAAGCCGGAAACTTTATAATCAAGGGCGTCTCGATGAGTTCATTGTAGAGGGAATTGCTGTGTCCGCAGAGGTGTTCGTGCTCCCAGAACGATTCGCCATGGTCGGTGGTGAAGATAATCATCGTGTTTTCCCACTGGCCGCTCATTTTCAGCGCCTCCAGCAGGTTTCCGGTTTCGTAGTCGATGTAGCCGACTCCGTCGCGGTACAATTCCCGGATAAGCGTTTTTCCGGTGGAATCGAGGGCGTTGGAAAACCACTGGGCGTTGAGAAACTCGCGCTTGACCGGGTCGTTCTCTACTCCCAGCACGTTTTCATAGTAATAGCCGGGGGCTCCAAAGGGGGCGTGAACGTCCATATACCACAACATAGCGAAGAAGGGCTTGGAGCCGTTATGTTCGGTCCATCGGCGGAAAATGCGGTTGACATCACCCGCAGAGGCGCCGGGATTCAATTCTACAAAATCGGCGAATCCCTGCGCCATATTGTGGGCTCGGGTGACATGGGGATTGGTTGAGATTCCGACAGTGCGATAACCCTGTTCGCGCAGAATTTCCGCAATGGTGAGGAGACGGCTTGAGACTTCGGTTTTGTAATTGACAAAGCCATGCTCGGAAGCATAGACCGAGGCGAAGATTGCGGGCGCGGAATTTATGGTGCAGGCGCCTTGGGAAGTGACCCTGGCGAAAACTGCGGACTGCGAAGCGAAATCATCGAGGGCGGGGGTTAAGCTTGAAGTGGGATTATACATCCCAAGATGGTCTTTGCGTAAAGCATCCACCACCAGCAGCAGCACATTGGGTCTGCCCCGCGACAGTTTCGCCGCCAGGGAGGGCTTGACGATGAAATTCAGTGTCAGCGATAATACCGCAATCACTCCCGCAATCACCAAAATACAGTTGAACGAAAAGACGCGGATTACGAAGGACTTAAGAACATCATAATTGATTCTTTTAAACATCCATACCAGCGCGGCAAACAACGCTATTCCCGCGATAATGAACAGCGCGTGCAGTAGCAGTCCCTTTTTGGAAAACAAAACGAACAGCCGGTTACCAATCACATACGCTTCGACGGTGATAAAACCTGTCAGCGCGATTGAACCGGCGAATATCAGGGCAAAGACGCGGTAAAAGACCCTCCGGCTCACTCCGCTTTCGCCCTTCAGGATAAAACTATGCGTGATTTTCGTCAGAGCGGTCACTATTATCAAAGCCGCGGCGATGAGGCTTAGTGTCAGAAATACCGATTTTAGCGCGCGGCTGAATTCCGCGCTCAGGGCGAATAAAACCGTGCTGCGCATCCCAAGCTGCCAGTAAGCGTTGGCGGCGCTCAGTTTCAGGACCTTTATCGCCGCAATGATGAATGACAAGGTCACCGCGGAGGATAGCAGGGTAAGTATGGTTTTTAGATATCTTTGTATCATCTAAATAACGCGAAAAACATATAGTTCCAAATAATATTCAAATTCCTCCCCTAACAGCCTCGACCACAAAGCCTTCTGCCGCCCTTTAAGGGGGAGATAGCCTATGTAATCCACCTGCTGGTATTTCTCCGCCAGGATTTCCTTTAGTTTTACCCCTTCGAGGTAAATGCTCTCCTGACCCCGGCGGCGCAGCGTCAGATAGACCTTGAAGGGTTTGGGGCGTTCGGCGATGAAACGGTCTGCGTCCACCAGTCCGTAGCAGGTCACGCCTTTGCCCCGGAGGTAATGCAGCAGCGGTGATTCATCGGTGACCACCACATCTGCGGGAGCGGCTTCAGCGGAGAGGGAAACCGCAATCTGTTTCCAGGGCGCCAGGAATTTGGGATTGAGAAACTGGGTTCCCCGGTGATAATTCACCAGCGCAACGAGGTTGAAAGTCAGCAGTATAACCGCGCCGCCTCTAATCCACTTAGCGCGGCTTTCACCGCCGCGGAAGAGGAACATCAGCCACAGGGGCTGAAGGAATAGTATTTTCGAAGGAATTAAAGCGAAATTCGAGGCGGAAAACACCCTGGAATAAAATATAACTGCAAATATATAGATTACAAACGGAAAAATCAAAATCGCCGTCCAAAAGCCCCCGTCACACCTCCCACGCTTTATCGCTGTGAAAAAGAGCAGCGCCGCGCCGATGACGCCGACTAAAATCAGGGGATTCCAGGGAAACACCGTCTCCCCCAAGGTGAAATCGAAGGCGATATATCCGATTCGAATAATTGACTGCGCCGCATTATAGAGAATCCATCCCGCCAGCCGGAATTCCCTATCCGGAAGCGCTTCCGGATAGGGCTCAGCACCCTTGGCGGTTTGGTGCAGCAGGCTTGATATCCAGGGGAGGTAGAGGATAATAATCACCACCCCGCCCGCGATAAAACGCAGAACGAGTCGGCTGTTCCGGCGATAATGCCACAGGTAGCTTACCGCGAGGGAAAACAGCAGTATGAATCCCACATAATCTTCGTATATCAACAGCAGCGACGAAAGCCAGAAGGGGATTTCGCGCCTCCATTCCGGCCGCTCCAACAGCCGGTGATAGAAATAGATGACCAATATGCAGAGCAGTCCGGTGAGGGCGTAATAGCGGTTCATCCGGG
The DNA here is from genome assembly GCA_964421875.1 of uncultured bacterium. GTDB lineage: Bacteria > Electryoneota > Tariuqbacteria > Tariuqbacterales > Tariuqbacteraceae > CAYQZD01. The sequence continues at coordinate 8,604 of CAYQZD010000009.1, forward strand.
AGTAGAAGAGGAAGAATGGTGAAGTTGCGAGCGCGATGAGATAAAGCGGTAAATTCCCGCGCGGAATAATCCTTCGCGCCAGCAGGAAGGCGATGAAAACCGCCGCCAATCCGAATAGTGATGAAAGGGCGCGGGCGGCGAACTCTCCGCTGCCGAAGACCTGAATCCAATAATATTCCAGAACGAAGAAGAGGGGAGGGTGCACATCCCAGGCTGACTGCGCCAGCACCACCTCCAACCGGTTCACTTTGGGCAGGGAGAATATCTCATCGCTCCAGAAATCTTTTCCACCCAGATTGACGAACAGCAGAACCGCGGCGATTAGCATAATCCCGGCGACACTTAAGCGCTCTCTGGCGTCTTTGACCGGCATCAAAACGCTCGCTTTATCTGACGGTAGTAGTCCTTTATATCGGAGAAGAGGGGGTGGTGGCGGTGATAGACCGCTTCACAATTGCGGCAAAGCTGCAATGTGTGGAGTTCACCTTTGGCTAAGCCGCGGCGGAGGGCGCGGATTTTCTCCCCGTTCCAGATTTCGCTCAGGGTTTCCCGGCTGATGTCGCCTAAAACCTCCGCCCCGTTCAAATCCCCGCAGCACCAGAATACCCTCCCGTCCCAGCCGATGGAGAGGCTGGTCCAGGGTATCATACAGGGATAGTATTTGGAACCGGGCGGGGAGTTGAATTCCTGTGCTTTCTGGTCAGGCCACACAAAGGGCCGGAGCAGCAGAAATTCATCCACCGGAAGGTCCTTGAAGCGGGCTTTGAACTCCGGGGTGACGCAGTTAGGATTGCTTGAAGCGGGAAGCTTGATTATCTGGATGGTGACCAGTGGGAAGCGGCTGCCTCGCCGCTTCTTTATCTCTAAAAAGCGGCGGATGTTGTCCAAGGTTTCTTCGAATTTAGCGCCGATTCTGACAGCTTCGTACTCCTCCGCCGATTCTCCGTCGAAGCTGAAGCTGATTTTATCCAGTCCCGCCTGCAGCGCCGCTTCGATGCGTTCAGGGGGCATAAAGGTGGCGTTAGTGTGAATATTGGTGATGAGGTTCCGCCGCTTAGCCGAGGCGATAAACTCCGCCAACCGGGGATGAAAGAAGGGCTCTCCCGCTAAAAAGAGACGGATTTCCGCCGCGCCCATATCGGCGGCTTGGGAAAAGACTTTTTCAGCAATGTCGCGCCGGAGGTATCCTTTGCCCCGGCTGCCGTCATATGAGCATATGGGGCAATTCAGGTTGCAGAAACTGGTGGGTTCCAGATTGATGAAATAAGGCGGGCTCTTTTGAATTTCCCGCCCCAGCGCCAAGGAGGATTTGGTTCGCAGCTGCGCCCATAGGTCTCTAATCAGAAATTTCTTAATCGACTTCACCGCTAAACTTCTCTTGGGGGCATTAATTTATGCCGCAGATTCCGCAGCCCGACATAGAGGTTCAGCAGCCCGCTGAGAGCGCTCGACCCGGGCGGACGATAGAAAAGCCTCGACAATTCTTTTGAAGACTCAGCCAGCAAGGGCTGACCTTCGCCGATGAAACCCTCCTCCACCGCCCGGCGGAAAATCGGAGTTTCCGGCTCGATGCGGATGCTCCCCATCAGAAATCCCACCAGCCGCCCCCTGAAAGCCATCCGCGCCTTGAGGGAGAATCGGATGATTTCCAGCGCTTCCTTCAGACTCCCTCCGGGGGGATTGAGGAAAAAGTTGTAGCCCACTTTGGCTTGGGGGAAATCCTTCATCAGTTCGAACACCCGGAGGATATCCTTTTTCCGCAGATTTTTCCCCAGCGCTTTGAGGGAATTGTCGGAGAAACCGTCGGGGGAAAAGGAAAACAGTTCACAACCGGCTTCCAAAGCCAGCTTGACGAAATCACGGTCCAGCGCCCGCTCGTTGTACCACCCGGTCCATTTAGCCTTTATCCTGCGGCGGATAAGCTCGCGCATCACCGCTTCGGCGTGGTTCCGGGGGATATTGAAGACGGAATCGATGAAGATGAAGCGCTCCAGGCCGTAATCCTTCTCCATCCGTTCGATTTCCTCCCCCACCATCTCCGGCGGGCGAAAGCGGTAGCGGGAGCCGTTCAGCATAGGATAATTACAATAGGCGCATTTTAAACCGCAGCCGCGCTTGGTCTGAACGCCGACTGCGTCCAGCAGGCGTTTGTACGGTTCAATCGGGACTACATTCAAGTCCGGGAAGGGTACGGATTCTAAGGTGGGGAAAGAAGGGGAACCGGTGAAAATTACCTCACCGTCCTGACGGATAAAAAGGCCCTTGATATCCTCAATATCGGGCCATTTATCCACCAGCTGGGGGAAGGTCTCTTCGCCCTCCAAATACACTCCGCAGTCAATCCGGGGAAAGCGCAGCATCAGTTCTCTGGCAAAAAGGGAAAATCCTGACCCTCCCATCACTATCCCGGCGCCGGGAACGGCGTCCTTGACCGCGGCGGTAGTCGATTCCATCCCCTCAAGGTAAACGAAAGGGTCGCGAATCTGGGTGGTGTCCAGATTGCGCAGGGAAATTCCCACCAGCTCCGGCTGAAACTCCTTGGCAGTACGGTGAAGGTCTCGAATGGGATGAGTCAGCGCATTGGGGTCGACCACTTTAACCTCATTACCCTTCAATGCCGCGGCCAGAATCGCCAGTCCCACGGGATAGATGGGCTTTTCCCACCTCCCCAGATAGGATTGAACCAGTAGAATACGCATTAGAATTTTACATTATCACGGTTGGAATACAGGGTATAAAAGCGAAGGGGAAACTCAATCGTAGTTTCCCTTTTTCCATAATCCCGCCAGCGAACCTGCCTTCCTTTTCAACAATGAATTTATAATTTCACGCTCTTCACGATTGAATGTTCCTGTTAGAAAGGCCAAGCCCCCATAGAGGACGATGAGCAATGGAATCCCCCACAGCGGGGGGAAATCGATTAATAATGAAACCGCCAATACGACTACACCCGCAGACACCGGACCCTTGAGGATTCTCCACAGGCTGTAGCGCGCAGCGTGCCGCCTCACCAGCGCGTACACCACCGCCAGCGCCGCCAATTCCGCCCCTAAGGTCCCCCAGGCCGCTCCGACATAGCCGTAGCGGGGAATCAGCGCCATCTCCAGGGCGAACTTCACCGTCAAAGCCGTTCCAGCTCCCACCGCCACCATCGCCTGCTTCTCGGCGGCGGTCAATGTTAAATCGAACAGGTACCCCACCCCCCTGAGAATGAGAGTGGGCGCGACAATCGCCAGGGCTATCCCCGCCGGGGCGTATTCGCCTCCGAAGGCAAAGGTCACTATCCACCCCGCGAAGACTCCGATGACCAAAGCCAGCGCGGTCATTGCGCCAGCGATGAATTTCAGGTAAAATTCCCCCTCCGATTGCAGTTTCTCCCGCGATTGGTGGAAGGTTCTGGTCAGGTGGGGCAGCAGCACCCAAATCATCGGCACCGCCACTAAAATCAGGGTGGAAACAATGCGGTAGGCGCTGGAAAATATACCGTTCTCATAATCGCTGCGAAGCCATTTCAAAAGCAGGATGTCGAGCTGGAGAAAAGCGGTGGTGAATCCGTAGGCCAGACCGATAGGGAGCGCCTGGCGGAAGAGATATGAAACCTCGCGCCTCGTTACCCTTAAGTCCGGACGCGTAAAGCGGCGGTTGATGATGGAGACTGTCCAGTAGGCTTGAACGATGTCTGCAAGTATTACGGTGGCAAAGAGGGGCGCCAGCCCGTAGCCCAGAACCAATACTGTGGTGATTCCGGCGAGCCGAAGCAGTTGGAAGGCTAAGGTGGTAATAGTCCGGTATTCCAACCGCTCCAATCCCAGAAAGACCGCTTGTGAGACTATGGTGAACAGTTCCCTGAGAACAATCTGGGCTGCGAAGAGGAATACGATGGCGAGCTTGAGTTCGAGGTCGAATCCGAAAAGAAACAACCCCCCGGCAATCAGGAGGGTTACTGCGATTAGGAAGTATAGTTTTAGGCGCACCGCCGCGCCTAAAATCTGTGGCAGCTCATCCCTGCGGCGAGCCGATTCCCGGATGATAATGTGATCCAATCCCAGATTGGCTACCAAGCCGAACACTGAGACGAAGGCTATGACGAAGGAGTACCTCCCCAATCCCGATACTCCCAGGAACCGCGCCACTAAGATGAACCCGGCGACTGCAGCGATAGTGTCAATGATTTTTGCGGCAAAGATGAAAACGGCGTTGCGGAAAATCGAGTCGGCTCGCTTCATAGCGCCTTCAATCTAACCTCCGCGGAAGGATATTCCCCTCGGAGGAAAGCGTAAAGGTCGGAGACCTCCTCCATCAATAGTTTGAATGAATCATAATTTAGCGTCTGCTGCCCGTCGGAAATCGCTTTCTTGGGATTGGGATGGACTTCAACAATCAAACCGTCTGCCCCCGCCGCCACCGCGGCTTTGGCCATAGGGATGACGATATCCGCCCGCCCTGTGCCGTGAGAGGGGTCAACGATCACGGGAAGGTTGGACATCTTCTTAATAATGGGAACGGCGGAAAGGTCGAGTGTGTTCCGGGTAAACTTTTCGAAGGTTCTGATACCCCGCTCACAGAGTATAATATTCTGATTCCCTTCCTTCAGGACATATTCCGCGGCTAATAAGAACTCCTCTATAGTTGCCATATACCCTCTCTTCAGCAAGATGGGGCGGCCGCTTTTTCCCACTTTCTTCAATAGAGCGAAATTGTCCATATTTCGGGAGCCAATCTGCAGGATATCCACATAGGAGGAGACCAACTCCAGGTCTTCAGTGTCCATCACCTCGGAAACGGTCAAAAGTCCGGTCTGCTGCCCTACTTCCTTCATATAAACAAGACCTTCCTCACCCAGTCCCTGGAAAGAATAGGGGGAAGTCCGAGGCTTGAACGCTCCTCCGCGGAGAATTTTCGCTCCGCAGGATTTCACCTCCGAGGCTATTTCCAAAAGCTGTTCCCGGCTCTCTATCGAACAGGGCCCGGCCATCACCACCAGGCCTTCGCCGAAGGTAACATTACCGATGGATAGCGAACTCATAGTACGCCGAGCTGCCTTTCAAAATCTTGTTAACCAAAGGGTTGTGCATTACATAGCCAACAGTCGCTATTAACCCACTACTAATATATACTTTTATAAATAAAAAACAATCGAAAACGAAAAAAAAATGATTTTTTTCAGACCGTTTCAGTCATTCCGCAATAGAGATTAATTCTTCGTTCCCACGCTGCCGCGTGGGAATGCATACCAGCTTACCATCCTTCCTGGCGCAAGGTGCGGGGAATCTGTCTGATAATAGTGAAAACGTGTATTGTCATTGCGTGTGACTTTAGCTTTCTGAAGTAAGGAATATAGATGTATTTGTTTCTTTGGAGGTTATATTCACAACGGATTAAACGGATTAAACGAATTTTAAAAAAGTATATTTTTAATTTATAAGAATATAGATTTGTGGTAGTTTGCTCAACTTCACATCAGTAAAGTGTTACGTCATTGCATGCATTGCAAAGCAATCTAATGTTTAGTAGCACCTTAAAGATTGCTTCGTCCGCCTGCGGCGACCTCGCAATGACAATTTCTGACAAATCTTTCCGTTACCAGTTTACTATAGCATCCTTATCATCGAGCGGATCTTATCGAAAATTTCTTCCAGCGATTCATCATAGATAGGACCTTTGTTTTCCTCCAGCGCCGCCCTCAGAAGGCGTTCCTCATAATCAGGGTAGAAAATGGTCCTTTTCCGGGGTTCCAGCACCGACCGGAGACGGAGCACCGCTTCCGCCCGCTCATTCATCATCTCCACAATTTTCCGGTCGATTTCCAGTAAATGCTGGAAGTGTTCGTCAGCTTCCTGGGCGGTGGGGCCGGGCTCTTTCCGCTCCAGGTCCCCCTTGATGATTTTTCCCGCTGCGGTGCGGGGCAGTTCTTCCAGAAACTCGATACTGCGTGGTATCTTGTAATCCGCCAGCCGGGAGCGGAGAAATCCTTTAATCTCGCTCTCGCTGGAGCTCTCAGCCTCCTTAAGAACCACGAAAGCCTTAGGCCGTTCGCCGCGGGTAGGGTCGCGTTCAGCAACCACCGCCACCTCATCGACCTTGGGATGCGAGATGACCGCCTCCACAATTTCCAGCGGATAGACCTTCATTCCCGCCACCTTCATCATACCGGTCTGGCGGCCCAGGAAATAGAGGGATCCGTCTTCCTCCCGCTTCACGATATCGCCGGTGTGGTACCAATCGGAACGCAGCACAGTTTCAGTTTCCGAGGGTAGGTTGAAGTAACCCTTCATCACACCGGGACCCTTTATCACCATCTCCCCCTCCATCCCCTCCGGAACCTCTTCGCCGCGGGAGTTCACCACGCGGACATCGTAATTCATACAGGCTCTGCCAATGCTGCCGGGCTGGTATCCATCCTCAGGCCGGGTGGCAACTGCCACGCCGGTGGTTTCGGTTGAGCCCCATACCGGCAGGAACTGCCGTTGAAAGAGTTCCTGAAACTTCTCCGCCAGTTCCGGCGGGCTGTACATCCCCCCCGCCTCGGCGAATTTCAAAGAGCCGAAATCGTAATCCTTCGATTTTGCCAGCGTAAACAGCGATTTGTAGAAATAGGGCACCGCCATCACAGCGGTTACCCGATTCTCTGAAATCGCCCTGGCAACGGTTTTGGGAAAGATGGAATCGACCAACACCGAAGTCCCCCCCAAGTACAATCCCCGGCAAAACAGTTCATGAGGATGAGCCGAGACCGCAAACATACTAAGATGCACGTCTTCGTGGGTGAGTTTGAATGCATCGATGCAGGCGATGGAGTTCCAGATGACATTGGCGTGAGTGGCCAATGCTCCTTTGGGCAGTCCAGTGGTGCCAGAGGTGTAATTGAGATAGACAATATCATTATCGTTTAGCTCAACTTGGGGTTCCTCAGCGCTCTCCCGGTTCAATATGTCGTCGAAGGAAAGCCCGTCGCGCCGTTTTCGTCCACCCAGATAAATAATCTTTGACAATGGATGTGAAGGCCGGAGTAGCTTCTCCAGGAAAGGGGAATACATCGGGTCGGAGACGACGAATGAGGGGCTGACATAGTTGAAGATGGTGCGAAGGTCTTCGGACTTCAGCTTGTTGTTGACGGGAAAAACCACTCCTCCCACCTTAGCCGCCGCTAAAAAGGTTATGACTACTTCCGGCGATTTATGCATCAGCAGCGCCAGCCGGTCCCCTTTGTCCAGTCCTAAATTCAGCAAGCCGTTAGCCAGGCGGTTGACCATCTCGTCGAGCTGGGCAAAGGTAATCCTTCGGTCGCGGTATGAAATTGCGATTTTATCGGGATATTGCTGGCTGTTTCGGTGGAGTATTTTTCCTAATGTCATTTTTATTTAGAAAAATATAGCAGTTAAAAGAATTTGGAATTGGAATTTAATTAAATTGAGGCAAAATATCAACCGTTCGTCATATTTTTAGCTTAATGATATCATAGACAAGACGTTCATTTCGGCGCAGCCGGAATCCCTCCGGAAAAGAAAGATTCTGGCTCGCTTCGCAGCCAGAATGACGCTCTGCTTCAAATCAGTATAGTGTTACAATAATCTTATTATCATCCAAGCACTTTTTACTATTCAGCTCAAGCTGCTATCCTTCAGCTCTTGCATTATTTCCAGAAAATGGGGCGGACACCCCGGAACTCGCTTAATCTTATCCGCCTCGCCATAGGCTTCCTGCGGGCAGTCTCCGATAAGCCACAGGTCTCCCTCCCAGGCTTTCAGCGTCTGATAATGGGGTCCGGGAATACCCAGAACGAAGGTGTTCACCGGCAGTCTCTCTAATTCGCCCCCGTAATGGAGCCGGTCCAGCGCATGCCTGAGGCTGGACATACACCCCACGCAAGCGCCTAATTCGAACACATCGCAGTTGGCGTAGGCTCCCGCGGAACTCACGATGGGGCGTTTTAGGGTGCGGCGGATTTCATCCAGCGGTGCTCCCCGCAGGTCGATTTCCTTCAAGCAGGCCGGTCCCAGTCCCATCTGTCCCGCCAGCCTCACCGCCGCCAGTTCAACCGGCGCTACACCCATTATTTTAGCAGCCACCGCGTCAACCGCCACCGGATTCTTCCCTACGGCCACCACGTTGAAATCATCCACCGGTTCCCCGCAAATCGGCGCCTGCCCCTCCAGCGCCCATATCCCATCCACCACTGTCAAATCGGGAGTGAACCGGCTCAGAATTTCCACTAACTTGCGGCTGACATCCTCCCGATGGAAACTCATCCGCTGCTGGTCTAACAACAGTCCATAGAGGTTTTTTATCCCTAAAGAGGCTCCCACGTGCATATGCATCTTCAGCTTGGGGAGATTGACGAACATTTCGAAATCCAACAAGTCCGAGGGGATGAGCATCCTGGTGAACAAGGCTGCGCCGGGCAGTTCAACCTCGATCGACGGCGCTCCCCCGTAGAAATACGGATTAATGCCGCTCGCTTCCCATAAATCCCGGCCGGGGATATTCCGATGGATATCTTTGAAAGAAAGCCCCTTGCCCGGATTATCCCCCACCGCGACATAATCCGCCCCCGCTGCTTTTATCACTCTGCCTAAAGCGATTATCATTCGGGGGTCGGTGGACACCGCGGGATTGAACCGGTAATCCGGCCTCACCAGATTGGGTTTGATGAATACGCGCTTGCTCCGCACCAGGTTCTCAATATCGAAGGGCGCAAGCGCCTCCCGCGTCATCTCCTCGATGATGCGCAGGCTGGCGCCGCTGAATTCCAGGGGGGATTCGCCGATATAATCACGGTGGGATATATGGACTATGGATTTCAATTAAGAGCTGTATTAAACTGATTGTGCGAAGTTTTCGAAGCGGACGCATACAATGAATCTATCGACTGCCAATTTATTTTCAAGATATTATATTCAATAAATAATCAACATCGCCGTAGCTATCCATAGAAGAATAGCAACTATAATGGGCAAATCATCCAGCAGCACCTGCTCCGGCCTGCCTCCTTTGTTCTTCTGGTAAACCAGATATAGATAGCGGAAAACTCCGAAGATGACGAAGGGGGAGGTGAGAATCAGGTTGTGGGTGCCGAACTTCTCTACTGTGGAAGCGTCTACGGTGTATAGCATATACGACATCAGGGTGGCGGCGGTGACGATGGCGATGAGCTGGTCCAGGAATTTGGGGCTATACTCTTCCAGTATTTTGCGATGTTCCTTGGCGTTTTCGCCCAGGAGGATGACCTCATGCCTCCGTTTGGCGATAATCAGGAAAAGCGCGATGAAGGTGGTGCAGACCAGCAGCCAGGAGGAGATGGTGACATCCACCACTACCGCTCCCGCCACCGCCCTCAAAACAAATCCACCCGCAATAATCATCAAATCGAGGACGACCTGGTGTTTGAGGAAGAAGGAATAACATACCATCACCAGGAAGTAGAGCCCGGCCAGGTAGAGGAAACTCAGTTCCAGACGAAAGGCGAGGGCAAATCCCGCGGCGGCTAAGATAACGGCTATAATCACCGCCGAGCCGGCGCTTATGCTGCCACTGGCGATGGGACGGAGGCGTTTAATGGGATGCTGGCGGTCGGACTCGATATCCTTGATGTCGTTTATCAAGTAAACGGAGGCTGATAACAGGCAGAAACTGACAAAAGCCAGCGCCGCCCTTATAATCTGGTGATGGTCGAAAAAGTTCTGGGAGAAAATCAGACCGGCGAAGATGACCAGATTCTTAGTCCATTGCAGCGGTCTGACCGCGCGAAAGTAATCTCTAAGCATTCACTGTCCGTTGTTGTGATAAAGTTTTTCGGCGATAATCTGCTAGCGGTCATCATTCTCTGGGCAGGATTCTCACTTCACAGGGGGCGTGTTCTTTGAAATAGCGGGCGTCTTTCTCGCTCCCCACAATCTCCCCCCAGTGCATTGGCACGGCGATTTTAGGTTTGAGGGCTTCCGCGGCCTGAACCGCTTCTTCAGCGGTCATCACATAAGTCCCCGACACCGGCAGCAGGGCGATATCGCACCTTATCGCTCCCATCTCCGGGATAAAATCGGTGTCCCCGGCGTGATAAATCCGCTCACCTTCAATCGTAATAATATAACCAACCCATTTTTTCTTTTTAGGGTGGAAGGCTTTAACGAGGTTGTAAGCGGGAACCGCATCAATCTCCACTTCACCGATTTTGAACCCATCTCCGGGCGCGGCGACGCGCAGTTTTCCCGACAGTTTTCCCTTCGATTCAGATACACATACAATCTCGGTGTCCGCTTTCTGAATCTCAGCGATGTCCGCCGGCGAACAATGGTCATAATGGTCGTGAGTAATCAGAATGATATCGGCTTTCGCCGCCCCGGATTTGAGATTCCAGGGGTCGATGTAGATGGTCATCTCCCCGTCGATGCGGAAACTGTCATGCCCCAGCCAGTGTATCCTCTCAATCATATTGCTCCCCCATAGTTATTAGCACCTTAAGCCCTAAATTCGTGTTTATTCTGGCAGAAAATCGTATATCAAGATGTTTTATAAGGATATAGGGATTAGGGATTAGGGTATTTAATTCATCATTCAGTATTCAGCATTCATAATTCATCATTTCCCCCTTTATGGTTCCGGCTGGTCTGGATTAGGTATATTTCCCTGCCGTCTCCTCCCCTGTCAAAATCTCCTTGGTAATATCGAGCGCCATTTTTATACAATGGTCCATATTGTTATACCAGAACCTGCCGTTCCGGCCCAGAAGAGTCACATTTTCAAACCGGTCCACTTCACGGCGAATCCTACCCAGATTCATCTTGTAATTCAGGTCATAGACCGGGTAGGTGTTCCGCACTTTCTCCACCCAGATATCCTGAATGTCCTGCTTGTCCCGCGCTAATCGAGCGCTCAAGATGTCGGTGCGCACCGCGTTTAAAAGAGCCTGCGGATTCCGCCAGACGCCGTCCCCCTCGTAACAGGTGATTTCCGCGCTTACACCGAAAAACCCCGAAGGACAGTTCGACTGATTGAAAGACCCCGGAATCGAAGCGCGGTTAGCGGTGAGGCGGCGGTCGCCAAAGTACATCCATTGATATTTTGTCGTGGGAGACCCCTTGACCGCGATGTTATAGCATACCATCGAGAGATATTTCAGCGGCGCAGGCTTCAATCCCAATAGCGCGGTCATAGAATGAAGTTCACCGCTCCAGACTAAGCGGTCAACGGGGAGTTTTTCCCCGTTCGAAAGCGCCGCCTCGGTAACCGAAGTCTCCCCCAGGATTAACTCTTCGACCGAGGTGTCGGTCAGGATGCTGCCGCCGTTGCTGGTGATGAAATCAGCCAGCGCTTCGGTGAAAATCCCGATACCCGGCTTCTCCGGATAGAAAGACTTGGTGTTGACCTTCCGCGGCAGCAACGCGCCTTTAGCCAAATCACTCAGGTTGCCGGCGTGGATTCTCTTGTCAGCCACTGTCCGGTCGATTCCGGTCAAGGCCCAATCCGCGTGAACCTCTTCGCAGGGGATGCGGACGAATTTCTCGGTGTAATGTTTGAAAAAATGACGGTACAGCGTCCTCCCGTATTTTGAGATAATATATTCAGTGTAGCTTTCAGGGTTTCCAATATCACGTTTTAACAGCAAATCCGGGAGAGCTTTCAGTCCTATCGACAGGGGAAGCTTGAAAAGACCGGAGGTTGACAGCGGCCAGTCGAAATACCGGCCGAACAAATACACCCCGGCATTCTCGCTCAGGTTTAAAAACCGGTCCTCCGCAGCCTTTCTGATGAAATCCACAATTTCCGGCTCCTCAGTGCGGAAACGGTGGGGGCCGATATCGAAAGTGAATCCGTCATAGTGAAAGGAACGCGCCAGTCCTCCCACCGTCGATTCCCGCTCCACCAGTGTAACCGCCTTGCCCGCCTTAGTCAGCAGCCATCCCAGGGCAAGGCCGGATATACCGGCGCCAACGATGACTATGGAATTACAATCACTCAAATCGATTCAGGTCAAGACATCCGAAATTCAAACCAATATAAAATGATAAGGTGAAATATAATAACATTAATTCACTAATTCAAATTTACCGGATTTTAACAGATGTTATGTCAAATTCCTAACCATCTCAATATTATTGATTCTCCGAAGGGAAATCGTTACATTTCATTGCACTCATAATTCATTTTATTCTGTTATAACACTTTGTTTACGGTTTGAATCGCACTTACATCATAACCGGTCCCCTGCAATCGGGTAAAACCACATTTATAAAGGAGGCCTCGGAGCGTTTCTCCCGGACATTGAAGGTGAAGGGTTTCTATTCCCCCAAACACTATGTCGAAGGCGTCTTTGCCGGGTACAACTTAGTGAATATTGAATCGAGGGCTGAAATCCCTTTCATCAGGCTTCGCTCGGAACCGGGATGGATTAAATTCCGCAGATTTAACTTTAATCCCCAGGCTTTCGCGGCGGGGGAAGCCATAATCGAAGCGGCGGGGGGCGCCGATATCCTCATCATAGATGAGATGGGCCCGCTGGAAATATCCGGCGGGGGATTTATGGGTGCGGTTTCGCAAGCTTTCGAACGGTATGAGTCTTCGATGGTGATAGTATGCCGGGATTACATTGTGGACGATTTAATACGCTTAATGGAAAGATTCAAGCGGAAAGCACATAGCTTAGAACAAAGCAGATGGGATGAACTTTTCGCGATGGTGAGTGAACGAGAGGTTTTGTAGTTAGTTCAAGAAAATCAGCCGGAGCTGTAGAAATAATTGCAATTTTCTAATTTTGTTATTAATATATACATTCAGATATTTTCGAGAGAAAGAATTACGTCTTCAGCCCCAGTAAATCAACCCACAGGAGCAATGATGAAGCACCTCAGAATAATTTCCGCTATCCTGATCCTTGCCCTTATTTTATCTTCAGGCGCAACAGTCTGCGCCGAAGAGATCTACCATATGGTTTTAGTGCCCAATCCGGACCGGCAGACTATCGTCACTATGCTGGAACTCGGTCTGCCGATGGACGACTCCAAGATGATTAAGGGCGAAGGATTGGAAATACCGCTGGAAGAAGCGGAAATCGCCTTGCTCAGGCAAAACAATATCGCTTACAGTATAACTCAGCGAGACCTCGAAGCCTATTACGCCAAAATCTGCAATCTGAATATGCAGCAGATTCCCTCCTATCAAACCGACGACCCCGTCCATATGAAATATGGTTCTATGGGAGGATTCTACAATATGCAGGAAATCATCATGGACCTCGACTCTATGCTCCTGCTTTACCCCAACCTCATCACCCAACGGGACTCCATCGGCGCCGGTCACGAAGGCAACCCCATCTGGATGGTGAAGATTTCGGATAATCCGAATGTAACTGAAAACGAACCTGCCGCTATCTATGACGCTCTCCATCACGCTCGGGAACCAGGAAGCTACACCGTGCTGATGTACTTTATGTGGGACTTGCTGGAAGGCTACGGCACTGACCCGGAACTGACATACTTAGTAAACAATCGTGAACTTTACTTCGTCCCGGTGGTGAATCCCGACGGATTCCTTTACAACATTCAGACCAATCCCGGAGGAGGCGGTTCCTGGCGCAAAAACCGCCGAAATAACGGCGGCACTTACGGCGTCGATTTGAACCGTAACTATTCCTATCAATGGGGATACAACAATCAGGGCTCCAGTGGAAATCCCGGGTCAAGCACCTACCGCGGCCCCAGCGCTGCCTCCGAACCGGAAACACAGGCGATGATGAATTTAATCAATCCCCTTAACTTCAAAACCGGGATGACCATACACACCTCTTCAGGAGTATATATCACCGCCTATGGATATGCTAATGTGATGCCCGAATCCTTGGATATTCATATGGAATATCTGGCTGAAGCGGCGCGCTATAACACTTATTCCTATGGAACATGCTACCAGATTATGTACTCCTCTAACGGCCGCACCCAGGACTGGCAGCTTCACGAGCACGGTATCATCAATGTCGAGCCAGAGGTCGGGACACACGGTTTCTGGCCCAGCATCCAGTACATTATGCCGGAAGCGGCGGAGAACCAGAACTGCTGCCGCAATATCGCCTGGTGCGCCGGAGGCAAAGTCGATTATAATTCGACAGTGGTGGCTGACGGATACCTCTCCCCCGGAGATTTGGATACGATGATGGTGGAGGTTTTCAATCGAGGAATGAGTGTTTCAGAACCGATTAACTTCACACTGGCTACTACCGATCCTTTCATCACACTGCTGGACAGCGCCGCCTCCTCCGACACCATATCCTACCGCTCCAGCGCCTTCGGACAATTCCGGGTTCAGACCGCTCCCAACTGTTCGGTGGGGCATGAGGCGGAATTCACCGTGACTATAAACCAGGGCGGTTTCCTGCGGGAACAGGAATTTTCGCTGATTGTGGGCACTCCCTACGAGTTTTTCGCGGACGACGCTGAAAACGGAATGGGTAACTGGAACGCCACCGGCGGATGGGGCTTATGCTCCTCCGATCCGCATTGGGGAAGTTTCAGCTTCGCCGATTCTCCCACCGGAAGTTACAGTAACAACACTACGCGTGTAATGACTTTGTCGCAGCCGGTGGACCTTTCTCAAGCCACCAGCGCCTGGCTCGAGTTCTGGGGGAAGTGGGACATCGAAGCCCGCTATGATTTCTGCCAGCTTGAAGTCTCCACCAACGGCACTTCTTATACGCCGATGCAGGGGCTGTACACCGTCGCCGGAAGCGGCAGAGGAGCCCAACCCAGCGGCCAGCCGGGATATCACGGCTCGCAGCTCACCTGGGTTAAGGAAAGGATCAACCTGAACAGTTACGCCGGTCAATCCAATCTTTGGTTCCGTTTCGAATTAAGGTCGGACCAGGGCGTCACCGGTGATGGATTCTTTGTGGACGACATCAAACTGCTGGGATTCGCTCCTTCGGCCGGGCCCAACATCTCGGTCACTTTGACTCCATTGAATCCGCCCATAAACATACCCGCAAACGGCGGAACTTTCGATTTCACCGTAACCATCGTCAACAATGAAGCCACGCCGCTTACTTTCACCGGCTGGACCGATGTCCAGCTTCCCAACGGCAATATTTACGGGCCCATCATTCTGAGGACAGGTATCATCATCCCCGCCGGCGGGACGATTCAACGGACTTCCTCGCAGTTTGTTCCCGCGAGCGCTCCCGGCGGACAGTATCACTACCGCGGACATATCGGTCCCGACCAGAGCACTATCTGGGATGAGGACAGCTTCGGATTTGTCAAATTCATCGACTGACACTGACATTCTATGAAAACTCGCGTCGCCGCCGTGAAAGCCCCCGATTACCGGGATGCGGAAGATTCCGTATTTCGGGCGGTGGACCTTCTCGGCGGCGTTTCTTTTTTAAAACCGGGCTGGAAAGTCCTGATTAAACCTAACCTCCTGGTGGGATACCCTCCCGACCGCGCGGTCAACACCCATCCCGCAGTGGTTGAAGCGGTAGTGAAGCTGGTGAAGGAAGCCGGCTGTGAACCGTTGATGGGCGACTCGCCAGTGGTAGGCAGGGGAGATTTCCATTACCGCGCGCCCGGCTACGCCGCGTTATGCCGCAAATACGGCGTTCCCTGGGTGAATTTCGAGGACGATGCGGTGGAAGTGGAGGGGCGGCACACCTTTAAGCGTATCTTCATCGCCCGCGCCGCTTATGAAGCGGACGCCATTATCAATCTCCCTAAAGTTAAGACACACGGACAAACATACCTTACACTGTCGGTCAAGAATATGTTCGGCATTGTGCCCGGAATCCGTAAGGCGCAATGGCATTTCACCGCGGGGAGGGATTTACTTCGATTCGGGGGGATGTTGACGGAAGTCTGCTATTTGAAGAAACCAGCGCTGAGCATTGTGGACGGTATTTCCGCAATGCACGGTAACGGGCCCCGGAACGGACAGCCCTACCCGCTGGGGTATATCTTCGCCGGGGAAGACCCCACAGCCGTCGATACCGTCATCTGCCGGACATTGAAAGTCTCCCCGGATAAAGTCCCTACGCTGAACACCGCCGCAAAGCTGAATTTAGGGATAAGCAGCTTTGACGACATCGAAATCGCCGGAGACCTGCCCTTCGAAACGGATGTAGCTGATTTCCGCTTCCCCGGCAGACAGTCTCCCGCCGACCTGGGTATCTGGGGGAAGCTGCCGCTGGTGAAAAGCGGGACAACCTCCAAACCGGTGATTGACAACGACAAGTGCACCCGTTGCGAAGAGTGTGTGGAACATTGCCCCGCGGAAGCGATGTCGCTCGTTTCAGACGACGGGGATAAAGAGGGGCGGGTAAGTATCGACCTCGACCTCTGCATCCGCTGCTATTGCTGCAACGAGGTCTGCCCGGAAGGCGCGGTTTCGGTGAAGGAAGGGTGGCTATGGAGGCTGCTGCCGGGATTGTTCAAATAATAAGACAGCGTTGGTTTGTTACTTGTTACTCGTTACTTGTTACTCGTTTTAAAAATCCAACCTAAGACTGAACCTGCTGGAGTTTCCCAAATCCGAATCGAAGGGCAGATAAGCGAAATCCAGCCCCACATTTTTCCAACTCAGCCCCAATCCGGCGGTCAAACCTCTCTCATCATAGTTGATCAGATACCCTCCCCGCAGCGCGATAATCTCCATCGGACGGTATTCGAATCCCAGCCCGGCGCGGGCTTCCTCATCGTTCACATAGTGCAGTTCGGCGGCGATGGTGGCGGCTCCGGCTCCGCTCAAAGCCAAATCCCAGGCCGCTCCGGCGCGGGCGGTCCAGGGTAAATCCGGCTTCTCAGACTCCATTTCGCTCATACTGCCCAGATTGCTAAATGCGGCTCCCAGGCGGATTTCCTCAGTCAGTTTGTAAACCGTCCCAAAATCTAAAGCCCAGCCGTGCGTACTGCTGTAATATATCTTCTCGCTGATGTACCTAACGTTGACTCCCGCTCCCCATTTTTTACTCAGAGCCTGGGATAGATTCAAGGTGAACGCCAAATCCCTGGAATCGACGTAAGCGGCGGGGGTTGGCGAAGGCGTGCGCCGCACTTCAATGTCGTCCACCCCGGTGGCAAGCAGACTTACACCCACATTCACCTTCGTTTGGAAATGCGCCTCGATAAAATTCAGATTGATATCCTGAATCCAGCGGTGATGGGAAAACGAAATTCCGTTTTTATCTGCGAAAGCCGAGAGCGCGGGATTATAAAAAGAAGCCGCGGAGGCTCCTCCCGCCGCAACGCCGGTTTCACCCATCGCCCCGGAACGAACATCGGTGCTTATTTTCAGGAATGCCAAGCCGTTGGGCGCGTCCGCGAAGACCGCTCCCGCGAGGCATATCGATATAAACAGTACAATTAAGCTTCTCATTATCAAATCTCGATTAGTTCAAAGCAGGGATTTAGTTCCCCATTCCCTATTCACCAACCACCAATCACTAAAACAACAGCGACCAGGATATAATAATCGTATCTTCCGGCGATATTTCCTCCATAACATAGGCTAAATCAAGGCGGGATGCCGCGCGCTTGACCGGGAACTGATATCCGAACCCGAATGTCATATTCCCGTCGTCATACCCGGCGCGGAGGGCGAATTCGTGATTTTGCTTAATAAACGCCTTATACTCGGTTCCGAAATGATGCGCTACCGCCTCCTTGGCGCTGGTTTCCAGGTCGTATTCCACCGCTAAATTCTCATTGGGAAAAGCGGCGACACCAAGCTTGTATATCCGGGGAAAATCATCCGTCTTGCTGATACCTTTACTCCAGTATTCGGAGGTGTCCCAATTAAACTTGCCGTTGATGTCCCGAACCTGGACTCCCACTCGAATCATATCCACCGGCTTGACCATTATCCCCGCATCGAAACCCACACCGGTCGATTTCAGCGCTTTGTCGTCATCCAGCATCTCCGGGAACAGCGCGTAAAGCACTTTGCACCCCACTCCCACCGCCACATATTCCGAGAACCGGTTGGCGAAGGCGAAGGTGAAGGCGTTCTGATAGAAACCCAGCGTCCCGTAATGGTTGCCGTCGAAATCGCGCCCGTCGATGTTGGACACTCCGGCGTTAATCCAGCCCACGCTGACTCCGGCGGAAGGTTTCAGCGGAAAAGTCAGCCCCACATAATGGAAACTCCGGTCCAGCGCCAGCTTGGAATAAGAGGTGGCGAGCGTTCGCTTTTTCACGAATGCCAGCCCCGCCGGATTGTAATATCCGGCGAATCCGTTATCGGCCCGGGCGGTGAAAGCATCCCCCTGAGCGATGGCTTCCGCCCCCAGCCCCATCCGCAGGAACGCTCCGGTGTAGCCACCGTTGGTCTTGGCAAAAGCAGAGTTGGACACGACAAAACAAAGGAAAACCGCAAGTATGAATTTGAAAAATTTCAACCTATACTCGATGTTTAAAGGAATTCAATAGCAAGAAAATCAATCCAATATCACTATTTTCCCCCAGGCTGACCCCTGCCCGGATTTTTCCACCCGGTAGAAATACACTCCGTTTGCCACCTCCACACCCCGCGAATTCCTGCCATCCCAGGTTTCGTAATAATCCCCGGCGTAATCCCGGCTTTTCCCCTCGCATACGGTGCGGACATGCTCCATCGCGAAGTCGTAGATTTTCACTGTAACCGTCGCCGGAGCAGTCACATTGTACTGCAGGCGCACCGCTTCCCACCGCTGCGGTGAATAGGGATTGGGGTAAGCATAAGTCGCTGCTTCTCCGGGAGCGGCGGTGGACTTGAAAGCGCGGTAAATCCACCAGTTGTTACCGTAATCCGGGGTGGAAGCCAGCCCGTCGCTGGTCCCCACCCAGAGCTGGTCGGCGAAGTAATGGGCGCAGTAGACTTCGGGCTCGGTGATGGTGTAATCGTGAATCGGGTCGTGGATAGGGGGAATTTGGTACCAGGTATCGCCGAAATCGACCGATTTGAACAATCCCTCGTCGGTGGCGGCGTAAACGATGGAATCCTGGAAGCCGAAGTTGTGCGCCCTCATCCCGTCCATCTCGTGGCACACGATCCAGCTTCTGCCCCAGTTGCGGCTTTTGGAGACTGAATAGTATTCTCCGGGGGCGTCGGTGGACCAGGTGGCAGCCCAGATGATGGAATCGGACGCTGTGCGCTGGTATCCCAAAGCGGTGACAAAATTCCCCGACAATCCGTTATCGGCGTGGTTGAAATTTTCCCAGGTATTGCCGCCGTCGGCGGTTTTGTTGATTCCTCCGGCGGTGCCTACAAACAGCAGTGATTCCGCGGCTGTCACTGAAAAACCCCGGTGGTTGTAGTACGCGTAAGCGTCGAAGGGAGCCTCATCGGGAGGAATATTATACCAGGCGTCATCGTGATAAGAATATTTGCGGACACCTCCCCCGAATGAAGCGGTCCAGACTGCAGTGTCGCTGTCGCTAATTACAATGGCGATATCGTAGGTGATATTCTGGATATTGGTGGTGGTGGGAGTGCCCAGTGTGGTGTCGTTGGCATCGTCGACCGGCTGCGGAATCCAAGCCCAGCCGGTATCGGGGTCGGCGGTCCAGGACAATCCCCCGCCGGCGGTGTAGTGTCCTAAGGAAGTGGCGGTGTCGAAGGCTGTCGCCGCCCATATCAATCCCTCCGCAATTGCAACAGCGGAAACTCCGCCTTTACCCAGATTGTCCTCCCCGGTGTAGGAAGTCCATACCGAGTCGGTGAAAACATAGCCGCCTCCGGGGGAAGGGATTATCCTGCCGTCGAACCGGCTGACTCCACCCCCGGTAGCCAGGAATATCCCCCCCAATTGCTCTGAACCTACTGCCTCCACTATCGAATTGGACAGCATCTCCCCCGAAAAATTCTGTGTCCCTAAAATATAACTTGAGACGGTGGGCGCTTGCGCTATCGCGGCTGCGGTTATCAAGAAAAAAAGGACTATCGAATGAATCGTCTTAGACAATATCGCTCCTGATTGAAAATGTCGCGCATATATGGTAAATCAGGGATGAATCCAAAGTTCCACCGATACGGAATCCGCCTCCTGCCCCACTCTATCGATACTGTGGATATGAAAGCGGTGAATTCCGGTATCCACCTCAAAAGTGTAGAGCTTCATACCGCTGAAAATCCCATCCCCTGCGCTTTCGTCACCCTGATAGGGTGTGTAGGGATTTATAACGTACTGGTCGATGTCGAAGGGAAGACCGTTGTCCACCATAATGTAAGTATCCCAGGTTCCGTCAGGACGCTCATAATTGAAAAAGGCGGTATCGATGTCAGCCAGGGTCTGCGGGTCGGAAATCAGAGCGGTCACCAAAACTTCAGCGATTTCCCCGGAATCGGGAACCACCATCTCTGTATCAGGATCGGTGGCGACCTCTAAAATCTCCGGCGGCTCGTTTTCGAGGTAAACCGCTGCATCGAGGGAATCCCACGCTTCCAATGAATCCTCCGCCGTGAAGCGGAAAAGGTAATCCCCGGTCTCCAGTCCTGCAGCGATAGAAGGCTCTAAATAGTAACTGTAGATGCTGTCCAGGTCGGGATCTTCCAGGTTGTATATCAGCCCCAGAGCCGTTCCCTCTGAGTAAATTTCGAACCACACGCCGCTGATGTCTTCCCTGCCTTGAGGATCGGTGACCAGCATATCCATACTCCGCGAAGTGAAACCGCTTGCCAATGTGTCGGGCAAATTGGGCTGGTGCAAGACCGGGGGCTGGTTTTCATACACATCGATTACCGCATCGAGGACTCCGACAGTGTCGGAATCGGAGGTCGTAACCGTGAAATCCGCGGTGAATAAGCCTTCGAAACCGGTGAACATCGAATTGACGCCCCGGCTGAAAATCCCGTCGCCAGCGGCCACATCCAGGCTCCTTTCCGAGGCGAAAGAGGAGTCGTCTTCCACCGGGTAAGCGCTGGCGTCGTCGTGAAGCGTGAAACTCCCTAAAAAAGCGCCCGCAGTATCGGACAAGGAGCATTTTACCTGCAGATTACGCGAATCGCCCGATATCATCACCTGGAAAAGGTGGTAATGCGCCGAATTCAGAGACATCTTATCCGGAATGCGCAGGGAATCGACCTGGGGATAACCCGTAGGAGGAGTTATAATTCCCTCCTCATCCTGGTCGCAGGACGCGAAGAGAAGAACAAAAAGCATAAAGGGGATAACAGCGGGGAGTAATCTAAACTTCATTAATGCCTGTCTGCGGAAATTTATATAAATATCCGTTGTTTATTTCCAGAGCTTTGGGAGCGATGGCAATTATATACTAAAAATTAAACTTGAACCGGGCTGATTAGTTCCTTAGCGTTTCACATTTGACAATATTTCCCGTTCAAATCGCTTCCAAACCTAAGTCTTTCTGCAATATGTCTCGCATCATCTTAGCGTTCTTTACCGCTTGCCCCATATGGCAGTTATTGAAAAAGAGGTATGTGTTCGAAGCCGCGGAATCGATTTCCCGAATCAATGGCAGCCACTCCCGGAGTTCCCCTTCATTGTACTCATAATCGTAGCGGTCGCCTTCGCTGGAATCCCACCAGGTGCGGCGGTTCCTGCCGTGAAAACGGACATAGCCGGTCCCGTTGGTCACTATCGACTGCGGGGGAATCAGGTTGTAGAGATAGGGTTCATCGACATCGATATAGCCTACATCGTTCTCCGCCAGCGCATGATACACTTCGTCCGCCGCCCAGGAGATATGACGGAATTCCGCGAAGAGGGGGAATCCTCTGCAAGCCCGCCGCGCCGCAATGACAGATTTCAGGTTGTCGGGAGATAACTTGAAAGAATAGGGGAACTGCGCCACAAATCCCGCAATCTTGCCCGCGTCGATAAGCGGCTCCACCGCTAAAAACAAATCCTGCATAGACTCTATATCCGGGGCTTTCTGGTGGGTCAGCCGGCGGTTGACTTTGACCATAAAATCGAAGCCTTCGGGGGCTTTATTGGCAATATTAATAAAGACTTTAGCGTGAGGGATACGGTAGTAAGTGGAGTTTATCTCCACCGTGTGGAAATGT
Organism: uncultured bacterium; assembly: GCA_964421875.1. Taxonomy (GTDB): domain Bacteria; phylum Electryoneota; class Tariuqbacteria; order Tariuqbacterales; family Tariuqbacteraceae; genus CAYQZD01. Next base: position 30,585 of record CAYQZD010000009.1, read on the forward strand.
CCGATATAGTGGTCGAACATCTGCCCCGGTTTAATCCCCTTAGGGTAGAAAGTACCCACCCAGTCTTTGAAGGAATATCCTGAAGTCCCGATTCTTATCATTCGTTTCCTTTTATTGTGAATTTATCTTTACTATACCAATCACCAGCCAGCAACTCACCTTTCTTGAAAACCGCTTTGACCAGGTTTTCACCGTAATGATAGGGGATATATTGGTATCCCGGCGCATTCCATAAGGTTAAATCAGCCTGTTTACCGAGCTCTATGGAACCGATAGTATCGTCCCTGGCGAGGGAGCGGGCAGCGTTCAGGGTTACGGCGCAGAGCGCTTCTTCCGCGTTCATCCCCATATAGACGCAAGCCAGGGTCATCATTAGGGGGAGGGAACGGGTCATCGAGGAACCGGGATTGAAATCGGTGGCGAGGGCGATGGTCCCGCCCCGTTCGATGATTCTCCGCGCCGGGGGATATTTGGTGTGCCCCAGGAAAAACACCGCCCCCGGCAGCAGGGTGAAGACCACTCCAGATTCCACCATCCGGTCTATTCCCTCATCGCTGATGTAATCGAGGTGCTCGGCGGAGACGGCGCCGATTTCTGCGGCGAGTTCTGCGCCACCGCCGGAGGTTAGCTGGTCAACATGAAGCCTGATTTTCAATCCGGCTTGTTTGGCGGCGGACAGTATCCGGCGCGCCTCTTCGACACTGTAAACATTCTTTTCCACGAAGATGTCGCAGAATTCCGCCAGTTTCTCCGCAGCGGCTGCGGGTATCATTTCGTTCACCACTAAGTCAATATAGGCTCCCCGTTTGTCGCGGTATTCGTCGGGGACTTCGTGAGCGCCGAGGAAGGTGGGGGCAATCTCCAACGGATGGTCTTTCAGCGCCTTCAGCGCCCGCAGCGATTTAAGTTCATCCTTCAGCGACAGACCGTAGCCGCTTTTGGCTTCGATGGTAGTTGTCCCCAGCGCCAGGAATCCATCGAAACGAGCCTTCAGCAGTTCGACCAGGCGCTCCGTCGGGGCTTTCCTTAGTTCCCTTACCGAGGAACGGATGCCGCCGCCTTTAGCGGCGATTTCGGCGTAGGATACGCCGGTGTTGCGCAGGTGGAACTCAGCTTCGCGGGTGGCGGCGAACACCGGGTGGGTGTGGGGGTCTACCAGCCCCGGGGTAACCAGCGTCCCCCGGCAGTCGAATTCGCTTTCATAGGGACCGGCGGGTGCGGAGCTTTGAGGACCGGCGTAGGCGATTTTCCCCTCTGAAACAGCGATGGCTGCGTTTTCTATAAGCTTGATTTGATAGGGTTTACCGATGGAGAGAGGGGTGGTTAATTGAGATATATTTTTCAGCAGCAGATTCATCACTCACCCATCAACTGGACTATGATATCCCTGGAGCGGGGGCGGTTATCGAAATCGAGGAATACTATCTGCTGCCAGGTTCCGAGCAGGAGCCTTCCTCCGGCGAAGGGGACGGTGAGCGATGGTCCCACCATAGCGGAGCGGACGTGGGCGGAGCCGTTGCCGTCGCCCCAGGTGCGGTCGTGATGGTAGGATTTACCGGCGGGGGCGATTTTTTCCAGCGCTTCGGGCAAATCCTGCAATAAGCCCGGCTCGTATTCGATGGTGGTGATTCCTCCTGTAGAGCCTCCGACAAAGACGGTAGCCTGCCCCTCGGTCAGGTGGTGTTTATGCACAAGGGCGTTGACTTCGCCGGTGAGGTCGATGATGTCGGTGTGGCCTTTGGTTTTGCAGTGTATGTAGTCGGTGACTATGTTCATTTTAGTCCTTCATCCTAGGGATTCCCAGTTGTCTACAGATGACTTTCGCGAATATTTCCGGGATTTCAGTATGTCGAAAAAAAGTCTTCAAGTCAGCAAGTCAGCAAGTCTTTAGGTAAAATACTATGCTCTTTTCATCGAATAGAGCATTACTTCTTCCAAGTCGGCGTCAGCATTACTTAACTCCGGATTAGGCAGAGGCAGAGTTTCATTTCGCATAAGATTGGTTTCCGCCATATCCACTGGAGCTTCAGCCAGGTTTTTTCTGCATTCGGGTAGTGTTTTACCATAAGAAACCGTACCGGGAAAATCCAGCACCTCGCCAATGATGATACCTTCGACCTCCTTGAATGAAGCCTTATAGGTTAGCACTAAATCCTCTGTTCAATTATCGATTAATAGTATTTCACAATCCCGGTATGCGGACGCCGCGGGTTTTGGCGGTATGAACCGCTTCATCGTAGCCGGCGTCGACGTGGCGGGCGACACCGATGCCGGGGTCGTTGGTCAGCACCCGCTGCAGGCGAAGCTCCATCTCCTTGGAGCCGTCGGCGACCACCACCATCCCGGCGTGCAGCGCCAGTCCCATTCCCACACCGCCTCCATGATGGAATGAGACCCAGGTGGCGCCGGAGGCGGTGTTCAGCATCGCGTTGAGCAGGGGCCAGTCGGCGACAGCGTCGCTGCCGTCTTTCATTGATTCGGTTTCTCGGTTGGGGGAGGCTACGGAGCCGCAGTCGAGATGGTCTCGGCCGATGACGATGGGGGCTTTGATTTCGCCGGAAGCGACCAGTTTATTCATCGCTACCCCGAATTTGGCTCTTTCGCCGTATCCCAGCCAGCAGATGCGGGCGGGCAATCCCTGGTACTGCACCTTTTCTTCCGCCATCCTTATCCATCGGGTCAACGCCAGGTCATCGGGGAAGAGTTCGAAGACCAATTCATCGGTGCGCTTGATATCCTCCGGATCTCCGGAGAGGGCGACCCAGCGGAAGGGACCTTTACCTTCGCAGAACAGAGGCCTGATATAGGCGGGGACGAAACCGGGATAGGAGAATGCGGCTTGATAGCCGCCCTTCTCCGCTTGACCGCGCAGGTTGTTGCCGTAATCGAAGACCACCGCTCCCCTCTTCTGCATCTCCACCATCGCCTGGCAGTGCACCACCATCGAGCGATATGCCATTTCGATATATTTTTCAGGTTCGGTCTGCCTCATTTCCAGCGCCTGGCGGTAGGGGACGCCGTGAGGGATATAGCCGTTCAGTTCGTCGTGCGCCGAGGTTTGGTCGGTGACCACATCGGGTATAATCCCCTTTTCGGCGAAGGCGGGGAAAATTTCCGCTGCGTTTCCCAGCAGACCGATTGAGAGGGTTTGTTTCTCCTCCATCGCTTTTCTGGCGGCGGCGACCGCTGTGTCGAGGTCTGTTTCCATCCGGTCCAGGTATCCGGTTTCGAGGCGGCGGCGGATACGGTCTTCATCCACTTCCACAATGATGGAAACGCCGTTGTTCATCGAAACCGACAGGGGCTGCGCGCCTCCCATCCCCCCCAGTCCCGCGGTGAGTGTCAGTTTACCTGAGAGGTCTCCACCGAAATGTTTTTTCGCCAGAGACGCCAGGGTTTCGTAGGTTCCCTGCAGGATTCCTTGAGTGCCAATGTAGATCCAGGAACCGGCGGTCATCTGTCCGAACATCATCAATCCTTTGCGGTCCAGCTCGCGGAAATTTTCCCAGGTGGCCCACCGGGGCACCAGGTTGGAATTGGCGATAAGCACCCGCGGGGAATATTCGTGGGTTCGGAAAATTCCCACGGGCTTGCCGGATTGGACAAGCAGGGTTTCGTCCGGCTCCAGGGATTTCAGCGAACTTAGAATCCGGTCGAAAGCGTCCCAGTTGCGCGCGGCTTTACCGCTTCCGCCGTAAACGATGAGTTCATCCGGTTTTTCCGCCACCTCGGGGTCGAGGTTGTTTTGTATCATCCGATAGGCTGCTTCCGCCGCCCAGGATTTGCAGATAAGTTCATTCCCCCTGGGCGCATGCACTATTTTCGATCCACTCATATTATTTCCAAGATTAGTTTTTCATTTTCCGCTTTGAGATTATAAGATATATAAGTTAAACAGGAAAAACCCAATATGTCAAGTATGCAAACGAAAAAACCCCGCAAGGTATAGCCAGCGGGGTTCTCGTATGTTGAAAAAAGGATCTATGGCTTCAGTTTCTTATCCTTCTCTTCCTTTTCCTTACGGGCTTCCTTATCCTCGGCCCGCTTCACTTTCGCCTTCATCACGGCTTCTTCGAAGCCGACGAGTTCCAGAATAGCCATCGGCGCTGCGTCCCCTTTGCGGTTTCCCAGCTTGATGATTCGGGTGTATCCTCCGGGGCGGTCAGCATATTGTGGGGCAATATCGTCGAAGAGAATTTTCACGATGTCCCTTCTGGGTATATAGCGCAGCACATGGCGTCTTGCCGCCACCGTCCCTTTCTTAGCGAAGGTGATGAATCGTTCCGCTTTGGAGCGGCAGAATCTCGCTTTGGGCAGGGTGGTGGTTATTCTCTTCTTTTCGAACAGAGCCGCCGCCAGGTTTGCCGCCAGGGCTTTACGGTGACTTTTAGTTCGGTTCAGGTGCCAACTTTTATTCAAATGCCTCACTTTGATTCATCCTCATTATAGGTCGGTGTAGATATCATTGTTCGACAATGATTCTCTTCTTCTGGGGAGTTAAGTATTTTTCCACATCCATTCCGAATTCCAGTCCTTTGGTTTGGAGGATTTCGGTGAGTTCCTGCAGGGATTTCCGGCCGAAATTCTTGAATTTAAGCATTTCCTGCTCATCCTTCCGCACCAGATCGGCGATAGTCCTGATTTTCGCTTCCTTCAGGCAATTGGAACTTCGGACTGAAAGCTCCAACTCTTCCACCGGTTTGTTCAGCAGTTTTCGTATTCTAAGGACTTCCTCATCGATGTCTTCTTCCTCCGCCGCTTCGGGTTTGACGTCGAAGTTGATAAAGAGCTGGATGTGGTCGCGTATAATTTTCCCGGCATAAGTCAGGGCGTCGTCGGGTGTGATGGAACCGTCGGTTTCAATTTCCAGCGTAAGTTTCTCGTAGTCCACGCGCTGACCTACGCGGGTATTCTCCACCTTGTATGTAACATTCCTTATGGGCGTGAAGATAGAGTCCACGGGTATGGTTCCGATGGGATGGTCAGGGCTTCTGTTATCGTCAGCATGGGCGTATCCCCTCCCTTTCTTGATGGTCAATTCCATTGTGAAATCGGCTTCTGCACCCAGGGTTGCGATATGGAGGTTTGGATTCAGGATTTCGAAATCGGTGTTGTTTTCCTGGATTTTCCCGGCGCTAAAGTCCATAGGGCCTTTTAGTTCCAGCCGGATTTTGTCGACTTTTTTCTCGAAGAGCTTCAGCCTTACCTGCTTCAAGTTCAATACCACTTCAGATACATCCTCCATCACTCCGGGAATGGTAGCAAACTCATGTAGAATCCCATCGATGCGGATGGTTGCGATAGCTGCGCCTTGAAGCGAGGCCAGTAGCACTCGCCTGAAGGCGTTTCCCAGAGTATGGGCGTATCCTCGTTCCAAGGGTTGAACTATGAATTTGCCGTAGGTATCACAGAAGCTGGCTTCCTCGATTTCGATACTCTCCGGCATTTGAAAATTTATCCCGTTCATTATACATCCATAATGTTTTTGAATTCTTCAGAATCCGCCTTATTTCCTCGATTTTTCATCATTTCATTTAAAACCAGTATCATAATCCCACAGGCAAAAAATCTTTAACGGGAATAAAGCTCCACCACCATTTTTTCCCTGAAATTACCGGGGATTTCATCCCTTTCAGGTATATGCAGGAATCTGCCTTCCAGCTTGGCTTTATCCAGTGACATATAAGGCACAAGCCTTCCTTCACGCACGCGTTTGATGGAATCGTGAATGACCATCATTTTTTTGGAGCGGTCCCGCACACGGATCAAGTCATTTTCTTTTACCATATAAGAAGGAATATCGACGATTCTGTCATTGACAATGAAATGGCGGTGTCTAACCAGCTGGCGCGCCGCCCTTCTGGAGGGGGCGAATCCCAGCCGGTAGATGGCGTTATCCAGTCGTCTTTCCAGTAGTCTCAACATATTTTCGCCGGAGATTCCCCTCATCCTTACCGCATTTTCATATACACCGTGAAACTGTTTTTCCAGCAAACCATAGGTTCGGCGGATTTTCTGTTTTTCACGGAGCTGCATTCCATATTCCGAGACTTTCATGCGCCGGGATTGTCCATGTTGTCCTGGGGGATAATTTTTTCTTTCCACGCCGCATTTCGAGGAGAGGCATCTTTCCCCTTTCAAGAAGAGTTTTTCGCCTTCCCGCCGGCACATTTTGCATTGCGCTCCATGGTCTCGAGCCATATATACTATCTCCTAAATACCGTTCATGAATTTAGTTATAAGAAATCCCGCCCAATTATACCCGTCGTTTTTTCTTGGGCCGGCAGCCGTTGTGGGGAATGGGGGTGACATCAGCGATGGAGGTTATGTGCAGTCCCGCCGCTTGCAGCGACCGCACCGCGGATTCCCGGCCAGAGCCTGGTCCTTTAACCTGCACCGAGACTTTTTCCAGTCCCAACTCCATAGCTGTTTTCGCCGCGCTGTCAGCAGCCTGCTGGGCGGCGAAGGGAGTATTTTTACGTGAACCTTTGAACCCCATTCTGCCGGCGGAAGCCCAGGAGATGACATTTCCGTAATTGTCGGTAATGGTGATTATGGTGTTATTGAAACTGGCTTTGATGTGCGCCATTCCCAGGGGTTCAACTTTGGTTTTCTTTTTGGTTTTTTTCTTTTTAGGTGTCGCCACGACAGTTCCTTAGCCTATGGTGAATAATTCGTACATTGGGAAGCTTATCACTTTTATTTTCGCCTCGCTGGCGAAGCGCGTTTTCTTCCTTTACGGGTTCTGGCGTTGTTTTTGGTGTTTTGCCCCCGCACCGGCAGCCCTTTACGATGGCGCAGACCGCGATAGCATCCAATATCCATTAATCTTTTGATGTTCATCTGCACTTCGGTTCGAAGCGGTCCTTCCACCTTATAATCCGAAGCGACGATTGAGCGGATTCTGTTAGCTTCGTCGTCGGTCAGGGCGTGTGTTCGCGTACTGGGGTTCACGCCTGCTTTCTCGCAGATTTTCCTGGCTGAAGCGTGTCCGATGCCGAAGACATAGGTCAAAGCGATAACGATTCGCTTATTTTTAGGTAAATCTACTCCCGAAATCCTTGCCAAGATATATAATCCTCCAGGTTGTATTTCGTTGGAAAACCAGTTCCTGCTTTGGAACCGGCAGATATCAGACATTATCAGGCGGGAGCGGCGTCGGCTCCACCTGATGCAGCCTTATCCCTGACGCTGTTTGTGTTTTTTATTTTTACATATCACGCGCACTACACCTCTGCGGCGCACAATCTTGCAATGCTCGCAAATCCTTTTCACTGAAGCTCGGACCTTCATATTATATCCTCACGCGAGTTAAATTCCATTTAGGGGTCGTATTGGTACAATCTGACAGACTATTTATACCGATATACGATGCGGCCTCGGTTCAAATCGTAGGGGGAGATTTCGACCGTCACCTTGTCGCCGGGTAAAATCTTGATGAAGTGCATTCTCATCTTGCCTGAGATATGCGCCAAGACCTGGTGCTTGTTCTCCAGTTCCACTTTGAAGGTGGCGTTGGGCAGGGTTTCGAGTATCACCCCGTCTACTCTTATCGCTTCCTGTTTAGCCATTAAATTGTTTATAAGCGATATATTATTACAGTGATCTTTGTTTTCAATCTGGCAGCGTAATCACTTCAGGGTCTTCATCGGTAATGACGATAGTGTTTTCATAGTGCGCCGAGGGTTTGTTATCCGCAGTGACAATGGTCCATCCATCATTCAATACTTCCACTTCATATGTGCCGATATTAATCATCGGCTCAATCGCCAACACCATACCGGTGAGAAGCTTAGGCCCCTTACCGGGTTCTCCGTAGTTGGGAATCTGGGGGTCTTCGTGTAGCTCCCGCCCGATACCGTGCCCCACTAGGGCTCTGACCACGGAGAATCCGCGTCCTTCCACCAGTTTTTGGATGCGGTGCGAGATGTCTGTGAGCATTCTTCCGGCGCGGGCGGCTTCGATACCTTTCCAGAATCCGTCTTCGGCGGTCTGCATCAACCTCTTTTTTTCAAAACTCACTTCGCCCACGGCAAAGGTCCTGGCTGCGTCGCCGTAAAATCCGTCAATCTCGGTTCCCACGTCCACACCGATGATTTCCCCTTCTACGAGTTCACGCTTTGATGGTATGCCGTGAACCACGACTTCGTCGATGGAGAAACATCCACTGGCGGGAAAGGGCCGGGGCGCATCGCTTTTTATTCCCTTGAATGCGGGTCTGGCGCCGTGGTCTCGGATGAATTCTTCCAGTTTGCGGTCGAGTTCTCTGGTGGTGACACCGGGGCGGATGAGCCCGCCGATATATTTCAAAGATTCCCCCACCAGCTTGCAGCTGGCGCGTATCTTCTCAATCTCTCTGCGGTTATAGACCCTTATCATCGAGTTCGGTTTTTATCCGTTGGAAAATCTGTTTGGGACTGCCGGTTCCGGGAATTCCCAGCAATGCTGCTTTCGATTGATAATACTCGATGAGGGGCGCGGTTTTTTCCTGATAGACTTTGAGGCGGTTTCTCACGGTCGCTTCTTTATCATCGTCGCGTTGGTAAGCCTGGCCGCTGTCGATTTTTTCCGGCGGCGGCGGGTCGGATATCATATTATAAATATATCCGGTGTTCCGGTCCATCCAGCGGGCGGTGAGGCGTTTGACCAATTCTTCATCGTCAACCTCAATCGATACCACCGCACTCAGCTTCTTACTCAAAGTCTCGAGGATAGCGTTCAGACCTTCAGCCTGGGGAATGGTGCGGGGAAATCCGTCGAGGATGAATCCCTTAGCGCAGTCGTCTTGCGTGAGGCGGCCTTTGACCATTTCCAGAATCAGTTCGTCGGGGACCAGGTCTCCGGCGTCCATATAGGCTCTGGCTTTCTTTCCCAACTCACTGTTTGCGGCGACTTCAGCGCGCAGGATGTCTCCGGTGGAGATTTGAGGAATGCCGTATTCCTCAATCATCATTTTCGCCTGAGTGCCTTTACCGGCGCCGGGGGGTCCGAGGAGGATTAGGTTCATAATCTAAACTGCTTCGAAAAACTAATATCTTACTCTTGGTGTTTTTTGCTCCGTCTCTCCATCAACACAATAAAAATCGCGATGGTCGCTCCAATGAAGCTCAAAATGCCCAATACCAAAGAGATATAATCGACACTATGCATTATCATCACCCCTTGGCATAATTATAATTGAAAGTGTAAAAAATACTAACAGAAAGAACGTCGCCATTACAATTCTTAAGAGACTTGGAGTTCCTCTTATAATTTCACCGATAATTGCCGTGGCAAACACTATCTTCGCCAAATCCCCCAAAAATTTCGCTATGTATTCCTGCCTTTTCAGAATTTTTCTCCCTTATAGAACTCTGTTTCTACATCCTCCGTCTGCCGCGGAGGCGTCCGGATTTCATAAATCCGTCGTAGTGGCGCATCAGGAGGTGAGATTCGACCTGCTGCATAGTATCCAGAGCCACACCTACGATAATCAGGAGCCCTGTGCCTCCGAAGAAGGAGGCGAAGCTGTAGCTCACATTGGAGAATTTGGTGATTAGCGAGGGGAATATCGCAATAATGCCAAGGAAAATCGACCCGGGGAGGGTGATTCTGGTCAATATGTTATCAATGAACTCGCTGGTCTTTTTGCCCGGGCGGATTCCGGGGATAAACCCGCCGTATTTCTTCATATTGTCCGCCACGTCCACGGGATTGAAGGCGATGGCGGTATAGAAATAGGTGAAGAAAACTATCATTATAAAATAAAAGAACATATACATATACGATTGAAAATCGAAGGAGCGCGCCACCCAGTCTTTAAATCCCGAATCCGGGAGGAAGGTGGCGACAGTCGAAGGCACAAACATAATCGACTGGGCGAAGATGATGGGCATCACTCCGGCGGTATTGACCCTTAGGGGGAGGTGGGTGGAATGCCCGCCGTAGAGTTTACGTCCGATAACGCGCTTGGCGTACTGCACCGGGATTTTACGGGTTCCCTGGGTGATTAGCACCACCGCCGCTACGGTGAGGAACATTAATCCCCAGAGGAAGATTTCCAGCAGCAGGGAGCGGTTGCCGCCCAGAAGCTGCTGGGCTTCGTCGAAGACCGCGTTGGGGAAGCGGTTGATGATGCCAATCATAATGATGAGGGAGATACCGTTGCCGATGCCCCGGTCGTCGATTTGTTCTCCCAGCCACATCAGCAGAATGGTACCGCAGGTCAAGGTTATCATTGTCAGGAGCCTGAATCCCATCCCCGGCATAGGAACCGCCAGGTTGCCGGTGGGGGTGACGATACTCTCCAGAAAGATGCCAACGCCGATGGCTTGTAGGGCTGAGATACCCACGGTGCCGTATCTTGTAAGCTGGGTGATTTTCTTTCTGCCCTCTTCGCCTTCTCGTTGCAGTTTCTGAAAATAAGGTACGACTGAACCCAGAAGCTGTATGATAATGGAGGCGGAGATGTAGGGCATAATTCCCAGGGCGAAGACTGTGGCTTTGGCGAAAGCCCCTCCCGCGAACATATCATAGAGCCCGAACAGCGTGTTCTGCTGCATTTGAAAGAACTCCCCCAGCGCCGCGGCGTTGACTCCGGGGATGGGGATGTGTCCTCCGAGGCTGTAAACGATAAAAATTCCCAGTGTGAAAAGTATGCGCTTTTTCAGTTCCGGTATGCGGAAAACCGATTGAAAGCTTTTAATCATAGGACTGTGACCTCGCCGCCGGCGGCTTCAATCTTCGATTTGGCGGCAGCGGATACGGCATTTACGGTAATGCGCACTTTTCGGCTGATATCGCCGTCGCCGAGGAGCTTCACGGGAACTCCGAGTTTCTTGATGAGTTTCATCTCCTTTAACAGATCGATATCGATTTCTTCCGCTTCCAGGGCAGAGATTTGTTTCAGGTTGACCAGTTGGAAGCGCTGCTTGAATATGTTCTTGAAGCCTCTTTTTGGCAGTCTTCGGTGCAGGGGCATTTGGCCGCCTTCGAAATGGGCGCGGCGCTTACTGCCGCTGCGGCTGTGGTAGCCCTTGTGTCCTCGAGTGGAGGTTCCGCCGCGGCTGGAACCCTGGCCGCGTCCGATCCGTTTCGACCTGCGCTTGGAACCCGGGGCAAACTTTAGGGAGCTTAAATTCATATCTGAAACGACTTTCCTGATTGAGATTTCAAACCTTGATCACGACTCAGATTCTTCCACCTTGAGCAGATGGTCGATTTTTCGGACCATTCCTCTGATGCAGGGATTATCCGGTTTCTGCACGGTTTGATTCAATTTACGCAGACCCAGCGCTTTGACAGTAGCCGCTTGGTCTTTGGCATGACCGCCTGCGCTTCTGATATAGGTAATTTTCAATGCTTTGGCCATTTTTCTATAGTTTCAATTCGGAAATAACGGCGTAGTGCGATTTAGAGCCGTAATTTTTCTTCATAGTTACAGATGGATATTTATCAAAACCACTCGGATGGTTTAGTTTGTACGAATCTATATCAACGGTTATCTAATATAACCTAAAGCTCGGATTCGGGAAAAATCGATTTCCGACATTGCTTGACCAACATCAGGTTCAAAAATCAATCCCCTGATTATTTTCGCTTTTTCCACAGTTCTTCCGAAAATTTCCGCCGTTTGGTCATAATCAGCGGGATATAGGTTATTTACATCCCATTTATCCAGGTTCAAATCATATAGTTGGAGGTATTTGTTTTCAATCCGCCAGGACAGATCATTATAAAGATAAGTGGTGACGATCGATTTGAACAGCCTTTCGTCTGTCAAGGATGCTTCATAATAATTGGAAAATTTATCCCCGGATTTGAAGTAATACTCAGCAAAGGTATCTAAATTCTCAGACATCGTTAACAGTTGCTTTAGGGACAATCCGTTGTTGTGTGAATCGGCCAAATATTCAGGATAGTCGACTGAGAACAGGTCGAGAATAATTTTAAAGATTGTGGTCTGCGCTTCAAAGGCGAAGGGTGACACGTTTTCACGATCGACCAGGAATTGTTTGTACGGTGAATTCCGGGCGAATTTTATAATAAAGGGTATACTCAGAATCTCATTATACAGGCTTTGGTGACGGAATGTTCCATGGTTAAAGAACTCTTCACCGTGGTCAGATGTGATAATAATCGTCGTATTATCGAATAGGTCAAGCGCTTTTAATTGTTCAAAGAACTCCGATAGAATATCGTCTACATCTCTCAGTCCGAGTTTATAGGCTATTTTTACCCGGGGCAAATACGTTTGGAGAACATCGATAAATTTAGTTCTGGTTTCAGCTCTTTTTCGAATTCTAAAACCACCACGGTTGATAGCTTCAATTACCTTGCCGTAGGTCTCATGCGGATAATCACAGGGTTCGATTCCCGCCGCCAGTTCCCTATAGTTTTTCGGGTAGTTGATATAAGGAGAATGTGAATCGAACAGGTGTATGAACATGAACACATCTCTGTCCCTTGATTCATTCATCCATTCCGCCGCATCTTTAGTCAGTCTCCTACCACGCTCACCTAAATCTCTTTGCTTGTTCCTTTGATAGAGTTTGTAGCAATCCACACCTCTATGATAACCATACTTAGAGCCTACGAGCATAAAGGAAACTAAGTGAAAGACCTCAATTCTTCTCTCCTTCAACAATTCGGGCAGCAACGATAAATCCTGACTGAAAACCTTATCATCATCAATGCGCAGCATCCGGTGTTGGGTTGGATAAAGTCCGGTGTACATCGTTGCGTGTGAGGGCAGAGTCCAATTTGATACGGATTTAGCGCCGGAAAATGCAACTGTGTTCCTATCGTGAAGAATTAGATTCCTCAGCATCGGATTGGTATCGAATTCCTGTTGAGTGAACAGACTGGAATGCTCAAGCGCAAAAGAATCAAGTGATATCAGCAGCACCCGTTCAGGCTGTTCTTTCTGCTCATAGGTTAATAATCTGTAGAGGAGCGCTATGGTTCCTTTGGGAGTCTCAACCTCGATACGAATCACCGAATTGGGACCGCATATACCCTCCGGAATCGCCGCATTTATGTGGTATTCCTGCAATAACCGGTTTATCGCAGCGCTGCTGCATACAGTTTCCCGGCCCTCGACTTCATCGACCACCTTAACCGTGATATGAGCTTTCTGCTTTAATTTGAGCCTTTTCTTGGCAAAGACCGGTCTCGGGTAGTTATCGATAGTATTTATAAGAACAAAGAACTCTATATTTGTAAAGGCGGCGGAATCTCCATTGGTTTTTAGATCCAGCCTACCGGTTTTCAAGAATTTATAGGTATAAGCTTCATAGGAATCCTCTTTCTCCGTGCGAATGACTTCCCAGCCATATTCAGCTTCACAGACGACAGATTCCGGAGGATCGACTAATTTAGTTTCTTCGGAAAACACCGCCACCTGATGAAAACGCTTCATCCCCAAGGTGGCGAAGGCGACAGACGAAGCTGTGCAAAAAGTGAAAAACAGCAGCCCCAGCGCAACAGTAAACTTGCTGAACCTTAACAGCGGTTTATTAGTAAAGTTGACAAAAGCAATAACGAATAGCAATAAAGAAACACCAAGCGCCGGGAGAACCACAAAAGATAATTTCACCATATCTTTCAGAACCGCTTTGGTCAAACTCGAACTGCCTCCATGATAGACCAGCGCTGTGTTGCCGAACAAAAGATGCGGCAATAATATAGCGAGCAGAAAAATCAAGGGTATAAAGGGCAAGGCTGAAACCATATATACGTCAGCTTTCGTTACTTGCGCATCATTTTGGTATCTTCGGCTAAGAGTTCCGGATATTCCATAGAACAGCAGCAACGCGAAAGAGAGGCCAAGCAATAATAAAATCGCAGAATAAATTACATTGTCCTTAACAATTGAATCGATATATACCGCCAACAGATAAATAATCACTATCGACGCTACCACCCCGCTGCAGACCACGAAGCCAACCGCGATAGCTTTCCGTAACATTCTAATACTCTCCCAGGTATAGAATTTTTAGGAAAACGTGATTAGAAGTATATCTTCGTTCTCAATTATTTCCACAATTCGGAGATTTTGCGTCCCCGCTTGCGCGCCATCATCACCGCATCGACAATTTCTTCCAATCCGGCGAAGGCAGCCTTGACCACGTTGTGCGGATTGGGTGAGCCTAAGGATTTAGTCAAAACGTCCGTAACACCCAGGCATTCCATAATCGCTCGAACCGGACCTCCGGCGATAACTCCGGTTCCCGGCGAAGCCGGCCTCATCACCACCCTTCCTGCGCCGAATTTACCGACGATGGAATGGGGGATGGTATTGTTCACTATGGGGTATCGTTTCATCGCCCTTTTCGCCAACTCGGTGCCTTTCCCGATAGCTTCGGTGACTTCGCGGGCTTTTCCCAGGCCGAATCCGACCTGCCCTTTGCCGTCTCCCACCACCACCAGCGCGTTGAAGCTGAAATTACGGCCGCCTTTGACCACCTTGGCAACACGGTTTATGTGCACTACCTTCTCAATCAGCCCTAAATCATTGGGATTTTTTCTTTCCAAGAATCACCTTGAAATTTAATGCTTTGATGAATATCAATCGCTGTAGCGGCGATATTTTTTTAGAACTTCAGCCCCGCTTTGCGAGCGCCCTCAGCAACGGCTTTCACCCTGCCGTGATAGACATATCCGTTGCGGTCGAAGACCGCTTCGGCGATTTTCTTTTTCATAGCTTCATCACCGACCATTTGTCCGATGATGAATCCCTGGTCCACCTTCGATTTCGCCTTTTTCAACTTATCCGCGATTTTGGGGGAATTGCTGGAGCAGTGTATAAGAGTTTTCCCTTCCAGGTCGTCCACCATTTGGGCGTATATATGCTTGAGGCTGCGGTAAACCACCAATCTGGGCTTCGCGGCGGTTCCGTTCACCACTTTTCTGATATGCTTTTTGCGCCTGATGCGCGCGGTTCTCTTGATTATATTCTTGTCCGCCATCGTAATTCACGCGATTAAATTTTACTGAAACTGCATCCTTTTTTGAGTTTCGCCCGTTTACTATTTGGCATACTTACCGGCTTTGCGGGCGACATATTCTCCCTGATAGCGAATTCCCTTGCCTTTATAGGGTTCGGGAGGTCTGAAGCTTCGGATTTTCGCCGCGCACTGTCCTACCAGGGCTTTATCGATACCGGCGACTGCGAAATGGAGATGGTCCTTCGTTTCCAGCGAAATCCCTTCCGGCGGCACAAAGACGATGGGATGGGAGTATCCCAGGGTCAGCAACAGATTCCTGCCTTTCAGTTCGGCGCGGTATCCGACTCCGATTATCTCCAATTCCTTTCGGAAGCCCAGTGAGACTCCGAGGACCATATTGTTAATGAGGGAACGGGTC
This sequence comes from uncultured bacterium, assembly GCA_964421875.1. GTDB lineage: Bacteria > Electryoneota > Tariuqbacteria > Tariuqbacterales > Tariuqbacteraceae > CAYQZD01. The sequence goes on from CAYQZD010000009.1 coordinate 45,930, forward strand.
AGACCGTGGAGCGCTCTATGATGTCTCTGGTCGTCGGGGCGTTTCACCAGCAGTTTGCCGTTATCTATTTCGAGGCTGATATCCGGGTGGACACTACGGGACAAGGAACCCATTTTCCCCTTCACCGTTATCATATTTCCCTTTTCCAGAGAGACTTCCACTCCCTCCGGAATCGTTATCGGTTCTTTACCAATCCTTGACATTACTCACTCCTGAAAACAATCACCAGATATTGCATAATACTTCACCGCCCAGCCCCTGCATACGAGCCTTTTTACCGGTCATCACTCCCCTTGAGGTAGTAAGGATGGTGACACCTAATCCGTTCAATACGCGGGGTATTTCCTTTTTTCCCACGTATTTTCTCAGTCCGGGTCTTGAGACCCGGTCCAGTCCCTCGATAACCGCTTTGCCGTTATCCTGATATTTCAGCAGGATACGGATATAGCGTTTACCTTCGTATTCGAGGATTTTGAAGCCTCTTATGAATCCCTCCCGGTAAAGGATTTTAGTCAACTCTTTCTTCATAGCGGACAAGGGGATATCCACTTTAGGATGCCGGGCAATATTGGCGTTCCTTATTCGAGTCAAATAATCCGCAATGGGGTCCGTCATCGACATATTATCGACACCTCAGATATTGTTTTCTTATAACTTGCGCCGAGATTTTACCAACTGGCTTTGGTGACACCGGGTATTTCGCCTTTCAGGGCGAGTTCCCGGAAACAGATTCGGCAGAGGCCGAAGTCTCTCAAATAAGCTCGGGGCCGGCCGCACCTGCGGCAGCGATTATAACGGCGAACCCTAAATTTCGGGGTTTTCTTCTGTTTTACGATAAGCGCTTTTTTTGCCATACCAAATCGAAAATAGGTCTCTCTAAAAGGTGCTTTAGCTTTTTTATTCGGATGAATATCATCCGCTGTTTACTTTGAAAATAGCGGCAGCGTAAATCCGCGAGCCGTGAATTTTCATCTTAAGTTGCGCGAGGTCGCGATAGATTTCCTCGAATGAGGATTTATGTTGTTTTCTTCCGGAAGGGCATTCCGAATTCCCTGAGCAACGCCCTTCCCTCCTCGTCGGTTCCGGCTGTGGTTACGATGGTGATGTCCATCCCGCGAATTCGATCCACTTTGTCGTAGTCGATTTCGGGGAAGATAATTTGTTCACGAATCCCCAGAGTATAGTTGCCTCGTCCGTCGAAGGCTCGGTCGGAGATACCTCGGAAGTCGCGGATTCTGGGGACCGCCACATTTATCAAGCGGTCGAGGAACTCATACATATAGTTTCGCCTCAGGGTCACCTTGATACCGATAGACATCCCCTGGCGCAGTTTGAAATTGGAGATGGACCGCTTTGCCTTGGTTATAATCGGTTTTTGGCCGGTGATGGCGGCGACTTCGTTAGCTACCCCCTCCAGCAGTTTGGGATTTTGCGCCGCTTCGCCCACGCCAACATTAACGATTATTTTTTCCAGTTTCGGCGCCATCATCACGTTTTTGTATTCAAATTCCTTAAGCAGGGAGGGCCTGACACGTTCAACGTACTCCTGCTTCAGCCGGGGTATATATGTTTCTTTCTCAGCCAATCAAAGACTCCGCAAAGCTATTTATAATAATAAGGCTCGAGTCTCGAGTCTCGAGTTTCGAGCAGGATGGTCTTCACTATATCTTTTGAAACCACCCTCATATCACGACATTTTTTTGTATGCATCCGACATTAGGCTAATGCCGCACACTCTCTATAGAACTTCATTACACTTTTTACATACTCGGGCGCGGATTTTTTTATCGCCTTCCCGGAGGATTTTTCGTCCGACCCTGGTGGGTTCGCCGCACTTATTGCATATCACCATCACGTTGGAGGCATTAATGGGGGCTTCCTTTTCCACAATCCCTCCATGGGGATTTTTAGTGGAGGGTTTGGTGTGTTTCTTGATGAAATTCACACCTTCGACAATAATGCGGTTTTCTTTGGGAAACACCTTTAGCACCCGCCCTTTTTTTCCCTGGGCGTTGCCGGATACCACCAGTACTGTATCTTCTTTTACTATTCTCATTTGATTCCTTTTGGTACGGTTAAATCACTTCCGGCGCCAGCGACACAATCTTCATAAACCGCCTTTCCCGAAGCTCCCTGGCGACGGGTCCGAAAATTCGGGTGCCCTTGGGCTCCCCTCTATCATCCAGGAGCACTGCGGCATTATCGTCGAATTTTATATAGGAGCCATCCTTCCTTCTCACTTCCTTTTTAGTGCGCACCACCACCGCTCTGGAAATGTCGCCTTTTTTTACCGCGGAAGCGGGTATGGCTGATTTGACCGACACGATGATGATGTCGCCGATAGTGGCGAACCTGCGCCGGCTGCCTCCGAGGATGCGGAAGCATTCCACGCTTTTTGCGCCGGTGTTGTCAGCCACCGATAATCTGCTCGATTCCTGTATCATTCCCGTTCACCAAATTGAACTATCGTCGTGGTTATAGAGGTAGATAATTCCGTAACCGTCAAATTAGAATTAGGTCTTCTATCTCTTTATCGCTTATATTGATATTCCGCTGTACCGCGGATTGAGATTAGTCTTTGAAGAGACCATCCCATAGTTTTATTTTGCCTTTTCCACTATCTCCAACAACCGCCAATGCTTGCGTTTGGAGAGTGGTCTGGTTTCCATAATCGACACCATATCGCCCACACCGCAGGAGTTTTCCGGGTCGTGCGCCAGGAACTTTTTAGTGATGCGGAGATATTTTTTATAGACCCGGTGCTTAACCCTTCGCTCTACCAGAACCGCGATGGTCTTGTCCATCTTGTCGCTGACCACCACTCCGGTGCGCACTTTTCTCTGGCCCCGTTCACGGTTCATTCTCCACCCCCTTCACTTTGAGCCAACGGTTTCCGCCGTCCCTCGATTATCTCCTTGACCACAGTTTTCAGCCGCGCCACATCGCGCTTAGCTGAATTCACTCTGGAGGTGTCGTCCAACTGATGCGTGGCGAGCTGGAACCTGAGGTTGGCGAGTTCAGCTTCCGCATCTTCCAGCCGCCGCTCGATTTCAGGTTGGGTCATATTGACTATTTCTCTCATTTTTACCATAATCGAACCTTCTACTGCGCTTCCACGAATTTAGTCTTAATGGGCAGTTTATGGGAGGCCAGCCTGAGGGCTTCCCGGGCCACTTCTTTGCTGACACCTTCTATTTCAAACAGCACTCTTCCCGGCTTGACCACCGCCACCCAGTATTCGGGGGAGCCTTTTCCCTTACCCATCCTGGTTTCCGCGGGTTTTTCGGTAACCGGCTTGTCGGGGAAAATCCTTATCCATACTTTTCCACCGCGTTTGATATAGCGGGTGAGGGCGATACGGGCCGCTTCGATTTGCCGGTTGGTCATCCAGCAGGGCTCCAGGGCTTTAAGTCCGTACTGCCCGAATGTCACCTTGCTTCCTCGAAGGGCTTTACCTTTGAGCCGGCCCCGCTGTTGTTTGCGGTGTTTTATCTTTTTAGGGGCTAACATATCGGTTCAAGACTTTCTTATACGATTGGTTTGTCAAAATATTTATGCGGGCAGGCGCCCGCCTCACAATTCCATTAAGATTGAGTTACATTATCGGTATCAGGAGACTTCCGCGCCTTTTCCCAGGACTTCGCCTTTGCAAATCCATACCTTTACCCCGATGGTCCCGTAGGTTGTGAAGGCGGTTGAGGTGGCGTAGTCGATGTTGGCGCGGAAGGTGTGCAGGGGGATTCTCCCTTCCTTATATCCTTCCTTACGCGCCATTTCCGCGCCGGCGAGTCGTCCGGCGCAGATGACTTTGATGCCTTCGGCGCCCATCCTGCGGGAGGATTGAATCGCCTTTTTCATTACGCGGCGGAAGGAGACCCGTCCTTCCAACTGCCGGGCAATGCTGTCCGCCACCAGGGAAGCCTGGAGTTCGGGCCGCTTAATCTCAACGATGTTAATCTGGACTTCTTTGGAGGTGAGTTTTTTCAGCTCTTCCTTCAGCTTGTCCACTTCGGAGCCCTTGCGGCCGATGACGATTCCCGGCCGGGCGGTGTTGATGGTGAGGTCGATTTGCTTGGTCGTCCTCTCAATCTTCACGCTGGCGATGCTGGCGTTTGCCAGACGTTTACTCAAGTATTTGCGCAGCATCAGGTCTTCATGGAGCTTGTCCGAGAAGTTCTTCTGGTCGAACCAGTGCGAACTCCAGGTTTTATTGATGCCCAGTCTGAGACCTATCGGATTCGACTTTTGACCCAAGCTAATTCCCCCGCCGATACCGGTATGACATACCCATAAGCGACTGTGTTATATTTTTAATAGCTATACTCCAAGTTTCTCTGTCTTTTCTAACAGAATAGTGTGTAACAATAAAAAACCATCAGGGTTTAGGGATTAGTTTTTTTATTCATCTTTCAGCATACATCATTGTTCAGCTTTATCGCCCGAATCCAGCACCACAGTGAGGTGGCTGGTTCTTTTAAGAATCCTGGTGGCTCTTCCCATCGCCCTGGGGATGAACCTTTTTGCCGTGGGACCTTCGTTCACCGTGATTGATTTGATAAAGATTTCGTTGGTGTCGATTTTTTTGGCTTCTTCGCGGTTCATCAGATTTGAGAGGGCGCTGCGCACGGTTTTCTCAATGGGCAGCGAGGCGGCTTTGAGGGAATACCCCAGGATATTCAAGGCGTCATTGACCCGCCTGCCGCGGATTTGGTCTGCCACCAGCCTCATCTTTCGGGGGGCGATGCGCACATATTTCAACTTGGCAGTGCTTTCCATCATTATCCTTCGGAACAGATTTCGACTTTTTAAAATGGTTCTCGTCTTATTGATATAATCCTAACCGTTCAGGAGCTACCCTCTCCGGGCGCCCTTCTCCGCTTTTTTTCCACCATGCCCCCGGAACAGACGGGTGGGAGCGAACTCGCCCAATTTATGCCCCACCATATTTTCGGTGATGAAGATAGGCAGGAATTTTTTTCCATTGTGAACCGCGATGGTGTGGCCCACGAATTCGGGAGGAATAGTGCTCCTCCGCGACCAGGTGCGGACCACCTTTTTCTCGCTTCGCTGGTTCAACATCTGAATCTTGTCGTAGAGCTTGTCGGATATATACGGTCCTTTTTTAACGGAACGAGCCATCGATTCTCCCCTGATAATCAGGATTCTTTTTCAAGACTTTCGGGTGATTTATGGTTAAGATACTTTGATGGGTTAAGAACCCACCCTACGATTCTTTATTGTTTACCTTGAAAATAGCGGCAGCGTTAATACGCGAGCCGTGAATTTTCATTTTAAATTGCGCAAGGCCGCGACAGAGATCCTCGAATGAGGTTTATTTCTGGTAACGGCGTCTGACAATCATTTTGTCAGACTTATTCTTCGACCTTGTGCGATACCCCTTGGTTGGTTTTCCCCAGGGAGTGCAGGGGTGCCTTCCACCGGAGGATTTACCCTCGCCACCGCCCATAGGATGGTCAACCGGATTCATCGCTACTCCCCTGACATGGGGCCGTTTTCCCAGCCATCTCGATTTGCCTGCCTTACCCAGCGATACATTTTCATGGTCCACATTTCCCACCTGGCCAATGGTTGCCAGACAGTCCACCCTTACCATTCTCACTTCTCCCGAGGGCATTTTGAGATGGGCGTAGGGTCCGTCCTTTGCCATCAGCTGAGCCGACATCCCCGCGCTGCGAGCCATCTGGCCGCCTTTACCCCTTTTCATTTCGATGTTGTGGATGAAGGTTCCCAAGGGAATTTTGCTGAGGGGCATAGTGTTTCCCGGCCTGATATCGACTTCCTTATCGATACTGGACATCACATTATCGCCGATTTTGAGCGCCACGGGGGAGATAATATACCGTTTTTCGCCATCGACATAATGCAGCAAAGCGATGGGGGCGCTGCGGTTGGGATCGTATTCGATTGCGGCGACTTTTGCCGGGATGTCAAATTTATCCCGTTTGAAGTCGATGATGCGGTATTTCCGCTTATGACCGCCGCCGTGATGGCGGACGGTTATGCGACCTTTGTTGTTTCTTCCCCCGGACTTTTTCAGAGACTTTGTCAGCGATTTTTCGGGCGGTTTATCGGAGAATTCGCTGTAGTCGAGGTTCATCTTATGCCGTTGTCCGGGCGTGATGGGATTATATTTTTTAAGCGCCATGGTTCTGTTTTAGTAAACTCGTTTTTAAACATTCTCGAAATACTCGATAGTCTGCCCTTCCTTCAGGGTGACTATGGCTTTTTTCCAGGAGGCGCGGCGTCCGGTGAAACGCCCCAGGGTTTTCATCTTTCCCCTGATATTCATAGTCCTGACTTTGAGAACTTCCACTTCAAATCGCTTTTCCACCGCTTGCTTAATTTCAATCTTGTTAGCGTCCTTGTCGACCTCGAAAGCGTATTGCCTGAGGTTATCAGTCAGAGCCGAAATCTTTTCGGTAATAAGGGGCCGCTTCAGGATTATTCTGTTCAGTCTCATTTATTCAGCACCTCCTGAATCGAATCCAGCGCTCCCTTTTGGATAAAGACAGCGCCACTTCTCATTATCTGATATGTCGAAGCGTCGGCAGCTTTGATAACATCCAGGTCCGGGATGTTCTTGCAGGCGCGGTAGATTTCGGAATCATAATCGGAGGTCATCAACAGCGCCTTCTCTTTGCCAATGGCAAAGGCCTTCAGCAGGTTTCTCGCGTTAGCGGTTTTACCCTCGGGCCATTGAAAATCAGTTACAATCTTTATGCGTTCCTCGCGGGCTTTCTGACTGAGAGCTGAACGGCGGGCAAGTCGTTTCACTTTTTTGTTTAACCTCATACTATAGGGATGGGGGCGGGGCCCAAAGATGATTCCACCACCGCGCCATATAGGCGACCTGGTGGTTCCGGCCCTTGCGACTCCTCTCCCCTTTTGGCGCCAAGGTTTCCTGCCGCCGCCTCTTACCATAGAACGGTTCTTGGTGCTATGCGTACCCTGACGGCGGTTGGTAAGTTCGGCTTGGACCGCCAGCGCCACCGCGTGTTCATGAGGTTCGGCTTCGAAGACCGCGGGCGAAACTTCAACTTCCTCTCCAGTAGGCTGCCCCGATATATCGTACACCTGGAATTTCATCACTGTTACCTTGAAAATAGCGGCAGCGTTTATACGCGAGCCGTGAATTTCCTGTTTCGTTGTGCGAGGTCGCGAATGAAACCCTCCCATGAGGGTTTACCTTATCGCTTCCTTGCCACGCAAAACATGCTGTCTGATGCAGGAACTTTGCAGCAGAGCAATTCCTAATAATTATATTCGGTTAGATTTTCTTGGTCAAACGCAGTTCCAGAATCCCTCCGGCGGGACCAGGCACAGCGCCTTTAACCATTATAATATTCTTCTCGGCTTCGAGCCGGATAATTTCCAAATTTTTCGCAGTAAAACGGACATTGCCCATCCGCCCGGGCATCTTCTTTCCTTTGAAAACACGAGCCGGAGTGGCAGAACTTCCGATGGAACCGGGACCTCTAAAGGATTCGTGGGTGCCATGGGAAGCTTTATGTCCGTGAAAACCGTACCGCTTCATAACTCCTGCGAAGCCGCGCCCCTTGGTGTAACCGGTAACATCGAGGCGCTGGCCGACGTTGAAGATATCAGCCTTTAGTTCTGAGCCTGGTTCAATGCCTTCGGCGGGGAAATTGCGGAATTCCTTAAGTCGCTTAACGGGCTGCACTTTTGCCCGGTTGAAATGCCCCGCCATGGGTTTATTGGTATGCTTCTCCTTCATCGGGATGAATCCCAATTGAACCGCGTCATAGCCATCGGTTTCAGCGGTTTTGACCTGGACGACGGGACAGGGCCCGGCTTCTATCAAAGTGACCGGAACCATCTCCCCGTCTTCTTCGAAGATCCGGGTCATCCCCAGTTTTTTACCCAGCATTCCTTTCATCATTCATCCTTTACATAAGTCGGGCCGAAAAGCCTCAATCTCAGGGAACACCATACTCCGTTAAGAACGGCATAATAGTGTAAATCCCGCAGAACTTATCCTTCGAGAACTTAGACTTAGAAGAGCAGTCAGATCAGGTTTTGATTTCGATATCCACACCCGAAGGGAGCTCCAGCTTCATCAAGGAGTCTATGGTTTTGGGAGTGGAATTATGGATATCAATCAGGCGCTTGTGCACCCTGGTTTCAAACTGCTCGCGCGATTTTTTATCCACGTGCGGCGACCTCAGCACAGTATAGATGGTCTTCTGCGTGGGCAGAGGGACCGGTCCTGAAATCTGGGCGTTGGTGGATCGCACAGTGCGGATAATCTTCTCCGCCGATTTGTCAATTAAATTGTGATCGTAGGCTTTCAGCCTAATTCTAATCTTCTGTCCTGGCATTTTTCTCTAGCAAAATTAGAAACCTAATGTGTAAGAATTGTCGAATCCGTTATAAAATAAAATTCCTTTGCTTAAAAGGTCCCGTCCAATGAGGCAGGTGATATTCTGCCCGGTTAACGGCGCTTCAAGCACAAACAAAGGATCAAAACGAATATTCAACATGGGGAAAATTAGAGCAACATCATACTCATCAGCAAGAAAAGGAGTACCCGCTGTCGAGATTTGAACACGGTTACGAGGAATTAAATTCATCTTTCGGCAGGCTCCACTACGTACTACGGTTCGTGTAGCGCCGGTATCTACCAAAGCAGAAAGTTCGATGGATTTGGGTACTTCAACTTCGGATTTCTCCAACAATTTCATAATAGGCGAGGAAGGAGCTATCAAGACAGGTATAATCAAACCTGCCTGAACCATGTTAGGATCTTTCCCCGTTATGATAGACATGAACTAATTCCGTGAAAGAAATACAAAGGTTCTTCCAATTGAGTGATTTCTCGGATTAAGAACTCCTCATTGCCAATTTTCTCAAGACCATATTTCAACGCATCCTCTTTGCTGGTGAAAGTTCCTATTAACTTTCCGTTGTGTATTAGAGCAAATTTCCCTAAGTCTGAGGAAAGCAATTCAGGAAGCATTCTTTTAAATGCTCTTATTTCTTCATCCAAGCAAGTCATAACTCACCGCCTACTGCTCTTTATTCGATAATTTTGGTCACCATTCCGGCGCCGACAGTCCGGCCGCCTTCGCGAATCGCGAAACGAAGCTGCTCCTCCATCGCTATCGGTGTTATCAGGTCGACCAATATCTTCACGTTGTCACCTGGCATAACCATCTCCACACCCTCCGGAAGCTGAACCGAACCCGTTACGTCGGTAGTCCGGAAATAAAACTGGGGACGATAACCCCCGAAAAACGGTGTGTGACGACCACCCTCCTCCTTAGACAAAACGTAAACCTCGCCCTCAAACTTGG
>CAYQZD010000010.1:0-52654 GCA_964421875.1 uncultured bacterium
GTGGTTAAATATTAATTCTTATTTTTTGCGGTTCAAACTTGAAAAAAATCGTTGTCAACCTGAAAAAATGCCTGGGATGTCGCTCCTGCGAAATCGCCTGCGCCCTGGAACATTCACTCACCGGCGAATTACATCAAGCTGTTTTCGAAGCTGATAAGCCCCAGTATCGGATATTCGTGCTGAACTCCGAAGGAAATCCCCTCCCCCTCGCCTGCCGCCATTGCGTGGAGCCGGAATGCCTCGCCGCCTGTAAAAGCGGCGGGATAAGCTACGACTTCGAACGCGGCGTCATAGTCTTCGACCGGGAAAGGTGCGTGGGCTGCTGGATGTGCGTGATGAACTGCTCCTTCGGGGCGATAGTGATGGAGCGGGATGCGAGCTGGGCGGATAAATGCGATCTGTGCCCCGATTTGGAAATCCCCGCCTGTGTCGAAGCCTGCCCCACACGGGCGCTGCGGGAGGTAGAGGCGGAGGCGGTTTATGAGTGACGTCATTATTGGAAGCGGCGCCGCAGGACTGGGATGCGTGGAAACTCTGCGGCGGCTGGACACCCAGCGGGAAATTACGGTGGTCGCCCCGGAAAGCGACCGCAGGCCCTATTCCCGCCCGATGCTGTACTACGCGCTGGCGGGGAAAATCCCCCGGGAACGGATATACCTCCGCCCGGAAAACCATTTCGACGCGCTCAAGGTGAGTTTCCTTCCCGGCAGGCTGGCGGGGATAGACACCGAGGCAAAGACAATCCGGCTGGATACCGGCGTAAGCCTGAGATATGACAATCTGGTCATCTGCGCCGGAGGAATCCCGCGCTTCCCCGATATCCCCGGCGTCGATAAGCAGGGCGTGTTTGGGTTCCGCAACCTGGACGATATGGAGGGAATAGTCGATTACGCCGGTAAAGTCAAAAAGGCGGTCATCTTAGGCGGGGGGAATATCGGCTTGCAGGCGGCGGAGGGGCTGACGCATCGAGGAGTGAGTTGTACTGTAGTGGTGAAGTCTCCCACATTACTGTCGCAATTGGCGGATTTTGATACCGGCGAACTGTTCCGCCGTCATATTGAGGCTAACGGAGTCGAGGTGAAGACAGGAGTGGACGCGGTCGAAATCCGGGGCGGGGAGCGGGTCGAGTCAGTCGCCTTGGACGATGGCAGTGTAATCCCCTGCGGGATGGTAATCGCCGGTAAAGGTGTGCGGCCCAACTTGGAGGCGCTGAATAATTCAGATATCGAAACCGATTGGGGGATTATCGCGGATGATTACTTAGTGACATCTGCGCTTGGCGTTTACGCCGCGGGGGATGCGGCTGAAGTGCGCGACCGTCTTACCGGGAAGCGGACTACAGTGGGGATTTGGCCCGCGGCTTTCGAACAGGGTCAATACGCGGGATGGAACATTATGGGACATAGGAGGCGCTATCCCGGCGCCCTAAGGATGAATTCCTCGGAATTCTTCGGGCTCAACCTGATATCCCTGGGAATTGTAAACCCACGCAATCCCGGCGATTATGACATATATACGAAATCCTTGAATGAAAGGCATTACTATAAACTCATAATGCAGGCAAACCGCTTGGTAGGCGCGATTCTGGTGGGGGATTTGAAAGGCGCGGGCGCACTGAATTCGCTGATAAAATGCGGCGTCGATGTAAGCGAAATCCTCGATGATTTGAAAGAAGGCGCTGTGGATTTCGGGAAAGTATCGAGTTTATTGAAACGTTCTGAACTCGCCAATCTCAGCCGGGAACACGCCGAACTGGCGAAAGCGCTGAAATGAGGCTTGAGTGATGAAAAATCGCATCGCCATCTCCGCAGGGGATATAAACGGCATCGGACCGGAAATCATCCGCAAATCATTAGCTTCCGGCGAGTTCACAGATGTACATTTCGCAGTGTTCGGGCCTGAAAGCGCGCTTCGAGATGCGTTGGCGGGCGTGAAGGCGAAGATTTTCGACTGCGGGCCCGCCGGAATTATGGTTAATTATGGGACAATCAGCCCTGAAGCGGGCGAAGCGGCGCTGCGCGCGGTCAAATCGGCGGTGGAAGCGACTTTAGCGGGAGAATACCACGCGCTGGTAACAGCGCCTATCAGCAAGGAAGCGGTAAGGTTAGCCGGATACGATTACGCCGGTCACACGGAGATGCTGCAGGAATGGTGCGGCGCCGGTGAAGTCATAATGATGTTTCTGTCGGAGACGCTGATAGTAGGATTGATGACCACGCATCTCGCTCTGCGGGAGGTTCCCGATGCGTTAAGTATCGATTATTGTATAGGGAAAATTAGGCTGTTCGACCGTGAACTCAGCGCTCGGCTGAAAATCGCACATCCCCATATCGCGTTGTGCGCTCTGAATCCTCACGCCGGGGAAAACGGAATGATGGGCCGGGAGGAGATTGAGGTTTTAACGCCTTGCGCGGCGAAGGCGCGTTCCCAGGGAATCGATATCACCGACCCGCTTCCGGCGGACACGCTGTTCCCGCGGGCGAAGGATTATTCCGGAGTGATGGCGATGTATCACGACCAGGGACTGATTCCGGCGAAAACGACACCCGGCGGATCGGTGAATTACACCGGCGGACTCCCCATTATCAGGACTTCTCCCGACCACGGAACCGCCTTCGACATCGCAGGGAAGGACTCTGCCGACCCCAGGGGGATGATAAACGCTATCAAATGGGCGCTGAGGCTCGCGGAGTGATGGATGACAGCGAAACGTAGAAACAGCGGCTGGCCGCCGCCGAAGAAAAGCCTGGGGCAGGTAATGCTGGTGGACGCCGACGCCGCCTATGAGATTGTGAAGCTCTGCGGCGCCGGGGAGGGGGACAGAGTATTCGAAATTGGCCCAGGCAGGGGGATATTGACCGCGTATTTCCTGGACCGGGGAATCCGCATCACCGCCTGCGAAATCGACCGCCGCATGGCGGCGCTGCTACGGAAGCGGTTCGGCGGGCGGGAGAATTTCAACCTGCTGGAACGGGATATTCTGCAGTTGGATTTGGAGGAAGTCTTCCCCGGTGAATCTTATCAGGCGGTGGGGAACCTGCCCTATCACCTGACCAGCGGGATACTGTTCAAGTTCTTCGATTATGTCCGCGCCCGCTGGGACGAAGGTAAGCAGCCCCGGGTTTCGTCCTTGACGGTGATGGTGCAGAAGGAGGTGGCTGACCGGCTGGTTTCAGCGCCGGGAACACGTGATTGGGGCATATTGTCCCTTTTCACTAGTATATACGGCGATATTGAGCGGTTGCTGGAGGTTTCTGCGGACAATTTCAAACCCCGTCCCAAGGTAGATTCCTCGATTATAAAAATAGTATTTAGGGGACGTTATCCGTTTATTATTGAGGATTACCAGTTTTTCCGGGAAATAATCAAAAGCGCGTTCGGCGCGCGCCGCAAGATGCTGAAGAATACGATATCCCGTTTTCACCCGCCGGAAGATTTGGATATCGATCTGCATAAACGCCCGGAGGAACTGACCGCCGCGGAATTCGCGGCGATGGCGAATGCGATTTCCGCGGTACAGTGAAACGATTACCTGTACCGTCATTTCGGCGCAGCCGGAATCTTTCCGGAAAAGCATTACTTATATATAATCATCTCAGTCTAAATTATGTTCTTTCCTCAAATTAAGGGGGTATGCTATGTTCAGTCGCATTTTCTTCATTGCGCTGGCTGCGGCTGTTATCCAGTCTGCGGCTTTATACGGCGGCGGCAATCAGTTTCCCTACACCGACATCTACCCCGAACTTCGAACCGCCGATTTCCCGCCTGAAAATCCCTCCGACGACCAATGGGATTTACAGTTCAATTACAATGTCACTCAGATTACCGGGGACAACCAATTGCTCGGAGTCGCCTTCGACGGCGAATATTTCTGGGTGTCCAGCGCGGATAACAACAACTGGCTGTACATCCTGGACCGAAATGGGAACTTCATCCAATCCATACAAAGGCCAATTACTCAGTATTATCCGCGAGATTTATGCTATCACGGCGGCATTGTTTACGGCGGAACTGGCGGCGGCATAGTAGGCTGGAGAACTTCCGACCTGCCGTCAACTCCGGGCGTACGCTTTACTCTCCCATATCCCGCCGGGTATCCGGACCCTCGAGGACTCGCCTACGACCCCGCAACCGACCACTTCTACTGCGCTAATTTCAGCGACAATCTCTACGAAATGGACCGAAACGGGAACCTTGTCAGAAACCTAGGCCCCGGAAGGAACGCTTACGGACTAGCCTGGGATAACGACGCCCCCGGAAATCCCAAGCTCTGGGTGCACACTCAAAACACCGGCTGTATGCTCTACCAAATCGACCCCGTTACCGGTCAATGGACCCGGTTTGGGCTGGACCTGACCAACCAAATCTGCCCCGGCGCAGTGGCGGGAGGGCTGGATTATACCATCGACTGGGATCCCCAGCGCTGGCGGAGTTCTCTGTTAGCCTTGGGGCAAGGACCTGCCAGCGACCATATCGCCGGTTTCGAAATGTATCCGAGGCTGACGCCGATAAATATGCGGTTGACGATGCTTCCCTCCAATCCCCCGCTGCAAATCCCCGCTAACGGCGGCTCCTTCGACTACGATATGACCCTGGAAGTCAATATGTCGATGCCACTGCCCTACCGCATCTGGATAAACGCCACCCTCCCCGACGGGAGCGTGACAGAGCCGCTTGCGGGCCCGGTGAATCCCCGCTTTTACGGCGGGATAGTCACCCGCACCCGCACGCAATTCGTTCCCGCCGGAGCGCCTGCTGGAAATTATACTTACCACGCCTATTTAGGGGTGTATCCCGACACCATCTGGTCTGAAACCCATTTCCCCTTTGAGAAGTCAGCGGCGGGCGAGGGGGATATTGTAGCGGAATGGGCGAATACTGGCGAAGATTTCCCAAACGGACCGGAAAACACTCTCGCCGCGCCGCCGATGCTTTCCGAATCAGCCCATAGGGGCGGAAGCGCGCCTGTGGACAGCGCCTGGCAGCTTATAACCCACTGGCCGGTGACGCCGCCCCTCGATATAATGGCTGTCGCTTTTGACGGCGACAACTATTGGATAGCTTACCGGGGGTCGGGAGTGGGACCTTCCATTGTAATTCAGGACACCTCCGGTCAGGTTGTTACGCAATTTACGCAGCACGCCACCTCCGCCTGGGGAATCAGAGGATTGACCAGCGACGGAGTCTGCTTCTACGGGGGCTGGGAAGGGGGGCTCGATGTTTACGACATCGCTTCCCGCGCTTACATAAGGACTATTCCCCATCCGATATCTATGTCCTACCCCCGCGCCGCCGCCTACGACCCCCGCACCGGGCATTTCTTCTGCGGAAATTTCACCAATCCGATGTATGAGATAGACTATGACGGAACTCTGCTCAGAAACCTGGGAATACCGATTGAACCGGTGTACGGAATGACCTTCGATTTGGATTGCTCCGAAGGCCCGCGGGTATGGGTAGCGGGTCAGGGAACTGCCGGAGCGGTAATGCGCCAAATAGACCCTGACCTGGGGACCTTCACCGGATCTGCCATCAACCTGCCGCCGCTCCCGGGGCAGCCTCAAAGTCAAGCCGGGGCTTTATTCTACAGCGACGACCTGCACGCCGAGCATACCACGATGATAATGTGCCAGGCCGGACTTACCGCCTTTTACGAGATGCATTCCCATCTGGGAGCGGGTAACTGCCGCATCACACTGTCGCCTTCGGCGCGTCCGACATTGATTCCCGCCGGGGGAGGGGCTTTCAACTTCGACCTCACGCTGGAAGCCTTCATCGTGGTGCCGGTGATTTACCGCGGCTGGACAACAGTTACTCTCCCCGACGGCAGTGTTATCGACCCCCTGATGGGTCCCGTGGACCTGGCGTTTTATTACGGCTCCATCACCCGCAGCCGCTCTCAGTTAGTCCCCGGCAGGGCTCCGGCGGGGCGGTATATCTATCACGTTTACACCGGGATGTACCCCAATGTCATCTGGGGCGAAGACCATTTTCCCTTCGAAAAGCTGCCCTCGGCAACGGATGATTACATTGCGGAATGGGCGAATACCGGCGAGGAGTTTACCGAGGCAAAAGCGCCGCCTGTGGTCAATCCCGTCGATTCCACCTGGGAATTGATTGATAGTTATGAAATCGCCGGCGCCAGCCATATGGGAATAGCCTACGACGGCCAGTATTTCTGGGCGGCAAACCGAATCGGGGGTCCTGCCACCAATCATATCGAGGTCATCGACCCCGCCAGCGGCAGTGTGGTCGCCGTCGTTCCCCAGGGAGCGACCTCGAATTGGGGGATAAGGGATATGTGCTCGGACGGCAGTTACATCTACGGGGGCTGGGAGAACGGGGTGGACAAGTTCGACATTGCGGGAATGGTCTGGACCGGCACAATCCCCCATCCCGCGGGGTTGGATTTCCCCCGCGCGCTAACTTACAATCCGGAAAACGGACATTTCTTCTGCGCCAACTTTTCCGGCTCAATGTACGAGATGGACCACAACGGCGTTCTGATACGGATTTTAGGGAATCCGCCGGGAATCGTCTATGGGATGGCTTTCGACGCCGACGCTCCGGGAGGCCCCTTCATCTGGCTCTGCGTGCAGGAACTCGCCGGGGCGCTGATGTATCAGATGAACGCGCAGACCGGGGCGCTCACCGGAGTGGTAATGCCGCTGCCGCCGCTTCCGGGGCAGGTTTCCAGCGAAGCGGGACTCTGCTTCTACACCGACGAATGGAATAACCAGCATTCGGTCACGCTCGTGCTGAACCACGGAACCGCCAGCGACAGCATCGGCGTTTATGAGATGCATCCCCTGCTGAGTCCCAGCCGCAGCGCCCGCATCACTATGCGCCCCGCCAATACGCCGGTAATCATCCCCGCAGCGGGAGGAGTTATCAACTTCGATTTGACGCTCCGCGCCGAATTTGTAACTCCCATCATCTATAACGGCTGGATAAACGCCACCCTGCCCGACGGCAGCGTAACCGACCCCCTGATGGGACCGGTGCAGCTTACGCATTACGCCGGTTCTGTCACCCGCTCCCGCGCCCAGTCCGTCCCCGGCAGGGCGCCAGCCGGGCATTACATCTATCACGCCTATATCGGGATATATCCGATCGACGTCTGGAGCGCCGACCATTTCCCCTTCGACAAAACCATCACCGATAATGGAGAAGCCACCGTTTACCATTGGGGCAATACCGGGGAAGCGCTGCAGGGGAACCAGCCGTCTCAAACCATCGCCGCTCCCTCGGAATTCGCCCTGCATAACGCTTCTCCCAATCCCTTCAATCCGGTTACCAATATCAGTTTCACCTTGCCGGAAGCGGGAAGGGTATCCTTGAAGGTTTACGATGTCAACGGAAAGGAGTTGGCGTCTCTGGTCGACGGTTGGTGTTCAATGGGGAAGCGCACAGTGACCTGGGATGCGAGTGAATTTCCCAGCGGAATCTATTTTGCGCGCCTGCAGGCTGATGGTTTCAGTCGGACACTGAAGTTGATGTTGATAAAGTGAGAATATTGAGGGAAAATGGAGTTATACCTATTTCCAATTGAAATTACCGATTGTAGGGGCGAACGGCCGTTCGCCCCTACCAGAATATCGATAAAACTTGTCGGAACCATTTTAAATGAAGCTATATAAAATATTCATACTACTTATTCCGGCTATAGTTTCCGCCCAAGAATTCGAATTCGTTTTGGAAACGGATTCTATCCCTATGATTATGGATAACTGGCAGCCGTTTTGTTCCTGGGTAGGAGGATATGGCGAAAGTCATCCTGATTTCTGCGATATCAACGCCGATACTGATTTAGACTTATTTATTGGTCATAACAGACACTATATCGATTATTATGAAAATGTTGGATCAAGCACATTACCGGATTATATTCTTTTTTCATATAATTGGGATTCGGTTTGCTGCTTTCCTAATAATAGCCGTAGTAATCCTGATTTTTGGGACTTAGATAATGATGGTGATATAGATTTACTAATAGGGGCGGGTTATGTGCGATACTACAGGAATGAGGGAACAATAAATCAACCTGATTTTACAGGATTTTCCGATACGCTTTTCGATAATAGCGGCAACTGGGTTTTTGGAACTCATGTAGCTTTAGTAGATATCGACTATGATGGTGATGGCGATTTGATCTGCGGGGAATATCAGGGACATTTACAGTTTTACCGTAATGTAGGGACGATAGATAGTTTTTCATTTTATCTCGAAGATAATCAATGGCTGAATATAAATGTTAATGATAATGCCGATCCCTGTTTCATCGACATAGATTTTGATAACGATTACGACCTCTTCATCGGCAATCGTGAAGGCCGCATATGGTATTACCACAATGAAGGTGATTCGCTTAATTACAATTTCGTTTATATCACCAATAACTTTGCCGGAATAGATGTGGGAGATTTCGCATCGCCGGAATTCGCAGACATAGATGGTGATGGGGATTACGATTTATTCGTGGGGCGGGAAGCGAACAATAACAGTCTGATGGGAGATATTTTCTTCTATGAAAACATAGGCGCTCCAACTAATCCACAATTCAATTTCATTACCAAGAATTATTTGACACTAGATTTGGGTTATACTCGCAACCTGCCTAATTTTGTGGATATCGATGGCGATTCAGATATGGATTTAATCGTGGGCTTGAACATCGGTCTTTCCTATTTTAGAAATATCGGCGATTCAGTGAATCCAAATTTCGTCTATGTCGATTCAGGATTTCAAAGCGAGCCTATCAATGAAGTTTTTCCCTTTTTCGTCGATATAGACGCCGATGGGGATTATGATATGATCTGCGGCGAAAGCGTCATTCCAGGCCCGCCGGTTATTAAACTCTATATAAATCGTGGGACTTCGCAAAATCCCGATATTGTTTTACACGATCCTCAGTTTATTACTAATCCTGATTTTTTTGTCAATGCTCATCCTGTTTGCGCCGATATCGACAGTGATGGTGATTACGATTTGTTTATTAACGATAACGATGGACATTTCTTTTTTTACATAAATGATGGAACACCGCAATTACCAAATTTTATTTCAATCTCTCCGCAATGGCAGGGGATACAGTTTCCCTATCCTTATGAAGGCTGGCGGGGTTTTCATTTTGCCGATTTGGATGATGATGGAGATTTAGATATGCTTATGCAGAATATATGGCAACTAAATACCTCTAATGTTCGCTTCTATCGCAATACTGGGACGCCTCAATCTCCAAATATGGTAATTGAATCAGAAGAGTTTTTATCCGGATATAAAATAATGGGAGCAGTCCCTTTCATTGTCGATATTGATTCCGATTCCGATCTCGATATATTTTGCGGTGAATTGAACGGCGGTATTATGTTTTTCCGCAATCTTGATTCTCAACCGGTGGTTCGCCGTCCTGGCAAACGATTTTTAACCTTTTCGCTTCAACAGAATTATCCTAATCCTTTCAACGCTGTTACCACCATTCCCTTGACGCTGGAGCGGGCGCTTCCGGTGCGAGTGGTGGTGTATAATCAGCTGGGGCAAAGGGTGGAGACGCTGTTTGAGGGGAAAATGTCAAAAGGCACGCATAGAATTCGATGGGATGGCGCCCGATATGGTTCGGGAGTTTATTTCATTTCGCTGGGAGATGAAAGCGGTTCACAGGAAGCGAGGAAGGTTTTACTGGTTAAATAGAATTGATATAAGAGATAAAAGATAAGATATTAGTAATAAAAGATTTAAAATGTGTGAAGGTTTGCGAAATCGCGTTGTTTAACGGTAAGATTCACAGGCTATTATGGCTATTAAGGCTATGATTTTCGATTGTTGATTTGTGGGGATCTTTCAAGGGGGGGATTTATCTGCGTCATCAGCGAAAATCAGCGATTCAGAGAAAAAAAGGAGCGGTTCCCCGCGCGGACTTTCACACTTTCACACTTTCACACTTTCAAACTTAGAGAGGGGGGCTTTTTAAGGGCGGACTTGTACACTTGCTCACTTGTACACCTGTACACGATTCAATTACCTGCATCATCAGCCTCTAGCAGCTAAGACACATCCTGCCTTTAACCGAGTGACATTATCATCATACCCGCCGAATCAGGTCAAATATTACTTGAATAATTTAATCTCATTGCCTATATTGCTTCCAACATCATTACCAGCGCTTTTCTCGCAGCGCTACATCTTTTCCAGTATTATGCTTAATCCCGAAAATAATTTGGGAACACTCCTATGAAAAGACTCTTCCCGCTAATCCTGATAGTATCGCTTCTATTTATTTCCGGCGTTTTCGGCCAGGAAACCTCGATAATGGTCACCTATGGTCCCAAGGCTCCCACCCGCGAAGGGGATAACGATTTTGTGCAAATAGTCTATATCGAAGTTCCCGAAGCCACCGCCGACACCTTGTATCTGCGGATTTTCGACGCCGACTGCGGCGGCAGAAACGATTCCCGCTATGTGAACTGGGATACATACACCCGTTTCACCCTCCTGGGCGGCCAAGGAGCTTATTCCGCGCCTACGACAAAGAAAATTACTCCCGTGGAGCGTGACCGGCTCTCCGGTACCATTATCGAATCAAAGCAGTTCGCGGAAGATAATTTCAGGGATAACCAGTGGTTCAACCTGACAGCTTTCACCGCGGTACAGGGCGAAAAAATTGGCGATAAGCGCTATTTCAAGCTGTTAGTGGAGGGTGTGGACGGGAACGACGCCAATGTATATGATATCGCCATCAGCGCCCATCCCAAGCGTAACCTCCCTCCGAAAGGGCTGAAACTATACAATTACTCACCAACCATCCGTCTGCCGGAAACCGGAGTGATGGCGGAAATGCGCTTCTTCGTCCCCCGCGATGTCAAGAGTATAGTCGTGCACAATTTCGACCTGGCGGGAGCGGAAATGGGGGTGGAAACCGCTTTCCGTTCTAACCTCCCGGTCCCCAGCACCGAGCAGGACGCCTGGTCGGAGAGCGAGATTGTCCTGGAGAAGAACGAAACTGACCGCCTCTGCGCCCTGACTTTCAAAGGAGGCAGGGAAATTCCCAACGACGCCACCTTCTACGTGGTGGAAAAGAAGGGGGAGGTCATCCCGATTCAACTGCCAATCTATATTCGTAAAGGCAATAACCGCCCGGTCCCCGCCGTAGAATATAAACCGCTTTCCGACCCGGTTATGCTGCTGTTCGACGCCGCCGGCTCCTACGATATGGACGGGGACGAGATTGATTTCTTCTGGGATTTCGGCGACGGGCAGACCGGAGAGGGAAAACGCGTGACCCACCGCTACCGCAAAACCGGCGCCTTCGACGCTATGCTCATTATCAGCGACGCCTCGGGCCAGGTGGGCAGCAGCGCCCTGAAGCGCTTCACGGTGACCGTAAACCATCCCCCGCGGGCGGACGCGGGTCCCGACATTGTAGGCGCGCCAAACCAGACCTTGAAATTCGACGCTTCCCGTTCCAAAGATGAGGACGGTAAAATTGTCAAATACACCTGGGATTTCGGAGACGGTGTCAAAGCTTCCGAAAAAAAGACCAACCACCAGTACCGCCGCACCGGCTATTACAACGTACGCCTGACAGTAGAGGATAACTCCGGCAGCACCAACAATATCGGCAAGGACGAACTCGAAGTCTGGATAAACGCTCCGCCGGTGGTGGAGGTGGGCGAAGATATCATCTGTTCCCCCCAACAATCCATTTCGCTTAACGGCCGGCAAAGTTTCGACGCAGACGGGGATATTGTGGAATACCTCTGGGATATGGGCGATAAAACCGTCAAGCGGGGCTTGGAAATCAGCCACGCTTACGCCAAACCGGGCAAATACCGGGTGAAGTTGACCATCAAAGACAACGCCGCCGCGCGCAATTCGGATGTCTCAGACGCCCTGATAGTTACCGTAAACGACCACCCGGTGGCGAAGATAGCCAGCGACCGCGAGGTGGTGGCGATTGAGGAGATGATAAGGTTCGACGGCCGGAAATCCACCGACAGCGACGGTGAAATCATCGATTATAGCTGGAATTTCGGAGACGAAGTCTCCGCCAAGGGACCGATTGTCTCCCACGCCTATAAATCGCCGGGGCGCTATACTGTATCCCTCACGGTTACAGACAACTCCACCACCACTTCCGCCACCAACGGCGCCACCCAAACCATCGTGGTCAATTACCCCCCTACCGCGATTGCGGGACCCGACCAGCTTGTCACCACCAGCGAAGTCCGGTTCGACGGCAGCAAATCCTCGGATCGGGACGGGAAAATCACTAAATACCGTTGGGACTTTGGCGACGGCTCGCATAGTTCCAAATCGGCCCCGGTGCACTCCTACGGTAATCCCGGAGTCTACCGGGTCAAACTGACTGTAACCGATGATTCCAAAACCTCCACCGCTTCAACCTCCGATGAACTGCAGGTTACGGTCAATTACGCCCCTGTCGCCGACGCCGGCCCCGACCAGGTGGGCGCTCCGGGGCAGGAAATCTACTTCGACGGCTCGGAATCGATGGATTTCGACGGGGATATCGCGGACTTCACCTGGAGTTTCGGCGATGGAACCTCCGCTTCCGGAGCGACAGTGTCGCATGTTTACTCCAGGTCGGGCGTTTACTCGGTCACCCTGCGAGTGGTCGATGAAACGCGCCATTCCAAAGCGGTGGGTGTGGACGAAGCCAAAGTGGTAATTAACGCACCGCCGGTCGCTATCGCAGGAAACGATAAGGCCGCCGCGCCGGGAGATAAACTGACCTTCAACGGCAGAAATTCATACGACCCCGATGGGAAACTTGAGTCCTATAAGTGGGAGTTTTCCGATGGGGAGGGGACTTCGAGCAGGTCCAGAACTATCAGAACCTTTAAAGAGCCCGGAATCTACACTGCCACTCTAACCGTCACCGATAAAAGCGGAGCCCGCAACAATCAGGCGCAGGATAAAGTCGTCATCAAGGTCAATCACCAGCCCGAAGCGGTGACTGTCCCCAGCATCCTCACCAACAATCTGGCGGTGCAGTTCGACGGTTCCGCCTCAACCGACGCCGACGGCGATAAAATAAACTACACCTGGGACTTCGGCGATGGGTCGCCCCCTAAATTCGGCGCTAAGGTCTCGCACCTATACAAAAACGGCGGCCTCTATCCCGCCATCCTTACTGTGGACGACGGCGCCGGGCTCTCAAATTCCCGGAATTCGGCCTCGGTCACGGTGCAAATCAACGAACCGCCGAAGGCGGACGCCGGGGAAGACACCACTGTCTGCGCCGGGGATGTGATAATATTCAACGGCGCCAGGTCCTCCGACCCTGAAGGCGGAGTGTTAAAATTTAACTGGGATTTCGGCGACGGCACTTCCGCTGAGGGAGTCAATGCCACCAAAACCTACACCATCGGAGGCGTTTATCAAGTAACGCTGACCATTTCCGACGATTCAGGCTTGCCGGGCAACACCGATATCGACCAGATAATCATCCGGGTGGCGGAATCTCCGGTGGCGGACGCTGGAGAAGACCAGTTCGTGGGGGTCAATCAGGAAGTGCGCTTCGACGGCACCAAATCAACCGACATCGACGGCTTGGTCAACAGTTATTACTGGGATTTCGGGGACGGCGAGACCGGAGGGGGACCCACCCCCACCCACGTTTACACCGATGCGGGCGTTTACCGGATTACCCTGATTATCACCGGCGACAAAATGGGGGACTGCAGCAATCAGGACACGGATGAGATGACAGTCACTGTGTACGACGCACCCAAGGCGGAATTCGAGTGCGAAAAGATCGTTCCGGCTGGGACCAGAGTTCAATTCGACGCTTCCAAGTCGGTGAGCCGGATGGCTAAAATTGTCGATTGGAGCTGGGATTTTGGCGACGGGACTACCGGCTCCGGAGGAAACACTTCGCATACATATCCCAATGCCGGTAAATACATCGTCTCCCTCAAAGTGACCACCGATTCAAAAACCGAATATAACTTTGCTATGGCAAAGCAGTTGATAACTGTCAATGCCCGGCCCGTTGCCGAAGCCGGGGAGAATGTCTTCACCGGAATCAACCAAACTGTGCTGTTTCACGGCGGCGGCTCCAAGGACCCGGACGGAGTTATCACCGCTTTCAACTGGGATTTCGGCGATGGGAATAAGGCTGAAGGTGTTCAGGTCAGACATCAATACTCCGCCAGCGGCCGCTACACCGTAACCCTCAACGTAATCGACGATACCGAACTCGAGAATAACTGGGATATCGACACCCTCTACGTAACCGTAAATGAGACGCCGATAGCCCTGATTGAGTGTAAAGAAAATGTCAGCGCCGGGGATTCCGTGCTTTTCAACGGAGCCGAATCCGCCGACCCCGACGGCAGTATCGCCGGCTACTCCTGGTATTTCAGCGACGGGACAGTGAAGCAGGGGGTGAAAGTTTATCATACTTTCAATATCCCCGGAACCTATCAGGCGACCCTCACTGTGGACGACGGCAAGTCCGTGATTAACAGCAGAATCGACGCATCGGTGAACATCAAGGTCAATGCGCCTCCACTCGCCGATGCCGGTCCCGACCGGCTGGTCGCGGTGGGAGAAAACATCGCCTTCGACGGTTCAGGCTCAACGGACGGAGACGGCAAAATAATATCCTTTCGCTGGGATTTCGGGGACGGCGGAACAGCTGAAGGTATCAATCCTTCGCACGCCTACGGCAGGCCCGGAACGTACGAGGTTAAGCTTACCATCACCGACGACTCCGGCACCCGCACCGCTTCCGCGATAGATACCGCCGAAGTCAGGGTCAACGCTCCGCCGAAGGCTGCGGCTGGGAAGGATATTCAAGCCTTCTGCGGCGGGGCGCACGACGATGTCATCTTCGACGGTAGTAAATCCTATGACCCGGACGGTGATCCGCTGTCGTTCAATTGGAACTTCGGCGACGGCAGCACGGCGGAGGGCCCCGTAGTTACCCATAAATATCTCAAACCGGGTATTTATGAAGTCCGTTTGATAATCAACGACAACACCGGAACCACCAACGCTAAAAACGAAGATAGAATCAAAGTTACCGTAAAGAAGAGAGACTAAATCCTCATCCGAGGGTCTCTTCTGTATTCCCACGCCGGAGCGTGGGAACGAGAAAAAACAATATACAGTTCTGGCAGGTCTTGCACGCCGCAGGCGGGTGTGACCTGCCACTACGCGTGAGTTTTTCGGCGGATAAGATTCCGCCCTACATTGCTAATCCGCCTGGCGCGGTAATTCAACTCCAAGGATTTTCGACTTGATGACTCGGCGACTTGCAGACTTGAAGACTTATTTTCGGATTAAACCTAATTCACATATAGGGAGCCGGTTCAATGTCAAGGTTTTCCTTAAGAACCAAACTGCTGATCTTTTCCATTATCGTAGCTCTGATTCCCCTGGGCATCGCGGGATGGAATATGATTACCATCACCCAGGACGAGCTGAAAAGCGCCGCTAATGAGCAGCTCAGTTCCACCGCACTGCAAATCGCCAAGGAAATCGACAACTTCTATATGAACACCTGGGCTGCCCCTATGCTGCTTATCAGGGATGCGGTCGACGACGAGCAGCTCGCCATCTCACAGAAGCTGTCAATCCTGTCCCTGGGAGTGGAGGAGGTGGTGGACATCGTCTCCATTCAACTCGCGGTGGAAAATATCCCCCAGCCCTTCCTCATCCGCCAGCGAAATTTCACCGATTCCCTGATGGTAATGGGATTGGACCCGGTGGAACTGCTGGCGCTGAACTGGAACCAGGTTTCGGCGCTGATGAGCGAAGACGCTGTCTTCATCGGAGATTTGCAGTATGTGGAGGCGGCTGACGTCTGGCTGCTAACTATGATTGTTCCGCTCCGGAAGGGCATTATGGGCAATCGCAGCGTGTTAGTGGCGAGAATCGACCTGCGTCGTTTGAAAGAAACCATCGAAAACCATCCCTTCACCAAAACCAACTGGATTACCCTTATCAGGAAAGACGGACGGAAAATCTTCGACCCCGCCCAGCCTTCGCTGGCGGATTTGCAGTTGGTTGAAAGCGCGATGGAACATCTGCAGTCGGACATCAAGGTCGCCGGAGTGCATCACTACGCTAGGCCCTCAGGGGAGCGGATGCTGGGGGCGTACGCCTTTCCATTATATCTGGCTTGGGGAGTCATCGTAGAGAAAGATGAGGCGGCAGCTTATCTGGCGGTGACCAAAATGACCAAGAGCCTCATAATCTGGGCGCTGCTGGGATTCGCCGCAGCCGCCTTAGCGGCTATTGTCGTCTCATACTCGCTGACCAAGCCTCTGAAAAGACTGACGCAAGCCGCTAACAAACTATCCGGCGGGGATTTTTCCGTGACCATAGCGGGAGAGGAACGCAAGGATGAAATCGGCACTTTGTCCAGCGCTTTCATCAAAATGGTGGCTGACCTTCAGCATTACATCACCGAACTCACCGAAACCACCAAGCAGAAGGAGCGGGCGGAAAGCGAACTACGGCTGGGACGAGACATCCAGCAAAGCTTCATCCCTAAAATCTTCAACGATAACGACCGTCTGGAATTCTGGGGCATCTGCGAACCGGCGCGGGATGTCGGCGGCGATTTCCTCGACTATGTGGTTTTCGACGATGATCGATTCGGTTTTGTCATTGGGGACGTTTCCGGCAAGGGGGTTCCGGCGGCGCTCTTTATGTCGATGTGCCGCATTTTGTTCCGAATGCTCAGCGCCGACTTGCGGCCTCCGGACCAGGTGATGTATGAGTTCAACGAAAAACTGCTGGAATTCGAACCAAGCGGGAGTATGTTCATCACCATATTCTACGGAATATATGACTGCAGAACCGGTGTGCTTAATTACTCCACTGCGGGACATAATATGCCCTTGGCGCGAATCGCCCTCCACAAAAACGGAGACGGCGGTTTCCAGCTTATCCCCGCCATTCAAAAGACTATGGTCGCGGGGATGATTGACGGAATTGAATTCGAATCGGCGGAACTTAAGCTGTCGCCGGGGGATATTATGTTTATGTACACCGACGGGATGACTGAGGCGGAGAACCCTCAGGGAGAGCAATTCGGCGAAGACCGGCTCTGTGAGTTGCTGGAGGAGAAAGGAGGCCTGTCAGCGGAAGAAATGTGCCGGGGGATGGTAAAAGAGGTGATCGATTTCCAGGAAGACCAGCCTCAATTCGACGATATGACGGTGTTGATACTGAAAGTGAAGGAGGGCGAGAAATAAGAGAGCGTTGATAAATGGACTTGTCATGCTGAGCGAAGCGAAGAATCTCCTAACAGTGCGACAGGGTCTCTGCACCGTGCTGCAAGTATCTGTATATTATAGTCATTCTTGAAAAGAATGACGGAAAAAGGATGTCATTCCCGTGAAAGCGGGAATCCATCTTCTTGTATTTGTATTAATTACTGTACTCCTGCTTGCGCAGGAGTTACAAATCATAGGATAATCTTTTTTGGAATCGCTATAATCACATAGCGCAGGCTACAGGGACCCTGCGCCACGGTACTAAAGGCTTGGCTTGACTCTCCCGACATCTATCTCCCTAATCGAATCGCCAACCCGCCTAAAAACTATAATCCTTCCTGTTACCCAGCGCATCCTGAAGGATTACCTTTTGTAAAACCACCTTGCCGCCCACCCCGGCGGGAATGCTCACCACTCCCTCGTAGCGTGAAGCGGATTTGACATAGCGCAGGAATCCGTTGAAAGTGAAATCGGATACCTTTACTGTAAAGGGCGCAGCCTTTTTCAAGCCGGATTCATCCTGAGCATAGACGTGTATGGTAACCTGCTCGCCCCCCTTCACCACCAATGGATTTATCTTCGCTCGAGAGTATTTGGGAGGAGTACGGTCGAGGAATACATCAAGTTCGGATTCAGCGCTGTTTCCCGCCAAATCGCTGGCGGAAATCTTGATATGATTGGCGCCGGGCGCAAGTTCCACCGTCTCGCTGAATCTTTCCTCTGTAAGCTCCCGCTCTTCGCCATTGATAAAAACCTTGTGTCCCCCTTCGACTCTCCCTTTCAATGACAGCTTATCCTCTCCGGTCCGGGGCGGCACTTTGCCTTCGAGGATAATCTTGGGAGGCTGGTCATCGACCTCGATGCTGATTTGACGGGAGGCGGAATCTCCCGCCAGGGAAACAACTTTTAAGTCGAAAACGGCCGATAACTGCTTCAGCGTAACACTAAACTGAAACGCGCCCTCCGTATCGGTGATAGCTTGGGCAGTGAAGTCGCCGGTCCGGGAATTGAGAGTCAACACATTCCCCGGCTGACTGCGGCCGGAAAGGGTAAAGGCGCGGTTTTTAACCGTGAACTTATTCGGAGCCAGCCTCACCAGCGAAGGATCGAAATCGATATTCAATGCGCCCAGGGCTTGGAAGGATACAGAGCGTTCAACCTTGGTTTGGTTACCGGCTTTGTCCTTCGCCGCCACTGTAATCAGGTTTACCCCCGCTTTCAGCGGGATGTTGACAGAGAAAGTTCCCTCCTCGGAAACACTCGCCGCTTCGCCGTTAACTATCAGTCCCGCGCCCTTTTCGATTTCACCGGCGACTGAAACCGAACCCTGGTTCACTACGGCGTTTTCCAGAGGTGATTTCAGCAGGAGGTAGGGCGGAACATCATCCTTGACCACCACAAAGGAGCGGGGGGAACTGAAGGGTCCCGCCAGCCCCATATTATCGTAAGCTGACACCCTCCAGAAGTATATTCCGGCTCCCAATTGCGGTAGTTTAGACAGGGAAGCGCCCTTACGCTTGGATTTGGAAACAATCTTCTCGCAACACTTGTCTTCGGCAATCTGAACTTCATATTGTGACGCACCGCTGATTTTTTCCCAGGTCAGAGGAGTGGCAAGGTCGAACACTTCAGCTTCGTTCTCCGGGGAAACAAGTTTAACACCTGCCAAAAGGTTCTTGGGTTTGGTGGGTTTCTGATTGACCTTCACCACCGTTCCCTGGTTCTTCTCCAAAACCACCTTTTCACCGGCGGCTTTAACTCCTAACTCGCCTTCGTAGTTGGCGAACTTCGAGCCTTGCTTGTTGCGCCCCACCCGGAAATTCTTGGATTTGATCTCGGTCTCGACGCCGGGGATGTCCAGCTCGAAACCTTTCATACTTCTCCCCCCGCTGAGCAGGGCGGTGAAATCACCTTCTATCAGACTCACATTTGACCGGTTCTTGTTTTCCAGGAGATTGACTCTCATCTCCTGAATCAACGCCTGAGAATTTTCCTCCAGTTTTAACCGGCTTTCATCGTGGAAGAGGATTTCCGCGTAGGAGCGGGACAGAGTGCGGACCTTATCCCTTTCAATCAGGACGTCCCCTTTAGTAGCGCCCTTCCAAATTGCATCCGCAGGTTTGCGGCTCTGTACCGAGCCCAGTTTGTAATGAAGCTTGGCTTGACCCGGAACATCCTGCTTCGATAAGCAGACTTTGTAGGCTCGATTCGCCGCGGCGGTGGACTTCTTTGCCAGTATAAAGCAATCGTCCCAATCCCCCGACTTACGTTTCTCGATGGCTCGGTTGCGCAGTGCGACTGCGCTGTCGATGGTAGAAGGAGCGAAGATTTTAGCGCCGGACTTGTCGGCGGTCTGAATCGTGGAGCGCGCTTTCTCAAGTTCCTTAGTGGCGCGGGTAATGGATTCCACCGGAATTTTCAGAGTCATCCCGGCTTTAAGCTCCGCCGCGGAAGAAATATTGTTGGCTCGCAGTATGTCCACCCAAAGGTCAGGGTTGTCCAGATATTTCTTTGCGATGTCCCTGATATTCTGGTTGGCTGCAACCTTGATTACGATTTCCTTCTTCTTCTTCTGCGCTGATGCAGCTTGAAAGCAGAATATCGCGAAAATCAACCCGGTGAAGACAATGAGGAGCTTTCTCGAAAATATAAGTCTTGACCCCATAGTATTTTCCTGTCTTTATGCAAAAAATCGAATAGCTCTCCCCATAGTTAAGGGAGGCGAGGAGCATAAGCGCTAACTTAAGGTGTAAATCTGTTTTTGTAGGGGCGAAGCATTTTAATTAAAGTCATTATAATATTGTTTTTAGATAAAAAATGCTTCGCCCTTACAGAGCCAATATGAACCAAATTAGTCTTTAAGTTAGCGCCAATGGGGGCGAGGGGGATTTCTTAAAAACATCAAGATGGCGATGTTAGAGCGGTTAAACGGCAAAACATAGTATTTTAAAATACCATATATCTATGATAATAGGAAATATCGTCTTAAATGTCAAGAAAAACCGGTCAGTTTACTTTAAAAATAGCGATAACGTCAACATGCGAGTCGTGAATTTTCATTATTCGTTATGCGTTGATTCGCTAAGAGAATCCATCGAAAGATGGTTTATCCTACAATATGAAAT
Source organism: uncultured bacterium (assembly GCA_964421875.1). Taxonomy (GTDB): domain Bacteria; phylum Electryoneota; class Tariuqbacteria; order Tariuqbacterales; family Tariuqbacteraceae; genus CAYQZD01. The sequence continues at coordinate 20,375 of CAYQZD010000010.1, forward strand.
ATGCGTTGTATTGGTTTATATTTAATTCCACATATTTCAGACAACGCCTATTTTCCAACACTATCCGCTAAATAATACAACTGCCATAATTCCCGGGGACTGGTGCGCAACAGCGGTGCCAGGGCTCGTTTGCCGGTCCTGCCGATGCGCTTCTCCGCGTCCTGTAAATCGTCAAACAATTCCTTGATGTCCCGCTCCGGAGGGGTGTCGAATCCGCTTTCATGCATCATTAAAATGCCCTTGGCGCGCAGGGTCAATTCCAGGTAAAGCCTGAGATAACAGAACATATCCGCCACCATCTCCAGCGATAAAACGTTGTTCAGATTTTCCAGATAACGCCCTGCGGAGGTTTCCATAATCTTCCCCGTGTCGATGTGGCTTATCAGGTCGAGGTCTGAGTCGAAGCCGGATTGCAGCCACCCTTTCAAATCCCTTTCGCTGAAGGCGAAAACTCCCAGCATAGTGAGGGGCATCCCTAAGATTTGAATGATGGTTGTCGCTAAAGGAGGGATAAAGAAGTGGTTGAAAAAGGAATGAATAACTACAGCCAGCGCCAGTCCGGGAAGATAAACCGCTGCTTTTAAAGATTTCCGCCGTTCCGAAAGATACGCGCCGAGCATCGTAAAAACGCTGGTGGCGCCGCCGTGCATAAAGGCGGTTCCGAAGCCCCGCAGAATCCAGAGGAAAACATTGCTCTCCTGAACGAAGTGAAAGTAATATATGTTCTCCACCAGCGCAAACCCCGCTCCCACCGCGAAGCCGCGAACCGCCGCATCAGTCAGGAAACCGATTTTACGCCGCCGAAGCAGTATAATCGGATACACCGCTTTTAAAATTTCCTCAGTCAAGGGGGAAAAATACCGCGAATAAGAGCTGAAATCGATTTGGAGAAGGTTCAGGCAAACCCGATTAATCACAATCGCCGCCCCCGCCGCGATGCAGCCTGCCAACAGCGTAAAAGCCAGACTTTTAACTTTGATGAGCCGGAAGCTGTCCAAGAGTTCCAGCGCGAGAGTGAACAGCGCTACCGGAAGCAGGGCGATGACTAAACCGAGGATGGCGCTCATAATATCTTCAGGGATAACATAAATTCATCGGATTTTTCATCATCGTCCGTCACGGCGGCGGCATATCCCACCGACAGTTTGGTCTTGAGCAGTGATAATAATACAACCTCGAAGTCGATTTGCGCGCCCACGCTGTAAACCGCGCCGCTGTAATCCGGCGAGTCGAGATTGGTTCCTAAGACCGAAGTAAACAGCGCCGGCCTCAGCCACCGCAGATACAGTGAAGTCATCCCGATTTTACGGAACCGAAGCGGCGGCAGGTTCAGTTCCGCCGTCGATTTGGTGAAATTACGCCCTACCGCACGGTTGATTTCGATGCCGGGGAAGCTATAGTAACTGCGGTAACGCTTCTCGCTCTGATAATCCACCCAATTGTTCCCAAATCCCCCGAAGTAGAAATTGGCGAAGGGGTCGGTCCTGTCGCCGAAAGCGATACCCGCAGCGTTGCGAAGCCAGAAGGAACAGTGATTGACCGGCAAAGCGACGCCGTAGTCCACCGTAGTGTAGAACTTGGGATATAACTCGGACTTCACCAGACTGGTCAGCGCATTGAGCCCGACCTTGTAACCCTTCTCCTCATCGACCGCTCCCAGCGATTTTTCCACATAGTTGTACTGCAGGTTTGCCGAGGCGGCGTACATTTCCTTGAAGCCGGCGGCGACATTCTGGTAATCGGGGAGCGTCTCCAATCCCCCATATCCTGCCACTCTCATCCCCATTTCTAAAGTCCGGGGACGGTCGTAAATCAACATCTCGCTCCTGCCAAGCTGCAGGAAATAACCCTTACGGCTCATCCTGGTAGGTCCGAAAAGGTCGTAAAAACTGGCGCGGTTGTAAGCTCCCGAAAGTTCCCAGGACCAGTAATTGTATTTGAAGCTGAAATGCGCCCGCTCCTCATCTTCAAGCCTGTCTCCTAAGGGAGTATAAGATAGGTTCACATTCAGCCGGTTCAATCCGACCGCGTCGGATAATTCAAAGCGATATCCCAGGCAGGTGTAATCTTTGTAACCTTCGACTATGGGATAAGCGGAGTTTAACCGCGTGTTTTTCACCACGCTGTACCCGCCGCGATAAGTAGTGAGGGAATCAAGGTCGACCTTCGCGGGCGAACCGGGCTGCCAGCCTTTGACCACCGGGTGCTTGTCTATCAGTTCCTGCCCCAGGTAACGGATGGCGGACACTTTCTCCACCGGACGGTTGGGCGTCCATCCCGGCGTGAAACCCTGACCCCCGGTGTATCTGAAGGCTATCAGCGAATCATCGTTCACCGGGAGGGGACGGAACAATCCGGTTTCGCAGTTGCTGAGGGCGCAGATGTCGTCCTCGGCGAAATCATAGCGGAAAATATTCGATACGCCGGAATAGTAGGAAGTTCCGTAGAGATACCTGCCGTCTTCGGAGAAAACGAAATTGGCGGGGGAACTATAATCGAAATCGAAAATCTCATCGTAGGAAAAGTCGCCGGAAGCAATTTTGTCCATCTCGAATTTCGCCAAAGTCTGTTTCCCGTCGATATGAGTGAGCGCCCCAGTTAAATACTTACCATCCGGGGAAACATCGAGGTCGTAAATGTCGGTCCCATAGGGAAAAGCGTGCGCCGCAGTCCAATCGGTGTAAGGCGGGTCAAGTCTTATCAGTGTGGAAATCCCGTTCTCGTGCCGAACCGCCCAGAGGGATTTGTCCGTCCGGTTAAGCGCCATATCTCCGGCGCGAAGGTCGGTTATCAGCCGGTGAGGTTTCCCCCCGAAAATGTCCACCACATTCAAATCCCGGTAGTGATAATTGTCGGTGGTGAAATAGAGCTTGTGCGTTTCGGGAACCCAAACCAGCGAGCAGGTGTTATAGGTCGACGCTCCCTTAACGTCACAGATTTTCCTTATCTTGCCGCTGGACAGGTCGATTTCCGCGATATGCGCCACCTGCCCCGGATATTTGACCGCGGTGTAAATCACGTTCCGCTCCCGGTCATAGAAACTGCGGGAAACGGAGCCCAGCGTCACATCGGTGATGGGATTGAAGGGGGTGACCGGGTTTTTCCCTATCGACTGCAGGTTTTTTTCCTGCCATTCGTGTTCAAACTCAATCCAATTCGACCACGCCTCGCTCAAACCAATCCCGAAAACCCGGCGGAACTGGAGCGAGAAATACCGCTTGCTGCCGTCAGTCCGGTTTTCCCACTCGATGAGTTTCTCCGGCCCGTATTTCGTTCCCAGGTAGGTGAAGAAGCGGGTCCCGTAGAGATAGGAATTCGCCCCCACCTGGAAATCTATCGAAGTGCCTTCGGCTTCCAAACCCACCAGATGATAAATATAAGCCGAATCCCGGACCATCGACCGGAAAACCATCTCATCGTAGGAGCCCAATCCCCGGCCGATTCCCCCGGAAGTCCAGGTTTCCATACAGACCGCTATCCCCTCGTGGTACCAGCGGGGAGAAAACTTGCGCGGGGTGGTGAGGTAAGCGTAGAGCAGCGATGTGGGATTATCCTTGGTTTGCTGGACTTTGCCGAACAGGCTGCGGTAGAACCTGTCGCTCTTGGCAGGCTTGTCGATGGCGACGATATGGGTGAGTTCGTGGTGCATCAGCAGGCTCATCCGCTCGTTCGCCGGAGCCACTTCGAAGACATAGAGGTAGGGCGAAATGCTGACATAGACGAAATTCCGGGGGGAAGAGGTGGCTCCGCCGTTTGCCCAGTCGCTGAAATCCTCCAGGAAAATCCCGACGCCCTCCTCGGAGGAATAGTCCCAGAAATTCCGGTAATATTTCATCGTGCTGAGATAACAACGGGCAAGGTGCGGCACGACATAGGAATGTGTGTCGCTGTAGTAGATTAAGTTCAGGTCCCCGGCGCGCAGGCATTGCAGCTCCTGAGCGGGAGAATCTTCCCCAACCATCAATAAAAACAGTGTGAGGATGATGGTGTTAATCCCCACACTGCCTGTAGGAAAATCTCTCATTGTTATCTATCTCCTCGTTCCCACGCTCCTGCGTGGGAATGCAGACCAGCTCACTGTGTTGCAGAGTCCCCGCACTCTGCAGCATTCCCAGTGTTCATCGTTCTGGCAGATACTACACGCTGTAGGCGGGTGTGACCTGCCAATAAAAATTTTTTCCCATCGCCGCTCTTTTATTGTTCAGCGGTTATTCCTAATTTCTGAAAATCCTGACTGAAAGCCTGCATTATTTGATTGGCGTCGATATTACTCAGGATGTTCTGGAAGTCCTGGCTCATAAACTGTTTTTGAAAGTCCTGACTCATAAACTGCTTCTGGAAGTCCTGGCTCATAAACTGTTTCTGGTAATCATGGCTCTGGAAAAACGCTTGAATATCCTGGCTCATAAACTGTTTCTGAAAGTCCTGGCTCATAAACTGCTTCTGGATATCCTGGCTGTATATCGCCTGCCAGGCGGGGAAGAACCAGGCGTTCATATTGAGAGCCCAATGCTTCTGGAAGTCCGCGTTGCAATAACACCGCGGAGGGGTGCCCCCCTCTTTGAATTTCTGAGCCTCCGAGCTGGTGTAGAAACTTTTGAACGCGTCGTCCATCCAGGGGGTGAAATCGTTGCTGTACCACTTTTGGAACTCCTGACTCAGTATCACATTCTGGAAGTCCTGGCTGGTGACCAGTTGTTTGAATTCCTGGCTGTAGTATTGCTGAAATATCTGGCCGTTGATCCACTCCTCATAATCTTGGGCGTTATGCACATGCCGCAATTGCTGCACCAAAGCCCTTTGGAAATCCCGCGCCATCGGAATGAACCTCTGCGCTTCCTGATTCATCACCACGAAACGCTGAAAATCCCCGCTCATAATCAGGCTGCGCATCGCCTCGTCCCGCCGGATATTCTGCCAGGCCGCGCTCTGGAGAAAACTATTCATTGCGTCGTCGTCGAGCATCACATCCGCTTCCGCAGGCTGTTCACCCCGATACTTCTCGGCTTTCTCAACCCCGCCGATAGTGCCGGTCATAGTCTCTTCAAGCACCGGAGGATAGAAAAAGGAAAAATACACTATCACCGCCGCGACCACAACCACCGCGGCGATTATAAATGAGGTTTTCTTATTCATTCTTGGATATCCTCATATTTAATTAGTTTAAGATTTAGAACTGGAGAATCGGGCTCCGAATAGATGAGTTAAAACTGAAATTTCTTATGCGCCGCCTCTTCAGAAGCATTTTCAATTAGATCTTAATCCGATTCCCCATACTTATCAATATAATCTCTTTTTAAATATAATCAAATATTCGTTACAGTTAAATACATTATATTATAACTTTACTGCTTTGATGCGTAAGCGTCATTCTGGCTGCGTAGCGAGCCAGAATCTTTCTTTTGCGGAAGGATTTCGGCTGCGCCGGAATGACTCACTGTATGTTTCTTCAGAAAAGCAAAGTGTTACACATAACAATGATTACAGAAAAACACTTTATTTCTCCTTATTCACTCATCCGTCTTGACTTTTTCAGGGTAAATATGTATTTTTTAACAATATTTAGATTACGGGAAGAAAAAAATCCTTCCTTGCAGGAAATCGACTGTCCTCATCCAAGATTATATCAAATTATTACAGTGACTAAGCCGATTCAACTCGCCTGTCTGCCATCCCTCATCATTCTCCTCTACGCTTTCGGTTGTGTTCAAGCTATGGAGCGGAAAACCGAATGGACGGTCTCAGCCGCGGGATATGTCTGGTGCGGAACCGAAAACGGCTTATTCAAATTCGACAGCGAGGAAGAAATCTGGTCCAGAGTAGAAGCCGTCGATATCCCCGTGGAAGAAGTTAAATACGGGGACGAAAGGCTCTGGATCGGAGGACGCGGCTTGATGACCGCCAATCCCGAACTGGGAGACTGGCTCAAGTTCACGGAAACATCGGGACTGCCGGGAAACCTCTACCAGTCCCTATACTTCAACGATGAATATCATTACCTCGCTGCCCAATCCGGCGCCGCCCGCTACGACCACATACTGGAGGAATGGGAAATACTGCCCGGTGTGGAATCATCTGTCCGCGACGCCGCCGCCGCAGGCGCTTACGTCTTTTTCGCCGGAGACGCCGGAATTCACCGCTACGACCGGGAATACGAGCGAATGACTTTAATGGGAACGGAGGAAGGACTCGCCGGGGGGAAATACCGCTTCATTCAGGAACTGCCCGGCGAAATCTGGTTCTTCGGGGAAAACGCCATCGATATTTACCAGCCGGATTCCCGAAGCTGGACCTCGCTGAAATCCGCCGCCGGAATTCCCCCGAACCAAATCGACCAGGTGATACCGGACGGCGAGCGCCTCTGGATATTGGCGGGAGACAACCTGCTCTGGTGTTACTGGAGGGGGCGGGATTTCCGCGAGTTCCCCCGCGCCCACCGGCTAAAAGGCTTCAAAGTAAGCGAGATGACCGGCGCCAACGGAACCTATTATTTCGCTACCGACCGGGGATTGCTGATTTACAGCGAAAGCGAAGAGAGTTGGGAACTGGTAGATCGGGCAATGGGACTGGAGGCAGAGTCGATTGAGCGTTTGTCCCTCGCGGGACAGTTGATATTCCTCCGCTCGGCAAGACTCCTGGAAGTTTATTCCTTGAACGAAAGGCGGTTCCTCCCTGCCCTGGAGTTGAAAAGAGCTGATAGCGCTGTGCCAGAAGCGGGGAAGATGAGTTGGGACGATAGGGGATTGGGCAGTGAAATTATCGGCGGAGACCTGCGCCTCAAGGGCACCTACAGCTATATCAGCCGGTTCGAAGAAAACCGTTTCATCGATGACAGAAATCGAATCCTGCTCTACCCCTCGGGGGAATTCTCCGGCAGGAGGCTCACCGGTTTCTATGACAACACCGATCCCGATGAAATTCTCTACGGCTCCTCCTTCCGTGGAAAGCGCGAAGACAACCTCCGCCGCGCGGAACTGGGGAACCGAGTCGATTTCAAGCTGGACAACAACCGGCTCCTGGGAGAAACCACCATTGAAGGAGTTCAAGGATCGATTGAATCAGGCTCCCGTTCACCGGTCAGGGGCCGGCGGGCGCTTAAACTGGATGGAATCTACGGAACCACCGTGGCGCAGGGCGCTTCGGACATCTTATTCGGCCAGGGGGACGTTCTGTATCAGCTCTCACACTCAGACCTGCGACGCGGCAGCGCTGTCGTTTACCTCAACCAGGAGGAAATCCCCCGCACCGATTATGTGCTCTCCAACACCACCGGCGCCCTGAACTTCACCTTCCCCGGCGCAGAACTGCTGGACGAAAACGATAAAATTCGAGTCGAATACCAGTACCTCACCGCCGAAGGCGAAGGCAATGAGTTCGCTGGCGGGGATTTGACACTGTCGCAGGGGGACAACCTCAGCGAAGCCTTCGCCTACTATGAATCGGACTCCCTTTCCGCCGGGAGAATCTCAGCCGAACTCCGCGGCAAGGCGGCGGGAGCGGACTTTCGCTTGATTCCCCAAGCCGCCTTCAGTTCCAACGCGGAGATTGGCGAAGGCTATGCCGGAGGAGTGGAGTTCTACGGTAAATCCGGGAACTGGCTGCTCTCGACCAGAGCCCTGCGCCGCGACCAAGATTTCCAATCGCTGGACCCGGCGATGACTGAATTCGGTTCCCTGCGGGAAGAATTATACACTCAATTAGGATACGAAGGCGCTAAAATCACCGGATACGCTGACTATCAGTCCAGAGATGGCGTATATGGCAGAGAGGACGCCTATAAACTGGAGAGCTTCTACACACTAAAGCGAGGCCTCTCGGTCTTTAGCAAAACCGCGCTCCGCGCCGCCGACAGCGATTCTCTAAAGCGCGGCCACCGCGAAGTGAATTTCGGCGGCTCCTACTCGCTGAGTGACGAATTACTGAGGAAAATCCGGTTCCAACGGCTCGAAATCTACAGCGAATTCCGCCTCGGACTGACGAACCGTGAATACCCTTTGAGCCCCGACAGCGCCGACAGCCAAACCGCCACTCGGAGTATGTACCTGCGCACGGTTCTTGCTCCCGGCTCAAAAGTTAATCTGACCCCGGAACTGAGGATGACGCAGAAATCCCGCACACTCGAAGGCGGAACCGAACACCCCTTCAAACGCTCCACTATGTTCCGGGGAACCGGGAATATTTTGGACATTTTACCCGGATTGCAGCATTTTTTCCGCTGGAGAGGGGAATATAACCGCGATAATTTTGCTTTCAGCCGCAGAGATGCGTACCTTTTCCGCGAAGGATATTTTTCCACCGAGTTCTTACCCTCCCGCTGGTGGGAAAAATTGTCCGGCTTCAATTTTGGATTGACTTTCTACCGAGCGAACCGCGACTCCCTGATAGACACAGGTGAAGGAATTATCGACCTCTGGGGACAGAAAGGGTCCTATTCCCTCTTCGCCGCCTCGGATGCGCTAAGGGTAAGCGCCTACCCTTCGGGAAAATGGGAACTGACCGAAATCCTGACCTCCTCCCGCGGCGCCGGAGGCAGGCGCTTTCAAAGCCAGTCCATAGTCTGGCGGCGAGGGGAAGTTTCGCAATTCGCCGGCAGGTTCTATTACACCCTGGACCGGGCTGCCGCCGAAACCGCAACCTACCAGCCCAGTCTGGAACTGCACCGCCGCTGGAGCCGGGGATTTCTCACCAGATTCACCCTCGCCGGACTGTATCGAGATTTCGACCAGGGGGACGAAATGTATCTCTACCCTTCCCTCTACTTCGATAAGCGTCTGCGGAGTTTCCCGAAGTCCGGCGTCCTCCAATTACGCAACGATTTCCGTCCCTTTTTCCGGAAAACCACCGGGCTGCAATCCCTGCGACAGGCGGGGACAGCCAATTCCCTGAACCTCGATTTCAAGCTGTCGGGCAAATTGATTCTCAGACTGATTTCGCAATACGAATACGCCTACAATCTGGATGACGATACGGGGGAATCCAATTACGAAACCGAGTTTCGAGCCACTATAAAGTTTTAAGGGGTGATTTATGACCGAACTGAACCGCCGCGACTTCCTCAAAAGCGCAGGTCTGCTGACCGGCGGAGCGCTGCTCGCGATGCCCGCTTTAGCCAATGAACCAGGAGGACAACCCAATCCGGCAGACCCGGACAGCCGCGTACTGGTGGTCAGGGACAATGCCTGCACCAGCGGAATGAGCGTTAACGCCGACATCGTGCAAATCATCGTGGATAACGCCATCAAGCGCTACGCCGACATCTACAATCTGGGCGAGGCCTGGAGGTCGATATTCCCCGGAATTACCTCAAATTCCGTGATTGGGATAAAAGCAAACTGCATCAATTACCGCTGTTCTCCAAGACCGGAGACGGTGCAAGCCATTTTGAACGGACTAACCCAAATGCCGGTCGCCGGCGGATTCGATGTCAACAACGTCATCTTATGGGATCGCTCAAATTATGACCTGCAGCGCGCCGGATTCACCCTTAACACCGGCGCCACGGGGATGCGCTGTTTCGGCAATAACCAGAGCGGGATTGGTTATTCAAGCACTTATATCAACGTAAACGGTGTCTCCTCGCGCCCCTCCAGAATTATAACGGAGCACATCGACTATATGATTAATCTGGCGGTCATCAAAGACCACGGCGTGGCCGGAGCTACACTATGCCTCAAGAATCACTACGGTTCAGTCAACAATCCCGGAAGTCTGCATGGAAACGCCTGCGACCCCTACCTTCCAGCCTTGAACCAGCAAATCCGCGACCAGCTTGGAAACAAGGAGAAAATCCGCATCATCGACGCCATCTTTGGCATCAACTCCGGCGGACCCAGCGGTTCTATCGATTTCATTTACAACGGCGTCATCCTGGGGGAAGACATCGTGGCGGTCGACCGGGTGGGGCTGGATATACTGGTGGAAAACGGAATGACCCACGCCTACCAGGCGCACCACATTCAAACCGCTTCACAAGCCCCCTACAACCTGGGGAATTACGACCTCAGCCTGATTCAACGCATCGATGTTGTCAATCCCTCCGCCAATCCTCCCACGAACCTGACCGTGACCCTGTCTCCCCTTTCCAGCCCGGTGGTCATACCGGCGGCCGGGGGCGCCTTCGATTACCGGGTCAATGTGGTCAACAATGAATTGTTCGCCGTCAATTTCACCGGCTGGACGATGGTCCGGCTACCCAACGGCGAGATGTACGGCCCTATTCTGAACCGCGCGCTTCAAATTCCCGCCGGAGGAAGTATGGAACGAACCCTGACACAATCCGTGCCCGGAGGCGCTCCCGCAGGAGAATACCGCTATTTCGCCAGAGTAGGAGAATATCCCGACCAGGTCTGGCACGAAAGCGGTTTCAATTTCACCAAGCTGGCATAGTTCCACGCTATTATAGTTGTATTTCGTGCAGCAGACTCTCGCACTATGCCAGATAATGCCCCATAATTGTCATTCCCGCGAAAGCGGGAATCCAGGGGCGGATTTTGGGGAGGACTTGTTACTTGGCGCTTGAAACTTGATACTTATCAATCGTGGCGCAGGATTTCCGCAGTCTATCCTAAAATGTCATTGCGAGGACGCCGCAGGCGGACGAAGCAATCTATAAGACTATATTAATCAATAAGATTGCTTCGCTTCGCTCACAATGACAGAATGAAATACTACTATTTTCAGACAGTCTCTCCATAGCCGACACTAAATAAATTATGGTCGTATATTAAAATGAGTGAATCAAAACCGGTTCTAAAAGACGCCAAGAAACTATTTAGAAAGTTAGGCGCATGCTCCAGCACTATGTACTATATTCTAAACCGCGAATTCGGTTATCAAAGTGAAACTGAAGTGCGCGCGGCGGAGCCCTTGGCGGGAGGGATAATGCAGTACGGATATCAATGCGGGATGCTATGGGGCGCTTCAATGGCGGTGGGAGCGGAAGCTTTTAGCAGATTCGAGAACCCCGGTCAAGCGACTGCGATAACAATAACGGCAACGCAAAACCTTATGGAATCATTTAAAAGCAGAACCGGCAGTATCGATTGCATCGATGTTACCGAATGTGATTGGCATAACAAACTGAGTGTTGCGAAATTCATGCTAACCGGAAAATTTTTATCCTGTTTTAAACTTATAGAAAAATGGGCTCCGGAAGCAATCCTAGCTGCTTATGAAGGATTGTCCCCGGAACAAACTGAGTTGCCTGAACAAGCGCTTAGCTGCGCTTCCGAAACCGCTAAAAAAATGGGCGCCAGCGATGAACAAGCGCTTATTGTAGCTGGATTCGCCGGAGGTATGGGGTTGCAAAACAGCGCTTGCGGCGCTTTAGGCGCAGCGATATGGCTAAAAACTCTCGCCTGGCGTAGTGAAGAAGAGAAGAAGAAATTCGTGCTCTCCAATCCTTATGCGGAAAAGACCTTGGAAGCCTTCCAAAATGCCGCTGATTTTGAATTTCAATGTGATAAAATTTCCGGACAGAGCTTTAAGACGATAGATGAACATACGGAATTTATTAGGAACGGCGGATGCGGTGAACTGATTAACGCAGTCGCGCAATCATAAATATTTATAGGAAAGATAAAACCGGTCATAGACAACTGCTATCCCCTGGAACAGTCTGCCGAAGCGCACAGGATATCGAAGCAGGACACAAAAAGGGAAATGTAGTCATAACTGTGGAACATAATGACAAAACCTGACTAAACGATGCACACATCCCGATATTCGCCGCATTTCATAGCGGCTAATGAGCTTGATTAAAGGATTATTATACTAAAGCATTGATAGAGTCAAAACATATACAAGGATAGACCAATGGAGAATATTTTCCCGGAACCGATTAGAAAATTACCGCAAGCTGATATCCCATTAGAAGGTTTGACGGCATATTTATCACAATCGAATACTCATCAAACTCTTTATATGCAGTTTGAGAAAACTGTTGAGTTACCGGAACATGCGCACGCTGACCAAATTGGTTTTATTTTAGAAGGAACAATTGAATTGGAAATTGCAGGGAATAAACAGATTTTCAAAAAAGGTCAAAGATACCATATACCAGCCGGAGTAAAGCATTCAGCAAAAATTTATGCAGGCTACGCCGATATAACAGTTTTCATGGAAAAAGACAGATACAAGGTGAAGAAGAGGTAATTGGTCTCATCCTAAAATGGAAAGACTTAAATAAACCCTGGTAGAACACCAATGAAAGCGATTGTATGCGAAAAATACGGCCCGCCGGAGGTTCTCCGGTTAAAAGAGGTGGAAAAGCCTATACCTAAAGATAATGAAGCGCTGATTAAAATACACGCCGCCACGGTAACGTATGGGGATGTGAGACTTCGAAGCTGCAACTGGGCTCCCTGGTTCCGGCTCCCCGCGCTTATAATGTTTGGTTTCTTAAAACCAAGGAAACCTATACCGGGGAATGAACTCGCCGGGGAGATTGAAGCCGCAGGTAAAGATGTGAAGCGGTTTAAGATAGGCGACCGGATTTACGGTATTATCTGGAAAGTGAGTTTTGGCGGCGCTAACGCCGAGTACATCTGCCTGCCTGAAAACGAAGTGGCGATAAAACCGGCCAATATGACCTATGAGGAAGCCGCCGCCGTTCCCATTGGAGGACTGACCGCTTTGGTTCTGCTCAGAAAGGGAAAAATCCGCAGCGGACAAAAAGTCCTTATCTATGGCGCTTCAGGAAGCGTGGGCACATTTGCAGTCCAGCTTGCCAAATACTTTGGGTCGGAAGTTACCGGGGTGTGCAGTTCTGCGAATATGGAGATGGTGAAAACTCTGGGAGCCGATAAGGTCATCGATTATACCAAAGAGGATTTTACCGAGAGCGGCCAGACCTACGATATAATTTTCGATACAGTAATAAAAACTTCGTTTTCAAGTTGTAAAAGTTCATTGAAATCACGAGGAATCTTTATTACAGTTGATTACCCTATTCTTCTATCGCTATGGACTTCTATATTTTGTAGTAGGAAAGTAATATTTGGCATAGCAAATAAGATTGAGGATTTGACTTTCCTCAGAGAGCTTATCGAAGCGGGAAAACTAAAATCTGTCATTGATAGAAGCTACCCCTTGGAACAGACTGCCGAAGCTCACAAGTATGTCGAAGCGGGACACAAGAAGGGGAATGTGGTCATAACTGTGGGACATAGCGATAAAACCTGAAATGGAAACTGAATAAATAGAGCTTTAAAAGGAGGAAATACTGATGGATAAAACCAAAAAAGATAGCGACATAAGCTCTTGGGCTATTGGCGGAACCACACTGATAGGTATCGGTGTTGGATTTTTCTTCTTAAGGGTTAATCCTCTGGCGTTCGTCGCCTGCATACTGATTGGAATTGGCGCAGGTCTGGTGATAACAGCCATCATTTCAAGCTTCAATAGATAACAGCAAAGGAAACACCGCAATATGAAACCTATCCTGCTGCTTGGATTAATCATCCCCTTCGCCGCCTTGGCTCAAGATTATTCCCTGCAATTCGACGCCGCGAGCCGGGTGGAGACCGCTGACAATCCGGTGTTGAACCCGGATTACATTACCGTCGAACTCTGGGTGAAACCCGGTATTCCCCAACCCGGCGACTCGGCGGAGCAGATACTGCTGCAAAAGGGCGGCGGCGCTGAAACACAGTATTCTCTCTTCCTGTCCCGGCTCAAACCGGAAATATCCGCCTTGTTTCAGGGGAATATCGTTTACGGACTGCAATTGAACACTGAACTTAAGCCCCTGCTCTGGCATCATCTCGCCTTCACCTACGACGGGAATCACCTCTATCTGTCCGTAAACGGGGCGAACGAACCGCTTAGACCCATACAGTCAAGCCTGATGCCGGGAACAGGGATGGTCTTCATCGGCGGCGACACTTCAGGGAACAATTTCCGGGGCAATATCGACGGCGCCAGGATTTCCGCGGGAGCCCGCTACGCCGGGAGTTTCGACCCCTTCACCGGCGATATGAACGGCATTCTCCCCTTCGATCGGGAAATCTCCGCCTGGCATTACGGAGACGGGATGTTCGACCATATGGAAGCGGACGATTCCACCTCGCTCTACCTCATAATCGACGGGGCGGCGGAAATCTACCTGGACTACAACTTCCAATACGCCATCTATCAAATGTATTACGAGCTGGGAGGCGCGCAGAGAGACTTAATTTACTGGCTCACCGACCAGGGGGATTCTGCCAACGCCGCCGGGCTCTACCACGACCAACGGATAGCGGTCGGCGAATACCGGATGCTCCAGGGTATCGGCGATGCAGCGCGGCTGGACACCAGCCTGCTCTTCGATATCGCGCTCGATATGTATTACGGCAGGTATTATTTATCGGTCACCACGGGTCAGGCCGGAAATCCTCAAGCGGCCGCCAGGACCTTGATGGACTTCGCGGAAAACTCGGCGCGAGCGATGAGGTTCCTGCGGGCGCAGGATACGGACTCCTCCGTTGCGCTCTGGTACATGTTTTCCGAAGGCGCCGGTTCGACTGCATATGACAGCAGTCATTACGGCAACAACGGAACTATCATCGGCGCCGCCTGGGACCAAGGCTTCGATTTCACCTATCCCTTCTATATTGTGTCGGCAATTGCCAGCGACGGCGATGTTGTCCTGCCGGGAATCGACGATGACGATTATGTGACCCTGCGCTTCAACATATTGTTCACCGACCCGCCGCAAATCGCCGCCGCAGAACTCGACTCACTGCTAACGTTATCCGGAGGCGGCTCCTGGCTGTCCGGCAGCGGCGCCGCCGGGGAAATCATCTGGACCGAATCGGATTCCGGGCACATCCTGCGCGTAAACCTATCCACCACAGGAGGCGCACCCACCATCGCCCCCGGCGACACGATTTTCCCGCGGGGGATTTTCAACGCGGCGGGAAAAGAGATTGAATCCCTCGCCGCGCTCTGGGGCGCATTCGGACCTTCGGGAGTAGGCAATCCCACGCCTCGACCGGCGGATATAAGCATATCTCCTCCATACCCCAATCCCTTCAACTGCGAGACGGAATTCAAGGTGAGGGTGGATGGCAAGCCGGAAACGGTGACGCTGGAGGTGTTCAATCTGCTGGGAGAACGAGTGGAGCGGAAGATTTTCCGGGAGGTGTCCGGCGCACTAACGGTCCGCTGGGATGCGGAACAGGCAGCTTCAGGCCTCTATTTCGCCAAAATCACCGCCGGGAAAACCGGGTGCGTAAAGAAACTGGTATTGATGAAGTAATCCGCCGGTGAAAAACAAACCGGAATAACTATTCAAACAGTATTGTATCTTTAACGGATAGTTGAATCAGCGAAACAAACATCGACTATACGCGTCTATTGAAAAACTTCGAGGCTTAAAATGACTTCTTCCGCTTTGAAAACACTGATTGCGATAACGATAATCAGCAATTCGTTGATATTGCTGACCTCCTGCGAAAAAGAGAAAAATCCCACCGGTTCCTCTGCGGTGCCGGCTGACTTTCTGCCCAAGAATGACGACATCCAGGGCTGGAACAAAGGTGACGGTCAGGACGATTACCGCGAAGCCACCGACTATTCCTCACTTTATGATATTATCGACGGGGGAGCCGAGGTTTACATAAATCACGGTTTCATCGAAGGCGTTCATCAGAATTATTATGGCAGCATCCAGAGCAGCAGCAAGACGCTGCAACTATTAATATACGATATGGGGGATTCCACCAACGCTTACAACCTGTATCACGACCCTGCCATAATCCCGACTTCCCATTCCACGCAGGATTTCGGCGATGAGGCGCGGTTGGACGAGGGGGCTTTGTTCGACTATGCGCTCGACTTCCGCCTGGATAAATACTACGTGGAATTGACCTTGAACAAGGAGGGTAATGAAGTGGAAGCCCTGCAGGTGCTGCGTCAGTTCGCACTGGCGGTGGAGTCCAATATGGAAAATTGAATCCGCCCGAGCAAGCGTTCCGGATGATGATGATGATGAAGATGAGGGCGATGCGTTTGAAATCCCCCGCCGCCGCTCCCGGTTTTTTATAAGCCCCCTCTCAGGTAATATGCGAATTTGCTGAACATTTGTCAAGTTATTGGGGTAAAAAATAAGTTTATACTTAGAGCTTACGCTTGCAGGCCCGGGCGATTTTGCGAAAAAAGGGTTTACAGCAGGGTAAATAGCAGGTCTCCGCTTCGCTAAGGACCTTACATAGCAGTGAATCACCCGATTACTTCGTCCGCCTTTAGCGTCCTCGCAATGACATTCTCGGACTGACTGGTTAGCAAGAGTCCGGTAACTAACACAATTACAGAAGGATGGATTCCCACTTTCGCGGGAATGACAAATTAGGAGTATTCTCGGACAAGCTACGGATAGTCGACAGCACTGATGCAGGGGGAAAGCCGCCGGGTGCGGGGACTCTGCGGCACAATAAAGATTGCTTCGTCCGCCTACGGCATCCTCGCAATGAGAGGTGGCGGTCTGCATTCCCACACGGGAGCGTGGGAACGAGGATATAAAGCGTATTTAGAAATATAAGAGCGATTTTTTATGAAGAATATTCGACGACGAGAGTTTTTAAAAACCGGAAGCGTTTTAGCCGGAGGGATGCTGCTCCAGGGAGTGTCCTCCGCTAACCTGAAACGAATGTCTCCGGGATTCGACGACCCCAGCCGGATAGTGGTGGTTAGCGACGAGAACTGCACTTCGGGCAGCTCCATCAATCTCGAGGTCCTGCAGACAATTGCGGATACGGGTATTACCGCTTTCACCGGTATTTCGGATGTTGGGGAAGCCTGGATGTCGCTGTTTCCGGGGATAACCTCGAATTCGGTCATCGGCATCAAGGTCAACACACTCAACCACAGGGTTCCCACCCGACCTGAGACAGTTGAGGCGGTAATCGACGGCTTATTGCGGATGCCGGTGGCCGGCGGTTTCGACGCTAACAACATCATAGTCTGGGACCGTAACGACTACGACCTGTATCATTCCGGTTATACTATCAATACAAGTTCCAGCGGTTACCGCTGTTTCGGCACCACCCATTCCGGAATCGGATATACAACTTACGGTTATTCGGTCAACGGTGTGGTGTGCCGGATTTCTAAGATATTTAACAATCACATCGACTACCTCATCAATATGCCGGTGCTGAAGGACCATAGTTTTTCCGGTTCGA
Organism: uncultured bacterium; assembly: GCA_964421875.1. Classification (GTDB taxonomy): domain Bacteria; phylum Electryoneota; class Tariuqbacteria; order Tariuqbacterales; family Tariuqbacteraceae; genus CAYQZD01. Next base: position 37,540 of record CAYQZD010000010.1, read on the forward strand.
CATTGAGTCTTAAAAACCACTACGGCTCGGTGCATAATCCCGGCAGCCTGCATGGTACGAATTGCGATCCTTACATTCCCGCGCTCAATCGAGTATTGCTGGATGCGGTCGGTCCCAAGCAGAAGATATGCGTGGCGGACGCGGTATTCGGGATTTTCGCGGGGGGACCTTCGGGGTCGGCGAATATGGTGTATAACGGGGTGATTGTGGGGGAGGATATGGTGGCGCTGGACCGGGTGGGACTGGACATACTGGTGGATAACGGTATGAATCACGCTTCGCAAGCGACGCATATTCAGACCGCCTCTCAGCCTCCCTACAGCCTGGGGAACTACGACCCGGCGATGATTGAACGGATTGACATCGTCAATCCCACCGGCGTGAATCCCCGCCCGCCCGAAAGCCCCGATACCTTCGCGCTGGAGGAAAACCGTCCTAATCCTTTCAATCAGTCCACCCGCATCCGGTTACGGCTGCCCGGAGCGGCGAAAGTGAAAATGGAGGTTTTCGACGGAGGGGGGCGGCTGGTCAGAGTCCTGGCTGACCGTGGATTCGGCGCCGGAGCGCACAACGTAGTGTGGGATGGCAGGAACGGAGGGGGGGAGGTTTTACCCAGCGGGATTTATTTCTGCAGGGTGAAAGCGGGGCAATTGGCGCAGACGGTGCGGATGGTTATTTTGCGTTGAGGTAGAGATTATCTGCAGGGTGCGCCGTCGGGTTTCCTGAGTCTGTCCGAGAATTCCTAAAATGCGCTTTTTGTCTTGGCGCAGGGTCTCTGCAGTCTGTCTGAAAACAGGAAAAAACGAAATATATTAAGTTTACCAAATATTGTATCCTATTGATTATTTGCAATTTCTGGATTCCCGCTTTCGCGGGAATGACAAATTCGGGGTATTCTCTGACAGATTCTCTGCAGTCTACGCCATGTAATTAATACACAAAGACTTTCAACAGGGTGGGGAAACCCTGCAGCACTATTTTAGGACTTCTTTTGGGATTATTAGACGAACTATGGAGAATCGACAACTCTTATGAACCGCTTGGGAAACAGCCCCGTTAAGAGAGCGATGATAAATAGACTTGTCATTCCGAGCGAAGCGAGGTATCTTATTGTTATATATAAACTTAATGAAAATTAGAGAGCCTTCACTACGTTCAGGAGACAAATATAAGTGTTTAATTATAATATATATAAGTTAAGTGAAAGTTGTTTGTCAACACTCTCTTAAAAATGGCTATGGTTGTTTTTTTCGATGGCTTTTTTGCATCACGGAAATCCGCTGAATTCACTGAGAACACAGAAAAACCATTCACTATAGAATAAATACATCTGTGTATTCTGTGATTCTGAAACGGAAATTATATGAATCCTGCACAATAGCGCCTGAAACTAATTGGAGATGAACCAAATACTCTTTATTATGATAAAATAATTAATAAAACACAAAAAAACTTGACTTATTGGTATATTATGATATATTAAACTGATTAATTAGGGTAAGGTATTTCACAATATTTAGAATTTCGAATCTTTATCTACTTATTTTCTGCTGCGCTGCTTAGATCAAACAATGTAATTACTCTATTGCGACTCAGACATTTGAGAAAGACAGACAAAGTTTCCTGAGATATTTTCAATAATCCGTTCCTCGGATTAAGATTAGCACAAATCCAACCTAATCAAGGAGAAGCAAGATGGGAAGTCCAGCTTGGTGTAATCTATGCAAACGGAACATTATCCCAACCAAGAAATTCAACTGGCTGGTATTCATCTTCTTATGCGGTATTTTTTACCTGCCCATATATTTCCTGCAAAAGAAAAAATGCCCCATATGTCAAGGAGATAATTTCGGACCTGCGAAGGCAGAAGAAATGTAGTAATACAATCCTATTAAGCTGCCTGTCACCAGTTTTGAGATTATTAAATAGAACTGGAATCAGATGGAGTATGATATTGTCGCATCATTCTCCCATCGATTATGACAGAACTTTCAGGATTGGGCGCGCGAGGTTTTGCGTCAGGTGTTGCGGGGTCACCTTAGGCGCGGCGTTGGTAATAATATCGTCCCTTATGTTCAACCATCAATCCAGGATAGGATTGGTGGTTCTTTTTTGTATATTGACTCCTTTACCAGCGGCAGTTGATTTTGTCTGCAATGAATTAAAGTATTATAATAGTAACAACTGCTTGAGGTTTATAACCGGATTGTTACTCGGTATTCCACCCGGAATATCAGTATTTTATTTAGTGAAAGGGGATTTCGCTATTCCCATACTGACTTTTATTTGGTATTTTTTTCTTGAAATGATAATAGCCTATATTTTTAAAAGGCGGGATTATATTGAAGAGTATATCCGGAAGTATTCCAGCGCAGTTAATCTGAATTCCTCTGAGAAGTAAGATTTCGTTTTTAACTCTGTACAACTAACAGGAAGTAAAGCTATAATCTATATGGTGTAAATTCCCCCTTCTTTAAGCCGCCCGCCTTACGGCGGTATAAGATTCCGCCCTACATTCTCGTCGCTGGTTGCTGGTTGCTCGTTTCTTGTTGATGCGGGGGGATAAACCCCCCGCCTACCAAAAATAGCCGTAATCGCCGTAATAGCCAGTGAATCTTCCCTCTATTCACCAACCACCAACCACTAATCACTACTTTCCCGTTCAACTATCACACCGCCGCCTTCTCATCTTCCAGTTTAATCAATTCGCGGTAGTCCAGGGAGATTTTTGCGATCTTGTTTGGTTTCAACAGGGCGAGGGCTTTGAGGAAGGTTTTATTTCGTCTTTTCCACATCCGGTTGAGGTTGCGGGCGTAGTGCGCCACTGCGATGTCGGTCAATTTGAAGCTGAAGGACCTTTTAAGCGATTCCATCCACGAGTAGAACTTGCGGTGGCTGAATATCTGGGCTTTCTGCAGTTCGAACAGCGACAACCTCTCCGGTTGGAATACCGCGTGGTGGGCGTCGTACAGCGTCCAATCGTGGAACCTGATGCGGTCCTCACAATCGACCTTGCGGTAGAATTCCGAGCCGGGCAGGGGGGTGAGGATGAGGAACTGGGTGGATGTCAATTGAGCTTTCTTGGCAAATTTAACCGTGCTTTTGACCGTTTTCCAATCGTCGGCGTCGAACCCGTAAACGAACATACCGTGGATGTGAATCCGGCGTCGGCGCAGCAACTTGGCGGTGTGTGATATTTCCTCCAGAGTCTGCATCTTCTTCATCGCCTTCAAGCTTTCCGGATTGACCGATTCGAAGCCGATATAGAGGGTATGGCACCCCGCCTTTTTCATCAGTTTCACCAGTTCCGAATCTTTGGCGATATCCGCCCGCACCTGGGTGGACCACTTGAATTTGAAGCCCTCCGCAATCATCGCGTTTAAAAGCGCCTTGGCGCGCTTGCGGTTGGCGGTGAAATTATCGTCGTAGAAGAAGATGAAGTTACGCCGTTGATTGTACTGCCGCAGTTCCTCAATGATGTTTTCGGTAGAACGATAGCGGTACTTCTTCCCGAACATCCCGGTCACCGAGCAGAAGGAGCAGTCGAAGGGGCATCCCCGAGAAGTCTGCACCGGGATAATCCTCCGCCCCCAAATCCGCCGGATGTTGCCCCCCAGCAGGGAAAAGTCCGCAAACGGTATCCGGTCCAGCTCCGCCTCGAAGGGCCGGAGGGGATTGTGGATAACTTCCCCCTCCCGCTGGTAAGACAGGTTAGGGACATTTTCGAAACCGCCGCCGCTCTCCCAGGCGTCGATGAAGGCGGCTAACGCCCCTTCACCCTCGCCGCGCACCACATAGTCGGCGTGTTCCAGCGCCTCCTCGGTGAGGAAGGTGACGTGAGGACCTCCCATCAACACCGGAATTCCCATCCCCCGCACCCGGTCGGCGATAGCGTAAGCCCGGGGGGCGGTGGAGGTGATAGTGGAGATTCCCACCAGGTCTGCGGTTTCGATGGATTGGTAATCGATCTTGCGCAACTCCTCCACAACGACTTCAACCTCCCACCCTCTCTGCTTCATCAGGGTTCCCAGGATGAATATCCCCAGCCGGGGCAGGGGAAACTGGGAGAAGATGTGGAGGTTAGGCGCTTTGGGTTCTATAAATACGATTTTAGGCATTTTTCTCTTCTCAGTTTCATGTTACAAGTTTGCAAGTTTACATGTTCATTCTGCAAGCCCCGCTCAAATCAAATATCACAAATCACCAATCGAAAATCAAAAATCATAGTCTTAATAGCCTGTAAATTTTTTTGTTAAACAACGCGATTGCTTCGTCCGCCGTACGGCGGACTCGCAATGACAGGTGTTGGTGGGTTAAAATCCACCCTACGATTCACGGCAGCTTCACAAACCCGAATTCATCACTATCGACCACACTATCCGGAAACACACCCACATTCCCGATATAGCGGTAATTCCCCGCTGGCGCAATCCCCGGAACTGTCTGCGTGATCTGCCTTGATATTGTCACTCCGGCATTGATAGTCAGACCTGAACGAAGCAGAACCGGCCTAACCAGCCTTCCTGTGGGTAAAACAACTTCCGTCCAGGCGTCGAAATTGAAGGGATTGGAAAAAGGATTATTTACATTGACAGTGAAGTCGAAACTGCCCCCTGCCGCCGGAATGGTTATCGAGGGGACACTGGGAGTAAGGGTAATATTGGGAAATTCTCCCGTTATATTGCGGAAAAACATAATGCCGCCGCTGCCTTCTCCAAGAAACAAGTCTAAATCGCCATCCGAATCGATATCAGCAAAATATGGACAAGGACTATGAAGATTATATTCTTCAAGGAAATTTTCGTTCTCAAGAATCATATTTGCGGATTGTGGAGTGCCCGTATTTCGATAGAAGTATAGACTATGTTGATAAGGACTCTCCAAAAAGAGGTCCAAATCCCCATCTTCATCCAAATCTGCGAAGGAAAAACATTTACTACCATTCAAGGGATAAGAAAATTGTATTCCCTGCCACTGAGAATCAACCAGAACAAAATCTGGCACTAACGGTGAGCCATCATTCCGATAATAGAAAAAATGTCCATGATTATCAGATATAAATAAATCATAATCTTCGTCAGCGTCAATATCCGCTAAAACAGGCACAATTGCCACCCAAAAAGATGGGTTTGTTATAAATTGAAGATTATCAAGGACTATGTTTGGAATGTTTGGTGTGCCTATATTACGGTATAAAGCCAAAGAGGGCGGGCCCGGAATGGCAGCGTCACCACAGATTAAATCATAATCCCCATCCGCGTCTAAATCAACGAAATAAGGCAGCATTGTCGTTCGAGAAATTCCTTGAAATGATTCGGTTATAGATGTAAAATTCGCATATAATGAATTGCCCGTATTTTCAAAATATCCTATCGTGCTGGCTAAATCTGCGAACAAATCGAGGTCGTTATCCGCGTCTATATCCACCAACTGCGGCTCATCCACCGGGGTTCCAAGATCCAATGTCAAATAGTTAGATGTGATAAATTCAAATTGAGGGGATATTGATGATCCGATATTTTCATAGAAATAGATGCCGCCAATATGATTGGAAAAATAAGATTCGCTGCCCACGAACAAATCATAATCCCCGTCCCCATCGATGTCCGCAAACTCCGGCGAAGCGTAATCACCCACATCGATACCCTCGAAGTTATCCGTCACATAGACGAAATTGCAATTCACCGAATCACCATCATTGCGGTAATACCAGATTCTGCCGTAACGCTCGCCGATGAACAAGTCATAGTCCCGGTCGCTGTCGATATCGATGAAATCGGCGGAAGCTCTTCCTTCCGAAGTATAAAAACTTGCGAAATTGCTATCAACTAGTACAAAACTGAAACTATCCGGTGTTCCGATATTTCTAAAAAAAGACAATTCCCTATAACCGCCAAATAAATCCAAATCCCCATCAGCATCAATGTCTATTAATTCTGGACGTCCACAAGATGGCGGATAAGGAACCAAAGGGGATATTTCTAATACAAAATCAGGGATTTGCGCTGTGCCTGCATTTCGATAAAAATGTGCATATCCATCTGCATCACCTATTACTAAATCCAAATCACCATCGTTATCCAAATCCTGGAAACAAGGATTGGCACGCGATTCCTGAGCATATATTGAATCGAATCTGTTTGTTATCAAAGAATAATTAGGAATATTGGAATTTCCATTATTTTCAAAATACCGTATCCAACCAAAGTATTCACCGACTAAGAAATCTAAATCTCCATCCCCGTCAATATCCACAATCGCTGGTGCGGATTCACTCATTCCCCCCGCCCAAGGGCAAAACGGTTGCCAATGATTTATCACCACCGGGATGGAATCGGTTTCCAAAACGAAACGGAATTCCTGGGCGAAGAGGAGACCGGGAAATAATATATATATGAGATAACGCATATTTTCAGAAGACAGAAAACAGAATACAGTGAACAGTGAACAGAGAACAGATAACAGAAAACAGAGTACCGAGAACAGGGAACTGAATACCGAAATATAGCCGTAATAGCCGTCATAGCCAGTGAATCTTTCTTCACCAACCACCAAGCACCAAGCACCGTTTCACCTTATAACCAGCTTCTCCGTCCCGGTTCGGTAGAACAGAGGCGCTTTCGCGCCTTCGATATCGATGCGGTTGGGGAGGTAGTTTTCCCGGAAGATAGCATTCTCAAAGAGCGCCTTGTCATATTCCCTTAGTTTCATCTTACTGCCCTCGAGCACGGCTTTCACCGCATCGCTGGCTATTATCAGGTCGGGTTTCAATTCCCCCAAGGAATAGTCGATGTCCCACTTGCTGTGGCCCGGAGAACCTCTCTTGTGGGGAGTTCTGGCGATATGGCGGTCGACTTTGCCCAGCGGGTCGTAGAAGACCAGTGGCAGGTCGGAGCAATAGTAAGGAATCGCTCCAGCCCGCGGCGAAAGCGCCGTCCCTCCCTCTTGCAAGTTGGAGCGGATGTAATCTAACACTTTGAACATCCCCCGCGAATGCCTCACCGCATTGTCCGGGAAAGCCACGCCGTCGGCGAAAGCGGTAATGATGAACACCAGCGCCGCCAGCAGCGATAGAATCCCCGCCTCCTTCGCCCTTAACACCCCTCCCAGCCCGGACACCCTTTCCAGCAGCGCATCCACCCCCAGAGCCGCCAGAACGCAGACCAGGGGCATTGTGGCGATGAAGAACCTGCCCCCGCCCAAGCCGTCTCCCCCCAGCCAGATTACATAAGCCAGCCATACTGCGACAAAGGACGCTGTACGCCAGTAACTCAGGCGGTCGGATTTCAGCAGAAGCGCCAGCGCCGCTAAAATATATGCGGGAAGTATGAATTGAATGTTTTCGATTAAGTAAAGGATTCCACGGTTAATATTGGCAAGCCCTGAAGGGGCTTTCAGATAATAAGTGTTGGGGAGGAATTCCCCGTAATATGCGTATCTGAATACGAACACACCGGCTATCATCGTCGCCGCGGCGATAATTCCGATTATCAGACGCCCCCATTTCAGCTCGCCTTTGACTGCAGCGTAAATCAGCCATAATCCCGCCACCGCCAGAAAAAGCCCGCTGTCCGGCCGCACGATGTAAGCCAGTCCTAACAGCGGTAAGGTCAGTCCTTTCCCGTCACCGCCCTGCGGCAGGAGCGGTTTAAGCGCTAAAAATATCAGCAGCGCCTGCAGGGGCGTCTCCATACCCCCCACTCCCCAGGTCACCATCGGCGGGAAAATCGCCAGCAGTCCCCCTCCGAACACCGCGATAACCGGTCCCGCGGCGCGCGCCAGATAGAGAAACACCATTGCGATTAGGACTAAGTTAAGTCCCAGGTTGAGCAGCGAAATCAGGAATAAGTTCAGATGCAAATCACTCGATATTACGTGCGCCGCCGCCATCACTACCACCCAGCCCAGGTTAGTGAATCCCTCCGTCCGCTCGCCGGGATTGAACACCAGTCCGTTGCCGTGAGCCAGATTGTAGGCGTAGCGCATAGAAATATACCCGTCATCGTGCGCCCAGCCTACCGCTGTACCCTGGGGACCGGAAAAAACACCCTGCAGAAATTCGGCGGAGAAGACACCGAAATGCAGCAGCAACAGGGGTCCCAGCGCCAGGATAAGGTAGGTCTGTTTCTTCAAAGGCCGGCGGCGGCGGACATAGTAAACTATCCCCGCTCCGACAAGAACCAGCGCTCCGAAATAGAGACTGGCGATTTTCATCAGATTGAAATAATTGATAATCAGGTGCAATTTACCCTCGACAGATTGGTGTGTATATTATACTAATCTGAAAATTCAATAGTCATTCTAACTGCGCAGCGAGCCGGAATCACTTCCTATTACTCATTCCCCGCTTTTTGGAAATTGAAGGAATCCTCGTCCCAGACCGCTGTCGGCAGGTTCCCTATCCGCGCTCCGAAAGTGTAATCCCCCGCCGGAGCGTTGAGAGGGACCGCCTGGGAGAAACGCCGTGTCAGCGTGGCGCCCGGCCCTATCGGCAGGCTGTCGCGCCGCATAATCACTAACTCGCTGGAATCGGGCAGGACAGCGAAGATCGCGGCGTCGAAGTAGTGTAAGGCGGTGTCTCCGTTGGCGACTTCAATAGAGTAATCGAAGCGCCCGCCGCCGGGAGGGATGGTTAGGGGCAGGGTGTCCGGGGTAACGGTCACCGTCACCGGGGGACCGCCGGCGCCCTCGCATTCCAGAATGACAGTGCTGTTGGTCCACCACCCGCTGTCGCCCAAACCCAGCCAGAAAATCTCGTCCCAGCCGTTGTGGTCGCCGTCGTAACAGAATACTCCGTGCAGAATATACCCGAAATTCTCCGGGATAATCCCTTCGGAACTCCACTCGAAACCGTTCCATTTGTAGAGGTGCAAAGCCTGCGCGGTCTGTATCACCAGCTCGTCCACTCCATCGCCGTCCAAGTCCCCGATGGCGTTGCCGGGCATTCCCACATAGCCGTCATAGATGCATATCTCCTGCCGCACAACGAAACTGTCGTTAGCCGCCGCCTCGTAAATCCGGGTCACCCATCCCTGGGAGGAACTTGAGCCTCCCACCGCGAACTCCGGCCGCCCGTTGCCGTCCATATCATTTCCTAAAGCGCAGGCGTAACAGTTAGAGGCGGAGAATGAGGTATAGAAGGTTCTGACGAAGGTGTTGTTCCCCGCCCCTTCATAAACGAACACTTCGCCTCCGCCGCTGGCGAAAGCCACCTCCGACCGTCCGTCGAGGTCAAAATCCGCCACCGCTTTCCACCCCAGGTTCTGAGGAGCGACTAACTCTTCAAAAATCTGGACATAGGTATTGTTGCCGGTGTTTTCGAATATCACCAGGCGGTTGTCGGTTCCGAAGCTGTTGCGGGTGTGGATTATTTCGGTGTTACCATCCCCATCCAAATCCCCCACCGTGGCGAAGCCCACTACGTTGGTCATTTGCGGCGAACTCCAGACTCGCTGGGTCGCCAGCGTCCCCGGAGAGGGGGATTCGTATATCCGCACATAGTAGCTCCAGTGCCCCATCACCTCATAAAGCCCGTCCCCGTCGAAATCGCCCGCTTCGTAGGGAATTATCCCTTCGGTATTGTCGTGCACCATAGTGTAATTGTGATGACCGTCGCTCTCGTAGATGCGGTAAGTGTAGGTCCAGGCGCCGGGATTGTCCTTGATGTACATATAAGCTTCGAACAGGCTGTCCCGGTCGGAATCTCCCCCCGCCATGGTGTTGTACATCGGTCCTGCCAGTATCCCCACCTGCGTCATTGTGATGTCGTCCCGGCAGTTACTCTTCCCGCCCAGCCAGGGGTTGGACAAGGCGATACAGTTCCCGCTCCAGGCCTGCACCGGCTCACCATTCTCGTCGTAAAGCAGGGGCGGCAGGTTGAGGTCGTGAGGATTTCCCGCGGGAGCCGCGCTGATGATGGCCAGAACCAGCGTTGCCGTGACAAGTTGTTGATAAAGTCGCATCTTCCTCCTCCTTTCGAGGCTGTCCTTTGATGTTAGAGGTTTTTATTATGATAATTCTGTGCTGTCAACACTCCGCAGTCGACAGCAATCAATTGATTTATAGGCCTATGGCGCAGGGTGCGGACATTCTATCCGATAATATGTCATGCTGAGCGAAGCGAAGCATCTGCATTTTGGTAAATCATTTATAAACAAGAGATTCTTCACTGCGTTCAGAATGACATAGTAAGAAATTATGCATTGTCGGACAAACTTTGGAGACCCTGCGCCACGATAACTGAGTCTTCAAGTCAACAAGTCCTCAATTCGAAGAATCCGGGAGGCTGAGTTCTCTCTCCCGGCAGCGTTGCGTTCTGTCAGGTCTTCAGTAGGGGCGAAGCATTTTAGGTCAACCATTATAGTATTAATCATATGTGAAAAATGCTTCGCCCTTACAAGAACTCACAATCCCAGCAGTTCCAGGGATTTAATCCGCTTTAAACCTTCTATGTGATAATGCAGAAATCCCTGCAGCGCCCTTTCGATTTCCCGTCCCGCTCCTTTTGAAGGCTTCAGTCTTTCCAGTGTCTTTACCCCTTTCTCCCGCAGGTAGAGCAGGACTTTGAGCGATTCGGGGCTTAAACCCGCTGGATTGACTCCCCGGCATCCCCCGCACAATACCCCGCCCCCTTCGAAGGAGAACGAAGACCTCTCCCCGGAATGCCGGTGCAAGCTTTTGCCGCATTCGAGGCAGTTATCCAGATTCAGCCCGAACCCCAGCGCCTCGATTAGCCGAAGTTGAAACAGCCAGAGGTGGTTAACGGGATTGGTCTTAGCTCGGTTCAATCCGCTTAAGGCCTCCGTCATCGCCTTAAACAGCGCCGGATTGGGGTCGGACACCTCAGTGGTTTTATCGGTCAATTCACATACAGCGAAAGCCGCGGCGCACTTGCGGAAATCGTCTCTGATACTTAGGAAGGAGTCGAGCAGCTCCACCCCGGTCAGTATCTGTATCTCCCGGCTGGGTTTGAAGCGGTAGATGATATTCACCAGCGAAAAGGTGTCGGTGGGAACCGCCCGCCTCGACTTCCGCGCTCCTTTAGCCAGCGCCGACAGTTTCCCCCCGCTCTCGGTGAAGAACCTGACGATACGGCTGGACTCGGAATGTTTTATCGACCACAGGGGGATGGCGTCGGTTTTGATAATTTCCACCGCTCAGTCTCCCGGATATCGTAACACCGCTTCCGCCCTGCCGTGACGCTCCAAAGGGCCGTCGCCGTGACGGTGCTCTGGGCCTAAACCTTCCCGGTGATGGACTGTCTCAAAACCGCGGAATAGCTCCAGTATTTCCCCCGCCTCCAGATAAGTTTTCACTTCTCTATCGTCACCGATAAAGGAGCGCCCGCCCACCCTCTGCCATAACCCGCGCCGTTCCTGATACTGAGGGTCTTCCATGGTGAATGCGTTGACTAAAACCAATCCCTCCCGCGCAATCCACAACCTGATTTTATCTATCAAGCCCGGTAGCGTTTCCCAAGGCTGCTCCATAACCACGCCGAACAGTAAAATCCCCGGATACGCTCCCGCCTGCGCATGGAACGTTTCATAGCCGCAGTTATACGTTTTCACCGGGAGCCCTTCCCGCTCCGCCGCCGTCGTCAAAGCATTAAACGCCACCTTCGATGGCTCGACAGTGTGTATTTCATATCCCTGGCGAGCCAGGAAGAGCGCGTTCCTCCCCTGCCCGGCCCCGATGTCCAGAATGGGCCCCGGCTTGGGTAAAAGGTGGTGGAATCGTTTCAGCGCTGTGTCGGGCTCGCTGCCGAAATAGCTGTCGCAGCCCGCGTATTTCTCATCGTATCCGGTCAAAACCGCCTTCCTGTAAGCCTTAATTGTAATGGCATTTTACATTAGGTTTCAAGTAGAAATATTGTCGGGATGGAGACCATCCCGACTTCACTGTTTTACCTATACTTATGTGTGGAGTCGGGTTCGTCTCTGAACCTGACATCTGGACTAAGCTTCATTGTCATTACGCTTAATTATCCGAATCGCGGCGCAGCCGTTTCAAGACCGCTATCGACCCGCTCAAACATTCCCCCATCGCGCACACCTGCCACTCCTCAAGCTCCTTCTCCCGGATGAAAGCCTCCAGCTTGCGCCGGGTTTTCCAGAAAACCGGGGCTACCAGGTGTTCGTAATATCCCCCGGCTTTCACCATTATCAGCAGGTTCCCTCCCAGGGTTTCGCCCATCGCCGCTACGCTCCAGCCATCCTTCTCATGCAGTTCAATCACATCGACCAGGGCTTCCCGGGTTTTGAGGGCGGCTTGTATGATTTTATGTTCCATCTCGATTCATAGTAAGTTCATAAAATATAAGAACCAGGAAAATTTATTACGAAAGCGTACTCAACCTATACCCCAAAAGCGTCACTCGCACCCTTATCAGTTTTCAGTGTAACTATTCTAGAACAATGTCAATCTGCTCAGCGAATGAAGCAGAGAAACCAGTGAATACCGTTATTCCCCGTACACCATAACCGTGAATTTAGCGTATATCCCCAGCACGCTGAAAGCTTGGTAATCCACGTGGTGAATTTTAGTAATCCCGGAGGCCTTCATCGCCGCCTCGATGCTGGCGTCGCCGTAAGCCACAAAACCTAAGATGGAGGTCATCTCCGCAGTCCCCACCTTGGAAAACTCCTTGCCGCAGCCCACCAACCCCGGAATCTTGACGTCGGTGTAAAATCCCCCGGTCACCGGCGAAATCACATAAGCCGCGCACCCTGTCAGCAGAAAGACCGCGAGAACGGTCATAACGAGAAGAATCGTTACATTACGCATTTTGCGCTCCTCTTGGTATTTGATTTCTGCGTTATCTAGCCTGAACTATTCATAAATTATTAAGAATAGACAGGATTAACAAGATTTACAGGATTGTTAATTAAAAATCGTAACACTTTACTGATATGAAGCATATTCGTCATTCTGGCTGCGAAGCAAGCCAGAATCCCTCTTCTCCGGAAGGATTCCGGCTGCGCCGGAATGACGAAGTGACAGTGATACGAAAACCTGTTATCACTCCCCGGTTTCCAGCTTTGCCATGAAGTCCTCCCGCGGTGGGCAGAAAATATCCAGCATCACGAAGGGCTCATCCCCTAAGGTGGTGTCGCTATGGGGAACATCTGCCGGGATGCGGTAGAAATCCCCCTTTTCCACCACCCGCTCCTCCCCGCCGATGCGAAGTTTCGCCCGCCCGGAATAGACCATCCCGATCTGCTCGTGAGGGTGGCTGTGCAGCGGGACTGTATGCCCCGGCAGGGTGGCGTTCAACACCATCATCATCCGCTCGCCCCGGAGGCCGGTGAGGATAGTGGTTTCCAACCCCTCCATCTGAAGCAGCTTAGGAGCCTCTGCCGGGTCGAGGAAATACCGGAATTTGTGTTTACTCATTGTAAAATCTCTAATAGACAATGTTTATTTGAACATTACCGTTAAGTCAGGTCTTTAGCGAAGCGGAGACCTGACTTCTTTCCCGGGATTTCAGTTTTCAGTTTTCAGTTCTCAGTTCTCAGTTCTCTATCATCTGTTTTCGGTTTTCCTCGCCCTGTCAGCCGCTTCCAATAGTCTATTACCATCCAAATCAAAGTAGGCGGTATATCCTTTAAAACCAATTTCCGGAAGAAGCCGGGGTAGGTTTTCCTAACCTGAGTCTTGATAAGATAGCTTAAATTGTCATAACATAGGGAATACATTCTCTTCACAATCGCTTCCAGTTCCTCCGTGGTCAAATGCCTGGTTCTGACACTGGCGGACGCCCCGTGATACTGGGAATAATCCTTCGGATTAGTGATTAATCCTTCGGTTTCCAGTTCCTTGCGGATCTCCGTTTTCGGAAGAGGCGTCAGAAAGAGGAAAGTAGGCACATCCAGATTGAGACTCTTCGCCGTTTTAGCGGTCTCCATCAGCGATTCTTCGTTGTCATCTGGATTGCCCACGATGTAATTGCCGAGGATGATGATATTGTTGTCTTTCAAGTATTTCACCGCCTTCTGCGTTTCCTCCGGGGTCACCGTCTCTTTGCCTAAGAATTTCAAGGTCGACTCCGAGGGGCTTTCCACGCCCAGAAAGACCGATTTAATCCCGGCCTCAACCATTTTTCGCGCTATTCCCGCGCCGGAGGCAATGCCCTTGACATCGCCCTGGAGTAAGTAGTGAATTGAATTCAATTCCGCGGCGATAATGGCATCGCAGAGGGTTTCCAAACGCTTCAAGTCAAGCGTGATGTTGTCGTCGGCGATGAGAATGGCTTTAGCGCCGTGTTTGCGCGCGTCTTCGATGTCGGCGACAACTCTTTCCACCTCGAATTTCCGGTGGATGCTGCCATACATCTGTTTGATGGAACAGAACTTGCAGTCATAGACGCAGCCGCGGGAGGTCTCCACCACATCCGCCGGCAATCCGAATATATGGAAACCTCTGGTGAACAGTCTGGAATCCCGCATCGGTAGTTTCAAGGTATCTAAATTAACCGGCGCTCTCGGCGGATTATGGATGAATTCACCGTTTCGCTTAAAAGACAATCCTTCCACCGCCTCATATCCGCTATCCTGGTCAAGAGCTTTTATTAAGCCGTTGAATGTGGCTTCGCCTTCGCTGCGCACGATGAAGTCGAAGAATTGGGAGTCGGGCGAGGCCGCAATCTCAGCATACATTGCAGTGGGATGGTATCCTCCTAACACTACCTTTATCTCAGCGTCGTAATCTTTAATCAGTTTCGCCAGTCCGAGGGCGCTGCGGTATTGGAAACTCATACAGCTTAGTCCCACCATATGAGGACGAAACTCCCGCATCAGTCTAAGAACATTTTTTTCCAGCTTGGCCCTTATCAACCGCAGGTCAGCCACTTTGACATCGCAAACGCTATGGTCGATGTTGCCCGCGATGGAAACTAAACCCAGGTTGGGCAGACAGGCGCCGTAATCCATCTGCCGCAGGGTGTCAGGCATAGCGAATAGCAGCGCTCGAATCATCGCATCGAATTGAAGTTTATTCCGCGTTCTTACCGTATGTATATTAGCCTTATAGCGATTCTAAAAGGGTCTGTTTCCCAAATCGATTTTCGCTTTATTATCTTAGTTTACAGATAGAGGTGTAGGGATTTGATTTATCA
>CAYQZD010000011.1:0-48985 GCA_964421875.1 uncultured bacterium
AACTCAGACTTTACCATCTGCATAGGCAAAACTACTCATTATGCGGATGAACCATAAATTGCGATATTTTTAACTTCATCTCCCGTTTAACGAAAAAAGGCGGCCTAACTTTGACCGCCTTCATTTGCTCCCCGGGAGGGACTTGAACCCCCAACCTAGTGGTTAACAGCCACCCGCTCTGCCAATTGAGCTACCGAGGAATATGAGATTCACTTTAAATGTATCGCTTTCTTTGTTTCAGCTAATTCTCCATCTATCGAAATTTCATAGAAATACATTCCTGAACTAATCCCTTTGGCCTTCCATAACACTGAATGACAGCCTTCATTCTTATTCGCATTAACCAAAGACTCAATCAATTGCCCGTTGATGTTGAATATCTTAATTTCAACATAACCCGGTTTCTCCAATTCATAGTCGATAGTCGTAGAAGGATTGAAGGGATTGGGATAGTTTTGACCTAACTTAAAATCAGGAGATTGGATGCTTTTTCCCTTTGCTTCTGTGGTACCATCACCCCAGATTTCAACTTGAGGCGGCCAAGACCAATTTTCCAATAAGATTTCATCCCTGCTATCTCCATCGAAATCATATATAGCGCACACATTAGTTTCATCATCTCCAATCTGCGTAGATTCGTAAGTTGTCATATTCATAATAAAGATTGAATCTGTGTAATTGACAATATCTTCTAATATATAAATCATTTCATTTGTTGTTGGACCTGTAATATTTCCGAAACCAACTATCCATGCATCTCCCATGATTTGATGACTCCATATTAGGTTATAACCATTATGTGGGTCATATATATTTATAGTTGTACTAACGGTATCATTATCCAAACATACGATATCCGGATTCCCATCATCATTTATATCAAAGGTCGCAGGGGTGAGAAAATGCTCGTCATCAATACAAGCATCGAATCCAGCCGGTCCCTGCCATTCCAGCACATAATTCTGGGCGAAAGACAAGGATGCAAGTGCCATCAAGATGATGGTAACAAATGTTATTGTTTTCATTTTATACTCCTCCTTATTAAGATTATCAATCTCTCAACTTAAAAAGTAACTGTTCACAAATGTCTTTTAATCAGTGAATTGACTGAGTTATCGAGGATAGAAGTAAAAAATTAACCTTAAAATATACAGAAAAAATCGATAATAATCAAATCCGACTCATCATCTTCACGGCAGATTTATCCTCTCTATCGATACCGCTTTACCCCCAGTCGGTTCAATCTCCAATACTACTCCCTGGAAGCGGACATTGTTTTCTGCGATTTCATACTTATGTGGAGTCTGCATTAAGAAGCGCCTGATGGAAATCTCCTTTTTCATTCCGATGACTGAATCGTGGGGGCCGGTCATCCCCACATCGGTAATATATGCGGCGCCGCCGGGAAGGATCCTCTCGTCGGCGGTCTGGACGTGAGTGTGAGTGCCGATTAGGGCGGAGACCTTACCGTCCAGGAACCAACCCATAGCCTGTTTTTCCGCGGTGGCTTCAGCGTGGAAATCGACTATAAGGTTCTTCGTTTCCACCCTTATTCTCTCCAGGTGAAAATTGGCGGCTTGGAAGGGGCAATCGATGGTTTGCATAAAGGTCCTGCCCTGAAGATTGACCACTGCGATTTTAGCGCCGTTCTTCACGGTGAAAATGGTGTAGCCTTTACCCGCTAGACCTCGGGGATAGTTCAGGGGCCTAAGCAGCTCCGGATCATCCTTGAAGACTTTGTAAACCTTGTAGTTGTCCCAGATATGATTTCCGCTGGTGATGACATCGATGCCGACGGAGTGGAACTGGGCGGCGTGGGTTTCGGTCATTCCTTTCCCCGCGGCGGCGTTTTCGCCGTTGGCAATCACCAGATCGACATCGTATTTTTTCACCAGACCGGGGAGATAGAGCGAGGTGACATCCAGACCGGGTTTACCGACAATGTCGGCGATGAAAAGGACTATGAGACGGTTGTTTCTCAATCGATTCTCGCTGCAGGTCGCTCATTTCTTTATATGAAAAAGGGGGCCTTATTATTACAGGACCCCCAATCAGTTGACTTGAATGGAAAATGCGTTATTTAGCGTAATCCACGGCGCGGAATTCGCGGACTACGGTGACCTTTATCTGTCCCGGGTATTCCATCTCTCCCTCAATTTTGTCCGCGATGCCTGAGGCAAGCTGTTCAGCCTGGGCGTCGGTAACCTTGTCGTGCTCCACGATAATTCTAATTTCCCGTCCGGCTTGAATGGCGAAGGTTTTGGACACACCGTGGAACGATTCCGCGAGTTCCTCCAGCTTTTCCAGGCGCTTGATGTATCCCTCAAGGGTTTCCCTACGGGCTCCGGGCCGGGAACCGGAGATGGCGTCAGAGGCTTGAATCAGCACGCCAATGAGAGACTTAAATTCCGAATCTTCGTGATGGGAAGCGATGGAATCCACCACGATTTTAGGCTCCTTGTATTTGCGAGCCAGTTCCACTCCCAACTGGGTGTGGGTTCCCTCGGTGCCGCGGTCGACCGCTTTACCGATGTCATGAAGCAGCCCCGAGCGTTTCGCCATCTTGGGATCGAGACCGATTTCCGCCGCCATCAATCCCGCAAGGTAGCACACCTCTATCGAATGCTGCAGGACATTCTGTCCGTAACTGGTGCGGTATTTCAGCTTACCCAAAGCTTTGACCAATTCAGGATGGAGGCCGTGGACGCCGGTTTCAAGCATTGCCTGTTCGCCGATAGCGATCAGGTTTTCATCCATCTCACTCTCGGCTTTCTTCACAGTTTCTTCGATGCGCCCAGGGTGTATTCTGCCGTCAGAAATTAATTTTTCCAGAGCCATTTTCGCGATTTCCCGCCTCAGCGGGTCGAAGGCGGAGAGAATTACGGCTTCCGGAGTGTCGTCAACGATGATTTCGACACCGGTGGCGTTTTCGAAGGCTCGGATATTCCTCCCTTCACGGCCGATGATGCGGCCTTTGATTTCATCCGACTCTAGGTTAATCACTGAAACGGTGGTTTCCACCGAATGATCAGCGGCGCTGCGCTGGATGGCGGAGACGATGATTTCCTTCGCCTCTCGGTTGGCCTGCCGTTTAGCGTCGTCCCTGATTTCCTTGATGATTTCCGCAGATTGCTGTTTAGCTTCTTCAATCAGATTGCTTTTAAGCTGTTCCACGGCCTCATCGGCGGTCATCCTCGCGATTCTCTCAAGCTTGGAGTTCTCCTCCGTTATGAGTTTATCTAGATTGGTTTCCTTAACTTCTAAGACTTTTTGCTTATCTTCCAGCGACCTCCTCAGTTGGCGAACTTCCTCTTCCTTTTTCTCTATCTGGTCGGTTTTTCTATTGATGGATAGTTCTTTGTCTCGGAATTGGCGTTCCATCTTAAGGAGTTCATTGCGCTTCTTTTCATGCTCATTGTCCAGCTTTTGTTTCAGTTTCAGGAATTCATCCTTAGCTTCAATGAGTCTCTCTTTTTTCAGCGCTTCAGCTTCCTTTTCCGCATCGGCAATCATCTTCTTAATCGTCAATTCAGTAGAAGAGATTCTCGACTTATCTATCCTTATACGAAGGAACCAGCCAGCGCAGAAGGCAACCGGATAAGCTAAAGCCAGGATAACAGTCAGCAAATCCATAGTTCGCTCCCAGATTAGCTTTTATTTATATTTAGTGAATGTCAATTAGTATTAATTGCACGCTTCGCCAGCGTCAATAATGAAATATAAAACGAGGACTGGCGCATTGCCGCCGCAATCATTTTCAAAGTAATTAATATAAGGCAAAATCGATTCAATAGCAAGTATTCATTTCTCCTTCCGTTCCCTCAAACAGTTTTGTTTCCGGAGGAAGGTAATATTCATCCTGCCCGGATTGACGTCGGGGAATATACGTAAATACTTATTCAGTAGAAAGCTATAAATACGAATCATTATAAGGGGGATAGGAAATTATTCATTCAACCTGAAGGATATAATAAACCCTGCGGATGGAGAACTCGACAAAAAAAGAAAGAAAGAACCGTATTGTACACGGTGGGAACCCGCCTAAACGCTTCTAACTTCCACTGGATCCGCACAACACGGATGAGGCATGCTATAGACGCTTGAGAGTCAAGCTCCCATTATTCTACTGTTGGTTCTTTTTTTTAATGCCGCAGTCACCGCCGCAGGGTTATAGCTATAATTCGTTTCAGCTTTCAGTTTGTATTGTACTATTGCAGATTTGTTTTATCGTTTTATTATACCTCGAAGTCTATTTTGAGTTCCTTATCGCTTCCTCAATCCTCAGGATAATTTTCCGGGTTCTTTTTTCCAAGACTGAAATCAGCCATTGGTTACGCTGTTTCTCAGCAGATAAGTCGCTTTCCAGGTTCAACGCTGTGAGCACCGCGGTTTTTTCAGTGGGTTTCCCAGGCAGATGTTTTGCCATTTCCCGCATTTTATGGTCAAGGTCAGCGGCTATTTGCTGGATATAACCTGGGTCAAAATCGCCCTTAACCGGATACTCAACATCCAAAATATGGACCACAACCGGCTTTTTTCCACTCTGCATCAGTAACTTCTACAGATAATTGCTTCGGGTTTTACCTGATAATGAAAACTCCCAGCGCCTGGCTATACCCGCGGCGGATTAAAAGTAAGCCCCCTTTAAATCATCATTCGAGGATCTCTGTCGCAACCTCGCACCCTGAAGTATTAAAATAAAGCCTCGCGATGAAGCGGCAATATTGATTTCAGTAAAAATCCCGGTGAATTTCTCTACCCCGATTCAGCAACCGACAGCTGGCGCCGGAACGTCAATCAAGACTGGCGGCAATCTTAGTAACTTTCAAGTTTTTCTAAAAGGCCGGACAGCTTCTTCCTGATTACTGTTTCAGTTTCAGGTTTAATAGTCCGGGTTTGCGCCTCACCGAGCTGTTGCTTCAACTGGGCGATCTCATCCTCCCTGCGGCGAAGCAGACCTTCGATTTCATCGCGCTGTTGCGCCGCCTGTTCACGTTCCCGTTTGATTTCCTCCAATCGCTCCAACAGCTGGTCGATTTTCTGCTCCAGAAGACCGAAACTCTCGATTTCAGCTTCGAGCAACGGAGTTGTATCGGAATCACTCATTAGTATTCTATAGTAGTTTATAAATTATAAAATAATCTATACTTAACCTTTTCAAACATATATGTAATCAGCGTCAAGTGGATATTACTATTTTGCTCTCAGTTCCCCGCCAATTTTGTTCAGCGCCGCAACCACTTTTTCGATGGTGGAATCAACCTCCTCATCTTTCAGCGTCCGTTCCATCGACTGGAAACGGAGCGACAAGGAGAGGCTTTTCTTGCCCGCGCCAAGTTGTTTTCCCCGGTAAAGGTCGAAGAACTCAACCGATACTAAGTTCTTCCCGCCGCTTTCAGCCACCGCTTTTTCGATGGCGTCGGCGGATACAGTCTCTTCAAATATCAGCGAAAGGTCTCGTTTCACCGCCGGATAGCGGGAAAAATCCTTGAAGAGCCGCGTGGATTGGCGGTGTTCAATTAAGGAATCGAAATCGAATTCCAGGGCGAAAACGGGGTATTCCACTTCGTAATTCCGGCAGATTTCATCCTTGAGTTTCCCAAGGATTCCCATCTCTACGCCGGCGGCAGCTAATTTTACCGCATATTCAAAAACAGTTCCATCCTTAATATAATGAGAGAATCGATAATTGTCAAGGGATATTTTACGAAGGAACGACTCCGTCAGCCCTTTAAGGTGGAAAAAGTCGAATTCAGCCGGTGGCCGGCTCCAATGCACATCTTCAGCCTTGCCGGCGATTAGAGCCGCAACCGATTTGGATTCACCTTTATCCGGATAGAACACACTTCCAATTTCGAAGATGGCGACCGATTCCGCGCCCCGGTTGAAATTGTAACCAGCGGTTTCCAGCAGCGGAGCGAGTAAATCGGTTCTCAGTAAAGCGAAATCGCTGCTGATAGGATTCCTGAGGGGAACAGCGTCAACCTCTTTCAAACCAGCTCGACCGTTTCGACGCATACTATAAGTGAGGATTTCCCGGAGACCGAGTTCCACCAGCGCCTGCCGCACCCCTGTAGTGAATTCCTCGCTTACAAGCGGTTCCACCTTCAGGGACACTTCCGAGACGTTGTCAGCGGGGATTTTGCCATAGCCGTGGATGCGGGCGATCTCCTCCGTCAGGTCGATCTCCTGAGATATATCGGGACGGAATGTAGGAATATTCACGGAAAAGCTGCGCGCGCCTCGCTCCGTTTCAAAACCCAACCGGCGCAGGAAATCCTCCATTTTGTCCGCGCTGAGGCGAATCCCCAGGAGGCGGTTAACCCTCTCAGGACGAAGTTCAACTTCCACCGGATGGATTTTCTTAGCGTAGTTATCGACTCTGCCGGCAAGGAGAGAACCTTCGGCGGTTTCAAGGACCAACTGCGCGCAGCGGTCGATAACCTCGGGCACGGCGTTAGGGTCCACTCCCCTTTCGAAACGGTAGGAGGAGTCCGATACGATACCGTGCCGTTTTGCAGTGCGCCTGATACCCACAGGGCTGAAATAAGCGCACTCAAGCAGGATGTCCTGCGTTTCATCGGTGATTTCACTGTTGAGCCCGCCCATCACTCCGGCGAGCGCCACTCCCCTTTCAGCATCGCAAATCAGGAGGTCGGCGGTCGATAATGTATGTTCTTTCTCATCGAGAGTAACGAACCTCTCCCCCGCTCCGGCGGTTTTGACCACGATTTTACAGCCGCTGACCAGATTGTAGTCGAAGGCGTGAAGAGGGTGGCCGGTCTCCATCAGGATGTAATTAGTAACGTCCACAATGTTGTTGATGGGTCTTAAGCCGAGCGCCAGCAGGCGGCGCTGCATCCAGCGGGGCGAGGGCTTGACTTCCACCCCTTTCATCACCCTGCCGCAATAGCGGGGGCACTTGTCAGGGTCGAGGATTTCTACTTCTAGGACTTCCGAGGCGGGGACCTCGGATTCCTCGAGCGCGAACCGGGGTTTTTTAAGCTCAAGGTTCAGTCCGGCGGCGAGGTCTCGCGCCACGCCCAGGTGGCAGAGGCAGTCGGGGCGGTTGTGGGTGATTTCCAGCTTGAAGACAGCGTCCGGGGGATACTTATCCCGCAAATTCATTCCGGGGAACCAGGCGCAGGCGTTCCCTTCCTCTTTGCCTAATTCCCAGATACCGTCAGCTTCGCCACCGAGGTTCAGTTCCGCTTGCGACAGCAGCATCCCTTGGGAATTGTGCCCGGCGAGGACGGTTTCCTCGATAATGCGTCCATCCGGGAGCTTCCCGCCGGGGAGGATTATGGGAGAGAGGATACCGGTTCTGCAGTTAGGGGCACCGCAGACTACGGACAGCTTCGAACCGCCGCCGATATTGACCTCGCAGAGTTTGTTATGGCTGCCGGTGATGTCATCACATTTTTCGATATATCCCGCCACCACATCGGTGAAGTCATCGGGGTATTCCAGAGCTTCGACTTCGAGCCCCAGGTTGGTCAACACTTCAGCGGTGTCATCCGGGGCTAGATCGATATCGACAAAGTCTTTCAGCCAGTCGAGGGAAACTTTCATTGTCTCAAGTTTACAAGTTAAAAAGTATAAAAGTGTGAAAGTAAAAAACTTAACAAATTAATATGTTTATTTGCTCATTGGATTCGTATTCATCAATTGAAAAGCGTCCCGTAAATTCTCCTTGAGTTCTTCGAGGGTCTCACCCTGCGTCATTATTTCGGGAAATTCTTTGAGTTTTCCCAGCCAGAATTTCTCGCCTTTCCAATAAATCATTGTCATTTTTTTACTCATTTTTATACTCCAATGGTTATTCTATCTAATACCCCTTTTCCAAAGGGGGACTTTCGCTTTCCCCATTCTAATCATCAAAACTGTTCCAGAAACCGCAAATCGTTCTCATAGAACATCCGAATATCGTTCACATCGTATTTCAGCATCGCGATGCGTTCTATGCCCAGCCCGAAGGCGTAGCCGGTGATTTTTTCCGGGTCGTAAGCGTCGTCGCCGCGTTTGGCGCAGACGGCGCGGAAGACATTGGGGTGCACCATCCCCGAACCGCCCATCTCCAGCCAGCCGCTGTTTTTACAGACCCGGCAGCCCTTCATCCCGCAGAAGAAACAGGAAACATCCACCTCTGCCGATGGCTCAGTGAAGGGGAAATAATGGGGCCGGAAGCGGATTTGGGTGTCCTCACCGAATAGCGCGCGGTAGAATTCCAGCAGAGTGCCTTTAAGCTCAGCCATAGTGACCTTTTTATCCACATAGAGCCCCTCGACCTGGTTGAACATCGGGGTGTGGGTCGCGTCAGGCTTGTCGTTGCGGTAAACCCGCCCCGGGGCGACGAATCGCACCGGCGGGGGCTTTTTCAGCATAGTGCGAATCTGCACCGGCGAGGTTTCGGTGCGGAGCACCCGGTTGTCGGCGACATAGAAGGTGTCGGTTTCATCGCGGGCGGGATGCCATTCGGGGGTGTTCAGCATATCGAAGTTGTATTCTGTCGATTCCACTTCAGGACCGCGCTCCACGGAAAATCCCATCCGCTTGAAGATGGCGATCATCTCCCCCTCCACCTGAGCCAGCGGGTGCAACCCCCCTGCCCTGCCGCGCAATCCTGGGAGGGTGAGGTCGATTTGGGGGGCGGCGGGAGCCTGCTGCTTCCGGGCGCCGGCGATTGCTTCGAGGCGTTTTTGCGTGGAATCCCGCAGTTCCTGCAGCGCTTTGCCCATCGCGGGGCGCTGGTCGGGAGGGACGCTCCCCATATTCTTGAAGAGGGCGGCGATTTCGCCCTTGCGGGAAAGGTATTGGGCGCGGAATTTTTCCGCCGCTTCCGGGGAGGCGGCGTTTTCGATTTCAGCGTCGATGCGCCGGGAAAGCTCGGCGATTTGTTCGATTAGGGACATTTAAATAGATTATATTTTAGATTTGTGAAAACAAAGTTTAAATATAACACATAATGCGGATAGTGTCAAGAAAGGATTGTAGAAGTTGGTGG
The DNA here is from genome assembly GCA_964421875.1 of uncultured bacterium. GTDB lineage: Bacteria > Electryoneota > Tariuqbacteria > Tariuqbacterales > Tariuqbacteraceae > CAYQZD01. The sequence goes on from CAYQZD010000011.1 coordinate 9,005, forward strand.
TTGGCAGGTGGCAGTCGGTTTTCAGTTTTCTGTTCTCTGTCTTCTGTTCTCAGTTCACGGCTCTTTGCCGATTTCGCGCAATCTGTCTTTGCACCATTCGATTTTATCTTTGGCGCCGATTTGGGTGAAGAGGTCGAGGGCGCGGCGGTAGTATTCTTCGGCTTTAGCGATGTCTTCTTTATGTATGTATAGAGTGCCTAGGTTGCTATAAACTGCCGCTAATTTTTCTTTACTCCCAATATCATAGAGTATTTTCAACGCATTATTACTAATCTCTTTCGCTTTATCCAGGTCGCCGCGGGTTTGGTAAATTATGCTAAGGTTAGCGTATTCTGAAGCCATCCCTTCTTTCCTACCCAATTCCTTTTCAATTTTAAGCGATTTCAGATGCATCTCTTCAGCCTTTTCCAGGTCGCCGCGGATTCGGTAAATAACTCCGAGATTGCCGTAATTAGAAGCAATACCTTCTTTCATACCAAGCTCTTCATAGATTCTCAACGATTTCTTGTACATCTCTTCAGCTTTTTTCAGGTCACCGCGGATTCGGTAAATAACTCCAATATTACCATAATCGGAAGCCATCCCCTTTTTACTCCCCAATTCCTTTTCAATTTCAAGCGATTTCAGATGCATCTTTTCAGCCTTATCCAGGTCTCCGTGGATTCCGTATATTATACCAATGTTACCGTATTCTGAAGCCATCCCTACTTTCCTCCCCAATTCCTTTTCAATTTTAAGCGATTTCAGATGCATCTTCTTCGCCTTATCAAGGTCACCGCGGATTCGGTAAATTATGCCGATATTACTAAGAGCTATAGCTGAAGCTAACTTCCCTTCCCTGGATACCACTTCATCAGATGCTGAAATCATCTCCTCCGCTAATTTCTTTGATTCCTCCCAGACTTCGATTGCGGAATCGTAATCTGAAATACCAACATATGCCAAACCAATCAAGTTATTCAAAGCGCATCGTTCACTGGTTTTGGGATTGTGCATGAAACCTTCTTTGTAATATTCGATAGCTTTCAGTGTGGCTTCCCGCTTTTGCTTGGAGATTTCAGCCGCACCCAAATCGATTGATTTTTGTATATCAGCGGCGCGGGCGAGTTCCCGGGTGCCAGCTTCGTAAGCTGCTTTAACATTGGGGTCTTTAGAATATGGGAGACCATCGGTGAAAACGCTGAGCTCTTCACCTACAACCTTTTTAATTTCATTGATTGAATCGGGATGCACTTTGTAAACCGTTGGTTTAAAGGCGCGCACAATTCTGATTACGGCAAGAAAGCCAATAATAATGGCAATGATGAAAGGAATAAATGAGAATTCTGGGGGTATTGAAGGGATTTTTAAAAGCAGAATAAGTAATCCCATAACCGCACTCGCGATGGCGATGAGGATTTCGAGGATAATCCAAATCAAAACACTCTCCCGGATATGATGAATATTCACTCCACTATACCCATAAATTGCATAAATATCAAGAAAATGATAAATTTAACAGAGAACTGAAGACTGAGAACAGAACAGCGAAAAACCAGCAACGAGAAACGAGTAACGAGTAACGAGAAATGTCTTTTCCATTTGGGAATTCAACGAACAGTAAAGGCGGCGGGTGGCGCTTGCCGGGGGAGTTAAAGTATCACTTTATGGGGATAGGCGGAGTGGCGATGGGGAATCTGGCGGCGGCGATGAAGCGCGCCGGGTTCCGGGTATCCGGGTCGGATATGGGGGTGTATTCGCCGATGAAGGAGTATCTGGCGGAGAGCGGGATTGTCCCGCTGACGCCGTATTCTCCGGACAACCTCGCAGGCGCGGACTTGGTGATAGTGGGGAACGCGATAACGCGGGGGAATCCGGAGCTGGAAGCGATGCTGCGGCGGCGGATGACCTACACTTCGCTGGCGGAATTCCTGCGCTGGGGATTGCTGACCGGGCGGAAGAACCTGGTGATAACCGGCACTCACGGCAAGACTACCAGCGCGGCTTTGACCGCGCACATCCTGCGCGCCGGGGGGATGGAGCCGGGGTGGATGGTTGGAGGCGTGCCTAATGATTTGCCAGGGGGATTCAATGCGGGGGAGGGGGAGTATTTCGTCATCGAAGGGGATGAGTACGACATCGCCTATTTCGACAAGCGGGCGAAGTTTTTGCAGTACCTGCCCTTCGGAGTGATAATCAACTGCATCGAATACGACCACGGGGACATCTACCCGGATTTGGCTTCGATTCAAGACGCTTTCGGCAAGATGGCGCGTCAGATACCTGAAAACGGCGTTTTAGCGCTGAACGGCGACGATCCTAATCTCCCGGCGGCTTTAGGGGAAGCGCGGTGTCCGGTGTTGACTTTCGGGAGGGGGGATAACTGCCGCTACCGGGTGGAAGGAGGCAGCGGTAGAATCGTCCTCTTCAAGGATTACATTAAGTGGGGCGAAAGCGCTTTCACGCCGCCGGGGCAGTATAACCTGATGAACGCGGCGGGCGCAGTCTGCCTGCTGGATGCACTGGGGGTGGATAAGGGGGTGATACTTGAGGGGCTGGCGAGTTTCCGGGGAGTGCGGCGGCGGATGGAGCTGGTCAGCGAACCGGATGCGCCGGTGACTATTATCGACGATTTCGCGCATCATCCTACGGCGGTGAAGGGGGCGATTGCGGCGGTTCGGGAGACTTATCCGGGGCGGCGGCTGTGGGCGGTGTTCCAGCCCCGCTCAAATACCAGCGTAACCAATATATTTCAGGCGGAGTGGGTTGACGCTTTCAGCGGGGCGGATATTGCGGTGGTGGCGGAACTGCACAGGAAGGACAAGATACCGGAAAGCAAGCGTTTATCACGGGAACAGTTAAAGTATGACTTGAAGAGGGAGGGCGTGGAAAACTACTTATGGCAAGATGCGGATGAGATACTTAATGCGATAGGTGAACTGCTGAGACCGGGGGATGTGGTTTTGGTGATGAGCAACAGCGATTTCGAGGGATTGGTGATACGGTTGAAAGAAAGATTGACATAGTCTATAAAACAATCGGAAAATGTCAAAATCTCTGAACATATTCTATATTTCAGATATATGGAAACGAACTTGGTTATTAATAATCAATGCCTAAGATAAATAGGATTTATTCCGCATCACTGATATCACTTTTCCAACATTTCCCGCACTTTCCGTAAGATTGACAGAGGTTGAAACGGTTTTTGCATGAAGGATATTTTATCCACAATGACGCCCTTTTTAGCGATGACATTATAGGTATAGCCGGACATATACAGCACCTTTATCTCCGGCCAGAATTCCTTTACGCTACTGATAAAGTCAGCGCCACTCATTTCGGGCATAATCACATCGGTAATTATTAAATCTATAGGTTTCTCAGATTTTTTGCATTTCAGATAACCCACGCCCCCGTTCTCTGCTTCAATAACCTTATAGCCGTACTTTTCGAGTGTGCGAACCGCAATGTTTCGCACGCCTTCCTCATCTTCCACCACCAATACGGTTTCATCGCCATACAGCATATCTTCGGACAATAACTCCTGACTTACAGTTTCAGCCTCTTCCTCAGTTTTAGGCAGATAGATTTTGAAAGTAGTTCCTTCATAGGGTTCGCTGTAAACATAGATGAATCCCCCGCTTTGCTTGACGATGCCGAATACGGTGGAAAGCCCCAGTCCGGTTCCTTCACCGGCGGCTTTAGTGGTGTAAAACGGATCGAACATCTGAGATTTGACTTCTTTAGTCATCCCGCAGCCGGTGTCGCTGACCGAAAGCATAACATAAGAACCAGGCTCCACCTCCGGGCGAGTGGTCGCATATTCATCGGTTAATTCCATATTCACGGTTTCGATGGTCAATGTCCCCCCTTCCGGCATAGCGTCCCGCGCATTCACACACAGGTTCACAATTATTGACTCAAACTGTCCGGAATCGACTTTTACCCTCCAAAGGTCATCCGCCAAGAACGACTTTAAATCGACATCCTCTCCGATAACTCGGCGCAGCATCTTTTCCATATCACGCACCAAGAAATTCAGGTCCAGGACTTTGGGCAGTAATTGCTGCCGGCGGCTGAAGGCGAGCAATTGACCGGTGAGTTTTGAAGCGCGATATGACGCTTTTTCAATCTGTCTCAAATCACGCGCCAGAGGGTCGTTTTCATCGAGCGACATCATCGCCAGTTGCACATTGCCGCCGATTACGGTCAGCAAGTTATTAAAATCGTGCGCCACTCCTCCGGCCAGGCGGCCCACCGCTTCCATTTTCTGAGCCTGACGGAACTGTTCTTCCAGATGCTTCTTTTCCGTAACATCGCGCAGTATTCCCTGCACCGCCGTCCCTCCCCTATAGGGGACATACGACACCGAGGCTTCAAATTCTATTTCTCTGCCGTCTTTTGACAGGCCTGTGAACTCATATTGATGAGGAGGTTCCTCGCCCCGCTGCGCCATTTTGTCCCTTTCCTTTATCAGGGGAATGCTCTTAGTAGCCACCAACTGCAAGAAGTTAAATTCAGGCGCCTGCGCCTCCTCCAGCGTAACACCTAACTTCTCAGAAAAACTTTTATTTATGATTTCAAACTTTCCTTCGTGAAGCAAGTAGAAAGCGTCATTAGACTGCTCTATTAATAAACGGTATTGTTCTTCAGAAGTACGCAGGGCTTCTTCCGCCAACACTCGTTCGGTAATATCGGTCGCCACACCAAGCACATAATCAGGTTCACCTTTGATAGCCAATGGCACTTTTACGGTTTGAAACCATTTTTTCGAACCATCCTTTGTGGTCAAAAATTCTGCAGCCAAGAACTTGGTTTTTCCATTTCTGATGGTTTTCCGGTCGGTGTTGGTGAAAGAATCCGCTTCCACTTTTTTCAAACTTTGCATACCAGCCAATTCCAAGTCAGTCTTACCAACCATATCCTCGGGCTCAACTGAATATAATCCCGCAATCGCCTCATTCACCAGCACATACTTGCCGGCGCTATCCTTGACAAAAATACAGTTAGGGCTAGTATTGATGACCTTTTTAAATAATCCCTCACTATCTTTAAGAGCTTCTTCCGCCTTTTTACGGTCTGAAATGTCCCGGCATACGCAGAACACCAGTTTCTGCCCCCCTATCGTTGCCCCATTGGTGCTGATTTCCACATCATAAATAGAGCCGTCCTTCCGGCGATGCTTGGTTTCAAAATGGTCGCCGGTTTCATCCACTTGATTAACCATTTCCAATAAATGCTCGCGAGTCCATTGAAAGTCCCAATCCCACATATGTAAATTTCGAACTTCCTCGACGGTGTATCCAAGCATTTCAGCGTAACGTTGGTTAGCTTCAAAAACCGCGCCGTTCCGGTCAAGCACAACAATACCGTCTCTGGATTGGTCGATTAAGATTCGCCTTCTAACCGCCTCTTCGCGCAACGCTTCCTCCACCCGCTTGCGTTCGGTGATGTCGCGGTAGATTCCATATACCGCCAGTTGATCACCTTTAAGCATGATGGGATTACCAAGAATTGAAACATGGATTTTCTTACCATTTTTACTCTGGCGGACAGTTTCGATTTGTATTGCTTTTCCTGCAGCGACATCGTTAGTCGCTTTCATACCTTCATCTTTCAATTCTGCAGGCACAATCAGATCGTTGATTTTTTCCCCAATCGCTTCAGTGGATGAGTACCCAAACATCTTTATGAATTCACGATTTATACTTTGAATTCTATCTTCATTATCCAAAATCACGATAGCTTCAGGCGCGTGCTCAAATAGTTCCTCCAGATATACTTTTTGAATCTGCAGCGCCTCTTCCGCCCGCTTGCGCTCGGTGATGTCCATAATCTGAGCCACGGTTTTCAATCTTCCCGCAGAATCTTTGATCACCGTGGAGCTGATTTCCACTCTTCTCTTAACACCGTCTTTCCTCACTATATTGAATTCATACCTGGGCGGAACCTCCTCGCCTTTTTGCCTTCTGACATAACGGTCAGCCACCAGATTCTTACTTTCCTCATCGAGAAAGCTCCGGAAATCTTGCCCAACTAATTCTTCTCTGCTGTATCCCAGAATTCGGGTGAGCTCATCATTCACATACTCGAATTTGTAGGATTCGTCCACAATCAGAATACCCGCTTGAGAATATTCTACTATCGACCTAAATCGTTTTTCACTTTCCCTCAACGCCACTTCCGCCAGCTTGCGTTCGGTTACATCGAGAATAATACCTTCGTAGGCGATAACATCTCCGTCCTTGGCGCGTCTAATGACAGTCATATCCTCGACCCATCGAGTCTCACCTTCCCGCCGCACTATTCGATAAGGGGCGTGTGTATATGATTTTGTGGATTGGCTGGCGCTGTTTTGAGCGACTTCTTCAGCTACACGTTCAATATCATCGGGATGCACCACATTAGCATAGGGAACCTTACCTGACATAAAATCCTGCGAAGTCCATCCAAAAATGTTTTCTGTGTTTTCCGAAGCAAACTCTACCGGCCATCCTTCGGCGTTCTTCCAGACAAAGGCGATTGCAGGACTTCGAACGATTATGTCATTGGCAAGGCAAAGCGCTTCCTCCGCCCGCTTGCGCTCGGTGATATCATGGGCTGTCCCCATAGTGCCGATGATATTTCCATCGTCGTCCTCGACGAATTTTGCGCTGAAAGCGAGATTAATTTCCCTACCGTCCTTGCCGATATGAACGGTCTCGAACTCTTTTACCGTTCCCCCTTCAAGGAGTCTTGCGAACTCCTTCATATCCCTTTCAGCGTATTCAGGTATCTGGAATTCTGTGAAACTCTTACCGAGCATTTCTTCCACCTTGAAACCGAAGACATCCTCCCAGGCAATGTTAAGGTAGATATATTTTCCTTCAGAGTCGCACTGCCAGATGAGGTCTTGCGAAGTTTCCACCAGGTCGCGGTAGAGGATTTCGGATTCCCTCAGCGCCTCTTCCGCCAGCTTACTTTCAGTGATGTCCCGACTTTCGGGAATCAGATACAGCGCTTTCCCATCTTCGCCGACAACGGGCTTAAGTGAAAAATCGAAATAATGAAGATCGCCGTCTTCGGAAGAATGGGTGACTTCGCGTCGAACACCCTCACCTTGCGCTGCTCTTGTAACAGCATCGCGGAGCCAGGCCTTCAATTCCTCGGAATGGCTCCACCAAGGCGTATCCCAGAATGGCTTGCCAACGACATCAGCTTCGTTTGCGCCGATGAAATCGAGTGCGGTTTTATTGGCGGCGGTCAATGTGCCATCAAGAATCACTACGCCGGCAAGTTGGAAAGTCTGATTAAACATATTGCGAAACCGTATTTCACTTTCCCGCAGCGATTCCATCGCCCTTTTTCTTTCAGTTATGTCGGATACAAATCCCTCCAGATACAATAGACTACCTTCTGCTGAGAATATCCCTCTTCCTTTTTCCCATACCCATTTTGTTTCATTGTCAGCTGTAATAATTCGATATTCTATTGTGAACGGCATTTTTTGCTCTAAAGCTTTTTGCACCTCACCCCACACATATTCCCGGTCTTCCGGATGGATTATTTTCCCGTAGGATTTTTTTGCGTTTTCGATGAAATCATCCTGGTCGTATCCCGTGAGATTAAAACATCCTTTACTAACGAATAGTGAGGTCCAATCCCGGTCGTTCCTGCAGCGATAAGCCATTCCCGGCAGGTTGCTCATCAAGGTCGAAAGCGTCCTTTGACTTTCCTTTAATGCCTCCTCCGCCCGTTTTTGTTCAGTGATATCCTGCGCTACACCTCTGAGTCCAACGATTTCACCATTTTTCTTAATAATGTTTACTAAAAAACCAAACCAACCCACAGATCCTTCCTTGTTGACGAAACGTAATTCAACATTAGTGGCCTCCGCGCCTTCTTTCAACTGTTTTTGAAAGACCGTATGAGTTCTCCGCTTATCTTCCTGATATACAAATTTCAAGTAGAAGCGCCCTATGATTTCCTTTGGGCTGTAACCCAGCGCTCTAATGGCGGCTTCGTTGACATAAGTGAATCGCCCGCGGCGATTTACATTAAAGATGATAGCCCCTGTTCCCTCAATTATACTGCGGTACCTGTCTTCACTTTCCTTAAGCGCTTCCTCCGTCCGCCTACTTTCTCCCTCAGCCTTTTCAAGCTGTTTGACCTGCTTTCGCAGGGCTTCAAGCTTTTCGGTAAGCTCCGCTTTTGTCCTTTTTTCGTTTTGCAAAGTACCGACTCCGGTTTGTTTGTCATAATCAACTATAATAAACGACAATAATACTTGTCCCAATGCAATCTTGTAAGGGCGGTTCGCGAACCGCCCCTACCCTAAGAATTTATTTCTATTGAAACAATAACTAATGTCGTTCATTAAAAAAGAAGCCCCAAAGGGCTTATTCACTAATCCCCAAGAGTGACGCAAATCCACAGCTTGCAAGGCTGTTTTGTTGGTGATTTAACGGTAAAGGTTGACAATTAGGTCAGTTATCATAGGCGGGGCTCAATGGTTCAGTCGCCGCTCCATAATACTATCGACTCTTTCCACCACTTCATTCATTTTCATATTGGGGGACTTTACCAGGTAGAGCTCAGCGCCGGCGTCCTTGGCTTCCAGCACATCGTCCCTGGAACTGGCGGCGGTGAGCATTATCACTGAGATGTGAGATGTGCGGGGATCCCGCTTTATTCTCCTGCAGAGTGTGAAACCGTCATAGTCGGGCATTTTTATGTCGAGAAGGATGATGTCGGGCTTATGCTTTACGGCGCTTTCAATTAATTTGTTACCGTCGTTGTAGGTTCGACAGAAATATCCGCTCCGTGTCAAGACTCGAGAAAGCAAATCCGTTACCATCAGCTGGTCATCCACAACGAAAACTTTGCCTTTGTATTTAGGAGCTTTCTCTTTGGGTTTATAAACAACGCCGGGACGGTTAGATTCGCTCTGCGAGGAGGGCTTCCTGAATCCCACACTTTCACTGTATCTTTCACTGATATAATGATTTAAGGCAGTGAATGCTTCAGGAAAAATCTCATGGTATTCCAGACGGTAGATATACTTGGTCACCCGGATGAGATTGGCGTTAAAGCGGACTTCGGTTTGAGGGAGCTTCAGACTCACATCACGCACAGGTATTCCTTCGGATTTGACCGGAACAGGTATCGAACCTTTAAATTGAAGTGAACGGATATTCAGACTGGTGACATGTTGTTCTGTTTTCAGGGGTTTCAGTACAAAAGCGACACTCACATTGTCGCTGGGGCGGGGTTCGACATCGTAAGCGTTGGCTTTCCGGCGAATCTCAACGGGGAAACCGAAGCTATGGGCAGGAAGTTCATTATAGATTGCGGATTTGATATAGGGCGCACTGAAACGAATAGTATGAATCATCCCGGCGTCGAAATAGTCCTGCTTGATGCTGTAAATCTGCTCCGGTCTTAGTATTTGATTCCCACTTTTGGGAATCAACTGGTCGGAGAAGACAAATTCTCCCTCTGAATCGTAATGCAGGAACCTGGTAGAGTATAACTCGCCGGCAATATTGATCTCCACCTGAACACCGCTCTTGACGATTCCCTTCACCAGTTTGATGATTTCTTCTTTGGAAGCCATATCTAATCTATAGTTTAATAGGAATTCCCCCTGTCGATAGAAGCGGTTGGAATATGAGTAAGGGGAAGCGGTTAGTAAGCTTAATATAAGAATAGATTCTTGAAAAAACAAGTCCTGAATTACTATTCTTCGTCAAGCAATTGCCTAACCTTCAGCACCAGTTGGGTAGGGAGAAATGGTTTGCGCAGGTAGGGGATACCCGGTTTCAGAATTCCGTGATGTTCGATGATGTCTGCGGTGTATCCTGACATATACAACACTTTCAATGTCTCCCATTTATTTGTAAGTTTTTCCACCAGTTCCGGCCCGCTCATCCCGGGCATAATCACATCAGTGAGGAGCAGGTCAATCGGCGATTTTAAACTGTCTATGAATTCGAGAGCCTGATGTCCGTCAACCGCTTCGAATACGGTATAGCCCTGCTGTTGAAGGATACGCACGGCGACAGACCGCACATCCGCTTCATCTTCCACTACCAACACCGTCTCATCGCCGAAAGGAAGCTCTTCCAGCGTAGATTCGTCTTCGTATGATTCGGATTTGGCGACGACGCTGGGAAGGTATACTTTAAATGTAGAGCCCACACCCGGCTTGCTATACACGGTGATATGACCCTTATGCTGTTTGACGATTCCGTAGACGGTGGATAAACCAAGTCCGGTTCCCTTACCTATTTTCTTTGTAGTGTAAAAGGGATCGAAGATTTGGGCTCTGACCTCTTCAGACATCCCGAATCCGGTATCACTGATAATCATCACCACATACTCGCCCGGCTGCACTTCAGGTTCAACCTTTGCATATTTTGAATCGAGCTGGATGTTTTGGGTCTCGACCAGAAGCTTGCCGCCATCAGGCATAGCGTCGGCAGCGTTCACAGCGAGATTGACAATCACCTGTTCGATTTGACCGATATCCACTTTTACTCGATCAAGTTCTTCTGCCAGCCGAGTGACAAGTTCAATGTTCTCCCCTATGAGCCTGCGCAGCATCTTTTCTATCTCTTTTACGATACCGTTGATTTCAACCACTCTTAATTCGATGGATTGCTGTCTGCTGAAGGCGAGGAGCTGATGAGTGAGGTTGGAGGCTCTGGCGGCGGCGTTCTTGATCTGTTCCAAATCGTGTCTCAAGGGGTCATTTCGGTCCAGGGAACGCATTGCGAGGGCGGTGTTTCCCTGAATCACGGTAAGCAGATTGTTGAAATCGTGCGCTATCCCCCCGGCGAGTCTGCCCACCGCTTCCATCTTCTGTGATTGCCGCAATTGCGCTTCGAGATGTTTTCGTTCCGAGATGTCTCGAAGAATTCCTTGAGTGGCAAGTTCACCCTTATAGGTGACGTAGGAAACCGAGGCTTCGACTTCGATGTGCCTGCCGTCCTTGGCCATTGCGGTGAATTCATATCTTGAGAGCTTTTCCAAATCCTGTTTCTGCATCCGGTTTCTCTCATCGATAATGCCTCGGCTGTGGGGAGCGACCAGGTCATAGAAATCGAAGTTCGGACTCCGCACCTCTTCCTTGGTGACTCCGAACATTTCGGCGAAAGCGCGGTCGATAATCTCGAATTTTCCCTCAACCAAAAGATAGAATGCGTCTTTAGACTGTTCAATAAGGTTGCGGTATTTACGTTCGGATTCCCGAAGAGCTTCATCAGCCCATTTATGCGCCAGAGCATTGGCGAATACTTCACCCACCATCCGCAAAAGAGCCGCGATATCATCCGACCATTCCCGCGCTTTTTTCACTGAGTCGAATCCGATGAATCCGATAATTTCCCCGCTTGACAGCATCGCTACATAGATTAGCGATTTAATATCCCCTTTTTCAAACTCCTTCTTTTCCTTTTCTGCATCAATCGGCAGTTTATATATGTCGGGGACATTGAATATTTTATCTTCGTATATGACTTTCTTAATAAAGGGAAATTCATCAACGGGGATGGCTTGATTCAATTCAATCTGCGGTTCGATTCCGTCTACGCACCATTCGTGGGTATTATTCACTACCGCTCCGTCTTTACTGAGGAGGAAAATATAGCTGCGGTCGGCGCCGGTGAAGCGTGCGATTTTTTCCAGAGCCTGGTCGATAGCATCGTCGATTTCGTCGTGAGAACAGCTAATGAACTGCGAGGAGATGTCGGACAGCAGTTCCTTCATCCGCATCTGGAAATGAAGGGCGTTTTCGGTATTAACCTGGTCGGTTACATCCGAGACGCAGGCGATGGCGCCGGTATAGTTCTCGTCTTCATCGGTGATGGGTGAAGTTCTGACGTTGATGACAATAACCTTTCCGTCCTTGCGAGTGAATTCGAAATAGAGGTGTTTACTCATAACGTTACCCGGCTCCAATGCGCTGCCGTTTTCAATCAGTTTCCCATGCTCGCTCATAAAAGAAAAGATGTTCTTGCCTATGATTTCGCCAGGTCTGTAACCCATCATTTGAGCCATTTTCGGATTGACGAAGACCACATTGGCGTCCCGGTCGATTACCCAGATTCCTTCCTGGATATTGACCAGTAAATCTCGAAATTTCAACTCGCTGGCAAAGATGGATTTGTCCCACAACTCACGCTCGTCAGCCTTGTAGAACATCAGTATGGCAGAGCGACTTTTTCCCTTTTCATCAACCACAACGTGGGAATTCGGATCAATCTCAAACAGCGCACCCTCCTCCGCTTCCAACTTGGCGGTCCTGACAAATCCGTCAATTTCACCCGCCAATAATACTTGCGAAAGAGATTTAGGGAAAGGTTCGCCGGTGTCAAGGTCGATCAGCTTCAGCAAATCATCGAGGGAGCTCCCCACGACCCTTTCCAAGCGCTGACCAATCAACCTTTCCGCGGTTCGGTTCATATAGGTGATCAAAGCTTGCTGGTCCAATCCAATCACGCCGTTAATGACGTTTTGGAGAATTGAAGTGAATTCTTGGTCGTTGTTATTCAATGTGTTTCCCTAATTAACTCTGAGATTGATATTAAGGATAGATACAATCTTCAAATCAGTTTCCATCAAACCACGACACATATTTCACGATGATAAAGAAAGTCTTAGAACAATAAAAAAAGGACTATTGAGAACACAAACGATAAAGGTTCTCAATAGTCCCCACAAAATAAATATGGTCTAAGAATTTCCATAGAGATGCGGGTATATTTAAGTGGAGAATACCGGACTCGAACCGGTGACCTCAGGCTTGCAAAGCCCGCGCTCTCCCAGCTGAGCTAATTCCCCATAAACTCATTATCTTTAATTATAAGGAAAAATATTCTTATTTTCAAGTTTTCCGGTATAGATAAGTGTAATAAATCAACAATTGACGGCTATTCCACAGATTCATGTTATACCACAGCTTCTTTCCATAATATCAGAGTGTCATATATGTTAGACGACCACAACAGACAAAAGGTTCACATTCTTTAATCAGTTTATTGAATTATCTGCTAAAAAAGTATTAACTTATCCATATAAAAAATCGATAATTATTTTCAAAGGAAGCGCCTTAGGACAGTGTGAAGAACTCCTCCGTTTCGATAATACTCCATCTCAACCGGCGAATCGATGCGACAGACCACTTTGAAGTTTAATCTGCTACCTTCGCTTGAAATAGCTTCGACTATGACTTCAGCTCCGGGTTGGAGGTCATCATCGAGGATGATGTTGTATTTCTCTTCGCCGGTGAGACCTAAAACAGCCGGATTCTCACCTTCCTTGAAAGTCAGCGGCAGGACTCCCATTCCCACCAGATTGCTGCGGTGAATCCTCTCGAAAGACCGCGCAATCACCGCTTTCACTCCCAAGAGGAAGACCCCTTTGGCTGCCCAATCCCGACTGCTGCCCATACCATAATCCGCGCCAGCGAGGATTATCACCGGCGCGCCCTCTGCGCGGTAGTGTACGGCGGCGTCATAGATGGTCATCGATTCTCCTGAGGGAAAATGCCGGGTAAAACCTCCAACAGCGCCGGGCGCAAGCAGGTTGTTGAAAGCGGCATTAGCGAAAGTCCCCCGCATTATAACTTCATGGTTGCCGCGGCGGCTGCCATAGGAATTGAAATCCGGGGGATTCACGCCGCGGCTGATAAGATACCGGCCCGCCGGACTGTCAGGCGATATAGCGCCTGCGGGACTTATGTGGTCGGTGGTGACAGAATCTCCCCCCCATACCAGAACTCGAGCGTTCCGTATTGGTGTTATAGGCAGAGACTCAAGGTTTAGCTCCTTAAAAAACGGAGGTTCCTTGATGTATTCGCTGACTTTATCCCAAGCGAAAACCGGCTCACTGCTCCCTTCGATTGCGTTCCAACGCTCATTCGAACGCTCAATACCTTCATAAACGCTAAGAAACAGTTCCGGTTTTTGGGCGAGGGGTAGGAGGCTTTCAATCTCATTACGCGAGGGCCAAATATCCTCCAAATAAACCATATCCCCCTGCGAATCCAGACCAAGCGGCTCAGTGGTAAGGTCGATGTCCATCGTCCCCGCGAGAGCGAAGGCTATCACCAACGGCGGCGAAGCAAGATAGGCGGCTTTGGTGTGAGGATTGATTCTGCCGGTAAAATTCCGGTTACCGGAAAGAACGCTGGCAACGACCAGGTTTTTATCCTTTACCGCCTGGACAATATGCGCTGGCAGAGGACCGCTGTTACCGATGCAGGTGGTGCAGCCGTAGCCCACAATATGAAAACCAAGCTCTTCCAGGTAAGGCAGCAGTCCGGCGTTTTTTAGATACTCGGTGACGACTTTGGAACCGGGAGCGAGGCTGGTCTTAACGTACGGCTTCACTCGCAAACCGGCTTCCACCGCGTTTTTAGCCAGAAGTCCGGCGGCGAGCATCACCGCGGGATTGGAGGTGTTGGTACAGGAAGTGATAGCGGCGATGGCGACATCGCCGTGGCGGAGTTTCCCCTCGCCGCCTTCGGGATATTCCACTGCGGCTTCCGCCTGCAAGTCATCCGGGGACAGGTTGAATCCCCGCTTCTCCAGCGGCGCAGTCAGGCTTTCCCGCCAAGCGTAGGGCAAGTCAGGGAGACTGGTGCGGTCTTGAGGACGTTTGGGACCGGCGACACTGGGGACTACAATTGAAAGATAAAGTTTCACCTTATCCGAAAAAACCGGCAACGGCGTCCTGCTGTCGCGGAAAAGTCCCTGAACTTTACAATACCGTTCTACCAAATCGACCAATTTTTCACTTCTGCCGGTGCGCCGCAAATACTCCAGCGTATTGCCATCGACGGGAAAAAAGCCCACGGTCGCCCCGTATTCCGGCGCCATATTGGCAATGGTGGCGCGGTCGGGGACGGACATACTGTCCAACCCTTCACCGCAGAATTCGACAAACTTGCCCACCACTCCCTTTTTCCGCAAAGTCTCAGTGACGGCGAGGACTAAATCGGTGGTGGTCGCGCCGGAAGGAAGTTCCCCAATAAGTTCAACTCCGACCACTTCGGGAATCAGCATAAACAGCGGCTGCCCTAATAACGCCGCTTCCGCCTCAATCCCCCCCACTCCCCACCCTAACACACCCGCTCCGTTCACCATCGTGGTATGAGAGTCGGTGCCGATGACGGAGTCGGGGAATGCGGTCACAGCGCCCTCGATTTCCCGCGTCTGAACCACCTTCGCGATGTATTCCAGGTTCACCTGGTGGCAGATACCGCTGGCGGGGGGAACCACGGTGAAATTTCTGAAAGCGTTCTTACCCCAATGCAGGAAGCGGTAACGCTCCTCGTTACGTTCGAATTCCCGGTCGGCGTTGATGCGGAGGGAATCGGGTGAAGCGTAGGAATCGACCTGAACGCTATGGTCGATGACTAAATCGGCGGGGAGCAGAGGGTCGATGCGGGAAGGGTCCTTCCCCCGGCGAGCCATCTCGCTCCGAAGCGCCGCCAGATCCACCAACGCAGGCACTCCCGTGAAGTCCTGCAGCAGCACCCGGGCGGGTTTGAAGGGTATCGACGCCGGCTGAACCTCCGCAGGATTGCACCCGGCGAGCGCGGCGATGTCCTCTGCCGTGACAGTTTCGCCGTCTTCGGCGCGTAGCAGCGCCTCCAGCAGGACTTTGAGCGAAAAAGGGAAGCGTTCGACCTCGCCATAACCCTGCTCCGCCAGCCTTGTCAGGCTGTGATACTTCACTTTTCCGGATTTCGTATCGAGCAAAGCTTCTGTGGAAAATGAATTCTGGTTTCGCATAGTTTGACCCAAACTGTGTACAAGTTCGAAAGTGTACAGGTGTACAAGTCCCTCCTTAAAATCCCCCGCTTTATAAATCGCAGATGACGCTGATTAATGCGCCGCGGAGTCTTCCGCAGGGTGTCCGACATTGACATTGCGAGGACGCCGCAGGCGGACGAAGCAATTGGGGAACACATAGCGCAAAATCATTAAAACCTATCCCTATTCTTAATATAGATTTTTTTGAAATTAATGCAATTTATGTTATATTCGATTGGATAAAATTAACTCCGGGAGGAGCGTATGCTCAAAACCATCCTCGAAATCCTCGCCTTAATCGCCAGCGCGGTGATTGCGCTGCTCATCCTCTATTTGAGGCTGCCCTCTATCCCTGAAAAATACGCGGTCATACCCATTGTCATCGCGGGTTGTATAGCGGTTCATTTCATCACCAAAGCTGTTATTGCCATACTTCCCAAGAAGGAGGAAATAAGTAGAGAAACTGTAAACGAGATAAAGAATGCGGTCGCGGAAGGGATGGGCTTATTCCTCGACGATCTTTCCGAAACCGGAAACCTTCCTTTGAAAGCCGCCTACGAAGCCGGCACCCGGGAACTCGCCCGCGCCGTAAAAATCCAAGTCTCAATCTATGCAGGGAAAGCTGAAATCAGCAAACAACGAAAAGAAGCCACGCTGAAAGCTATCGAATGCTATAAAGAAGGTTTCAAACACAATCCCAAACTCAGCGAACAGTGCGCCCTCTATAATCTCATCGGTGCCGCATATTACGGAATTTCCAAGTTCGATGCCGCGATTGAAGCCTGGGAAAATTCGGCGCGTCTGGCGGAAAAATTAGCCTCATCCGATGATAAAGATGAATCCCGCGAAGGGAAGGAAGCCTTTGCCATCGCCAGCGGCAACCTCGGCATCATTTACACAATCCGCGGTGAATTGGATAAAGCGGAAGATTATTATTGGAAATCGATAAGGAAAGCTGAAGAAGTGGGTTCTAAAGAAATTATAGCGAACCAATACGGCAACCTCGGCGTGATTTACAAAACTCGCGGCGAGCTTGAGAAGGCGGAAGAGACGTATAATAAAGCGTTACGAATTAATGTAGAGCTTGGCAGAAAAGAAGGGATGGCGATACAATATGGCAACCTCGGCTTGATTTACAAAACTCGCGGCGAATTGGAGAAGGCAGAAGAAATGCAATTGAAAGCGTTGGAAATTGACAAGGAACTGGGAAGAAAGGAAGGGATGGCTAACCAATACGGCAACCTCGGCTTGATTTACCAGATCCGCGGCGAATTGGAGAAGGCGGAAGAGATGTTTAATATGGTAATTGCTATTGATGAAGTATTAGGTCGAAAAGAAAGTCTTGCTAACGCATACGGCAACCTCGGCAATATTTACATAACCCGCGGCGAATTGGAGAAGGCGGAAGAAATGCAATTGAAAGCGTTGGAAATTGACAAGGAACTGGGGAGAAAGGAAGGAATGGCTTCAGATTACAGCAACCTCGGCAATATTTATTTCACTCGCGGCAAATTAGATAAGGCGGAGGAGTTGTATACTGAAGCATTTAAACTAAGTGAGGAGTTGGATCGGAAGGAGGGAATTGCGAAACAGTATGGCAACCTCGGCTTGATTTATCAGGCACGTAGCGAATTGGAGAAAGCGGAAGACTTTTTTGGTAAATCGATAAAGACTGCAGAAGAAGTTGGTTACAAAGGAATCATAGCAAAACAATACGGCAACCTTGGCAGTCTATACATGCAAAGAAAAGAATTGAAAAAGGCTGAAGAATTTTACCGACAGGCGCTGGGCCTGTTCTGGGAAATCGGCGCGAAAAATGGAATCAAATGGTGCAAGGAACGATTGAAAGCAATAGGGATAAATGATGAATGATGAATACCGAATATTGGTTCGATTCATAGCAGATAAAATGGAGATCCGACTCTATTAATTAATTGAGGGTATTAATCGTGTAATGATATGGATTTGTCATTGCGAGGACGCCGTAGGCGGACGAAGCAATCGGTGTCCGGCGGATTAAGAATCCGCCCTACTTATAGCAATTAACACCAGCGGAATCCCCCCCATCGCCGCAAGAATAAATAAAGCGTTAGCGAAGCCGAGCAGGGGCGCTAACACAATCCCCGCCAGCAGGGCTCCGGCGGCGGAGCCGAATAAGTCGATAGCGTAGAGGCCGCCGCCGCGGCTTTGCGGGGAAGGACCTTTCACCAGTCCGGCGGCGAGGCTGTATTGCGCGCCGCCCAGCGCTCCGCAGAGCAAGGCTCCAAGGGTCAGCAGGTTTCCCCCTGCTCCCCCAATCGCTCTGGTCAAAACAAGAAGACCGTAAACCGCCAGCGGAACCAGGCATACCGCCGCCTGCAGCTTGAGGAAGCAGGACAGTTTCACCCACCGCTCCCTGACACAGCCGCTGCCGACAGCGGCTCCGGCCATAAAGGCGGCGATGAGCAGCGCCTGCTGATAATACATATAGCCGTATATCGACTGGAAACCCAGAATCAGCGCTATCTGCATCCCGATTTGTGTAAAGCCTCCGGCGGCGACCGCAAGTTTCAATCCCCTTTGACGCAGTGAACCTCTCAAGAGAAACAGCAGCAACGCCATCGCCATTATTAGAAACGGCAGCATAATCCAATGCGGTAATCGCCACAGAATTTCGAATATATTTCCGCTGCCCGGGCGGAACTGGCTGCTCCAACGCGCCAGGGCGCGGAAGTATCCCAAGGGGCGGAAATCGCGGTTAATCCAGCCGGAATCTGAACTTTCCAGGGATTCAGTCAGGAACCGCTTCCTTTCCGGGCTCAGTCTATAGGGAAGGTAGTAAGGACTGATGAAGGCTGTCTGAATACCTCGCTCTTCGATTCGTCTCATCAGGATATCCGCCTCAGTGGTGAAACTACTATCCGAAGCGAGGAAGTGGCACATATTTCCGGGAAGGAGGTATGTATGAGGGAAAGCAGTGTCGAGGGTGCGCTTTATCCCGGCGAGGAAATCCGCCAGCTCCGGGTCGATGAAATCCTCGGATGAATTCAGATTGAAGGCGAAGATTCCTCCCGGTTTAAGGTTGCGGGCGGCGTCTTGGAAGAATTCAAGGGTGTAGTAGCGGTTCAGTTGGGCGGTCACCGGTTCAGGCAGGTCGATAATTATCAAATCGTAGCGGGCATCTACGGGCTTGAGCCAGGCTCTGCCGTCAAGGTTGACAATGCGCACACTGGGATTGCAGGTAAAGTCCGAGGCTTCCGGGGGAAAGGATTCGACCATTGTCCTGATTAGTTGACGATCAATCTCCGCGTAATCGACCGCGGTAATCGAAGGGTGCTTCAGTAGTTCGTCCACCGCGCCGGAAAGCCCTCCCCCCATCAGGAAAACCCGCTGAGGCTTAGGATGCGCCAGGGCGGCGAAATGGACCGCTTCTTCGGCGGCGGCGGGATCAGGCCTGCTGGCGGCGAGCATCCCGTTTTGATATAAAGCGTACTGCTCATTTACTTTGAGGGCTGCGATGTCGCCGTAAATCGATTCGTCGTGCCGGATAATCCGGTATCCCCGCCAGCGGAGATTGACACTGACTTTGTCCAGCGGCGGCGCCAGCCATAAGATTGCGGGTATCACGCAGGCTGCGGCAAGGGCTAATTGCCAGGAACGCTTGGCGAATGCCGCCAGTAAATTCACACCGACCATAACGAATCCGATTTGAAAATAATCAAGCCTGCCCAATGTTGCGGCGACGAAAGCTCCCCCGGCGACAGCGCCCACCGCTTCCCAAAAGTATATCTTCCGCGGAGGCGCCTCAGCGGCGGCGATAGCGAGAGTGAAAAGTGCTCCGGTAATGTAGGCGAAAGGCGCTATGAGCAGGACTCCGCCGCTGATAACATCCGACAGCCCTGCCAATACTCCGACCTGCCTGCCTGTCAGCGCCGGGAGGGCTCGGAACATCCAGACCGAGAGGGGCAGCGTCAGCGCCTGCAGCGAGAGGAAAAGCGGGAACAGGCGTTTCCGGGCGTAGAATTTAGCGGTTCCCGCTCCCAGCCCACTCCAGAGCAGCCAGCTTGCCAGGTAGAGTCCGAGGGCGATTTCACTGCCCCCGAATTGGACTTCGAGCAGGCGCAGCAGAATGACCTGCCCGGTAATCGCGGTGAATCCGGCGGCGGTGATACGGTATTTATAGGGAAGGGTCACAACTATGAGGTCATCGACTCCATAATAATTAGGGTACAAAGTAAGGGCTTTGGGGGAATTAAGCAACCTTGGCGGACTCCTTATCGCCGCATCCTGTGATTTATAGGTGCCATTGTTCACGGAAATTATTGTTCTATTCCGTCTTGACATTCATAGGTAAATTGAGTAAATTCCTACGAAGGAATGATATGCAGATTCTTAAGAATATGGAATTGAGCTATGGAGAAAAAACCGGAGCGAATGACCACCGTTGCCTTGAAGGCGATGAAGGAACGGGGCGAAAAGATAGTAATGCTCACGGCTTACGACGCTCTGTTCGCCGAGTTGGAGGATGATGCCGGCATCGATGTAATCTTAGTGGGGGACAGCGCGGGAATGGTAGTCGCCGGCTATGAGACCACAATTCCTATGGACCTGGAATATATGCTTTACCATACCCGATGTGTTTCTCGGGCGGTGCGGAAAGCGATGGTGGTGGGTGATATGCCCTTTATGTCGTTCCAGGTTTCTCCGGAAGAAGCTGTCCGAAACGCGGGGCGTTTTTTAAAGGAGGGGAGGGCTCAAGGAGTCAAGGTCGAGGGCGGTGTGGAGATGGCGGAGACAGTGCGGCGCATCGCATCGGTGGGTATTCCGGTGATGGGGCACATCGGTTTGACCCCGCAGTCTATCAACCGCTTCGGGGGTTACACAATCCGGGGAAAAAGCTCCGAAGAGGCGGCGGAACTAAAAAGGGACGCTTTAGCGTTAGAAGAGGCCGGGGCTTTTATGATAGTGCTGGAGAAGGTGTTCGGCGAAACGGCTCAAGCCATCACGGAATCGCTGACGATTCCCACTATCGGCATCGGTTCGGGGCCGGGCTGCGACGGCCAGGTTCTGGTAATGTACGATATGCTGGGGCTTTTCGAGAAATTCAAGCCAAAATTTGTACGGAGATATTTGAATTTAGCGGGCGAAGCGCGGTCTGCTTTCCGGCAGTACAAAGAAGACATTAAAAACGGTAGTTTCCCCGGTCCTGAGGAGACCTATTAGGAAATATGATGGAATTAGATTCCTCGCAATAACATTTCAGGACAGTCCATTTCACGAAGCTTCGCCTTCGTTATTCGATAGTGAGAAGGGAGTCATCGATGAGACCGCGAATTCGTATCAGAGTTTATTTGGTCATAGTTTCACTTGTTATTACAGCGGCTGTTTCTCACGCTCAACAGTTGACCCTTCCGACATACAGACTGACCATAGAATCCGCCTATTGGGATAGTCTTGAGGCGAATCCTTCATCTGACAAAACTTATCCCGCTATGGTTCAATATGCCGGCGACAATTATCCCTGCCGGGTGCGGTACCGCGGCGGCACCTCGAGGCTTTTACCCAAACGTTCCTGGAAGTTTATCTTTGACGAAGAGGGACCTTTCGGGGAGCAGGAAACCAATCTGAACGCTGAGTATCGGGATATTTCGCTCTGCCGAAACTATCTTTCGATGGCGCTTTCCCGGATTGCGGAAATACCTACGCCCGACACCCGGTTCATTTCCCTCATAGTAAACGATATCTACTTAGGGGTATATGTAGAAGTGGAGCAGGTGGATGAGCGTTTTCTGCAGCGGCGTGATATCAACGATGAAGTGTTATTCAAGACAATTTTACACGGCGCGCGTTTCGCGCCCACGCTTTATACGGATGACCTGACGCGCTTTTATATGCCCCGGATACTGCCTTACGGGGCGCTTGATTCGCTGGGCGTTCTCTTAACATTCATTCAATACGGCGATTCTTCGGCTATGGCGCAGAGATTGGAATCAGTGTTTGACACTGATAATTTTCTTTCGTATTTTGCGCTTCAGGTCGCGATATCCAATTCTGACGGTTTCACTAAGAACTATTATCTGGGTCAATATAGCGATTCTAGGCATTTTGTAGTTCCCTGGGATATGGACGCCACTTTTGGCAACGACTGGACAGGATGTTTCACCCAACCGCCCCATAAGAGACTGTTTTCCGAATTATATGTTCAGGCTGCGGCGCAGCGTTTAATCGCGGTGGAGACGCACCGTTCGGCGCTGCGCAGTAAAATCAACGATTTGGTTCATTCCGGTTTCGATTCCCTGCAGACAATAATCACTCAAACCTACAACGAAATCAGTAACGACGTTCACCAGGACACGCTGAAACTGGGGAGTAATTCAGAGTTCGACAGTGAGTATGACAGTCTGATGTGGTATATGAATTCCCGCGCTTCTCAACTGAACATAAGTGGTTTTTTCGAGCGAATGGAAATCATCGAAACTTACGTGGACAGAGACTATATTTTTAGCGTGGATGATTCTATACGCTTCGAAGCGCAACTTCCAAGCTGGATTCAGCGAGTAAAGGTTCATATTGAAGACTCCAATTATGTCGGTCGCAGCGAAACAATGTTTGACGACGGAACTCACGGTGACAGCGTCGCTAACGATTTGCGATATACAACCGTAGCTTCTTTTCCTGACCTCACTCCGCCCTTTTATTACGCCTTTTCCCTGGAACGCCCGCACGGCGAGTCTTTTACTCATCCCCCTGCCGGTTTTTTCGGATTTCGCCAAAATCCCCTCGATGTTCCTGTCATTCATCTTGACAGTAACCCTCCGGATTCGGGATCGGTATCGGTGGGACCCTTTAGTGAAATCCAGGGCAGCGGTGTGCATTACCTCTGTCTGGTCAACCGGTCGAGCCGGTCTTTGAATCTATCCGGCTGCTGCGTACGCCTCAATCGAAGTTACACCTTGACGCGGCTGGAATCTTTGGAAGCGGTTGCGCCCGGCGACACTCTGTTCGTCACCAACTACCCTGCGTTTTTATCTTCGAACATTGGCGGCGGAGTCATCGCGGGGAAGCTCTATTCCGCGCCGGCGGTGGGGGATACGGTTTACTTTGAGACCTCGTCCGGCAAGCCGCTGTCGTCGGCTCCGGTTGAGAGAATCGAAACCACACCGGAGCGCACAGGCGATATAGTCATCAACGAAATCAACTATAACAGCAGTTCCCAATTCGATACTGAGGACTGGCTGGAACTCTACTGTCTACAGGGAACACATAATCTTAGTGGATGGAGGTTATACGACAATCGTGACGACCACTATTTCGAGTTGCCGCAAGGCACATCGATTGAGGCGGGTGAGTTTTTGATTCTCGCTAAAAATCCCGAGGCTTTTTCGGCTCTGTTTCCAACTGCAGGCCCGCTGATTGGAGGCTTCGAATTCGGTTTTGGGGGTGACGGGGACGAAGTGCGGCTGTTCACCGATTCCGGCGCGCTTATGGACTGGGTGGCTTACGATGACGACCCTCCCTGGCCTACCGAACCCGACGGCAATGGACCTACGCTGGAACTGCTGGATGCGGGAGGCCCAAATCTGGGGCCTGATAATTGGCGCGCTTCAATCGAGCCTTCACTGCATGGAACGCCGGGCGGATCGAATTCTGTCGATGTCAAGCGTTTACCCCCCGGTATATTACCTCACGGTTGGGCTATCCATAAGGTTTATCCCAATCCCTTTAACAACAGGCTGGCGATAACCTTTACCGCGCCTCGGGGCGGGCTGGTAGTTTTCCGGGTGTTCGATATCCTGGGACGGGAACTCAGGCGCATTGAACAGCGCTTGCCGGGAGCGGGGAATTCCACTGTATACTGGGACGGCGCCGATTTCGGGGGCGTTCAAGCCGCCTCCGGGATTTACTTCATCAAGCTGGAAAGTTCCGGTAACACAGTAATAAGGAAGGTTCTGCTTTTACGTTGAGACAGCTCAGGAGGGGAGTATAAATAACAATTATCTTCATCGGTCAGGACAAAATACTTGACTTTTTGCTAAAATATGTATTAATTTGGTATGATAGTATCAGCAGCGTTTGTAGGGGAGTAATTAGTTTTCTCTTTAAAGTTGCTGAAGGTCACGATATTTTTCCTTTCTGCGTGTTTACTTATAACGAATAACAACTTATTAACCTTCGAATTATATTCACATCATCCAAGATAACGCTGGAGGCTACAGTGAAAAGATTTACGCTATTCGTTCTGGTCGGTCTGCTGGGTTTGGGAAGCTTGGTATCGGCTGACAGCTATTCTCCGTCGAATGTCAACATCGATGGTTCCTGCGACTGGTATGTCAAAGAGTATTCGGATTCGCTGGGTGAAGTCATCCGCACTATCCCGATTTACCCTCCCGGTACCAATAACGCCTTCACGGGCGCGACCGTAGTGGGGGACACTTTGTTCATAATAAAGAATGTGGTGGGACCCCTATGCTATTTCCAGAAGTTCAACCTGGTAACCGGCGATACCATAGGATTAATTCCAATGCCTTTCAGCGGTTATTGTATGGGCGCAGCTTATGACGGGAGCGGAATCTGGGTGGCTCAATTCTATCCTACAAGCACACTTTACAAAATCGGTTTGGACGGCAGTCAGCTCGCTCAAATCACTCCATCATTTGGGGATTATTCCGGCCGGGCGCTCGGAGTTGAGGGCGACAACATCTGGGTGGGAGGCAACGCTGCGCAAAACGACACCAAGTTGTTCAAAATAAACGCTGCCGGAACTATTCTGGAGGAGTATGTCACCTCCAGTATGGTGGGCTGGTATATGGACGGAGTGTTGAATACTGAGGCGCCTGCGAACTCCAATATCTACGTCGTGGACAATATCGGGATGCTTATCAAGCGTTTGAGCATCTCCGGAGGGGCGGTAACCGTCACCGAACAATTCTACACACCGGTAATCGCCAACGATGTTTGCGAGGGTTTGGCGCATGACGGGGAGTATTTGTGGCACAACGCGGCGAGTTCACTCCAGGGATTGATTTGGTGCATCGACGACGGTATCACCGGCGGGCCCAACGTTGTGGTCGATTTGACCCCCACATCGCCGCCGGTGGTGATACCGGCCGGAGGCGGCAGTTTCGGTTTCACTGCCCAGCTTGCCAACAACGAGGCGACCCCGATGACTTTCGACGCCTGGATCGACGTAACTCTCCCTAATGGCGCGACCTATGGGCCGATATTGAACCGCAACCTCACCACTCCCGCAGGGGCTCAGATTTCTCGAACCTTGACTCAGGTAGTCCCCGGCGCAGCTCCCCCCGGAACTTATTCCTACAACGGCTATGTCGGTTTATTTCCCAACGAAGTATGGGATTCGGACAACTTTGAATTCACCAAGACCGGCGCTGATGGCTCAGGCGGACTGGAAGGATGGAATTTAACTGGTTGGGAGGGCGAAAGCCTCACCGTTTCCGCTTTACCGACAGAATTCAGTCTGTCGCAGAATTATCCCAATCCCTTCAATCCCACGACTCAAATCAGTTTCGCTTTGCCGAAAGCCAGTGAGGTTTCATTGAAGGTTTACAACACCCTGGGAAAATTGGTCGAGGTGGTGGTAGAAGGTTATATGCCGGCTGGAGTGCACACTGTGACTTTATCAGGGGAGAACCTTTCATCAGGAATTTACCTGTATTCTATCCAGGCTGGCGAGTACCGAATGGTTAAGAAAATGACCTTCCTTAAGTAGGAATTTACAGGGCGGGGAAGCCTTGACGCTTCCCCGTTTCTTTTATCATCAATCAGCTATTACTGCGAAATTCGGGAGGCTAAAGTGTATTGCGTAACGATCGAGTGGGCTGTCATCTGTATCTAACAGGAACCGACCACAATATTCTGAATATCTATGAGTTACAATATATTAGTAGTTGAAGACTACCACGAAACCAGGGAACTTATCACTGAGGTGCTCCAGGGAAACACCGAGTACAAGGTTTATTCGGTGAACAATGGGGCTGAAGCGCTCAAGTTTTATCAAACCACCAAGATAGACCTGGTGATTTCCGACATCAAGATGCCTCAGATGAACGGCCTGGATTTGATGACAGAGCTTCATAAGGTGAATACCGATTTAGCGGTGATATTGATTACAGGTTTCGGTGACGATTACGGCGTCAAGGCTTTGGAGATGGGAGCGGAGGACTGTATTTTCAAACCATTCAACACCAATGAACTGATGCTTCGGGTGGCGCGGGTGTTGAAGTATTCGAAGTTTCGGCAGCTTAAGGAGTTGCTGGAACTGAAAAACGAACAGCTTCGGAAGATGGCAATCACCGATGCACTCTCCCAGCTTTTCAACCGGCGCTATTTCCTGGAACTCTTAGAGGAACGGGAATTCCCTCGGGCCCGCCGCTATCAAGTTAGGCTTGCCTGCATTATGATAGACATCGACCATTTCAAGCTGGTTAACGACGAACACGGACATCTTCAGGGCGACCACGTTATCCGTTCTTTGGGCAACATCATCAAGGAAGAGATTCGCGAAATCGATATTCCCGCTCGTTACGGAGGCGAGGAATTCATCATCCTGCTTCCCGAAACCGACCTAAAGGGAATGTACGCTGTAGCGGAACGTCTCTTGAGCCGCACACGAACCACCAATTTTTACCGACCGGACAGAAACGGGGAGGATAAAGAGGTAAAAATCACCATCAGTATCGGAGTTTCCCTTTATCCATCGGACGATATTAAAGACTCCAACGAACTCATTAATTCCGCTGACGAAGCTTTATACCGCGCCAAACGCGAGGGCAGGGACCGCATCGTGGTGACTGAGCCTAAAGTATCAGCTTAACATTCTCTCCATTATTCCCCTCAAGTAAATCCCTCTTTTTTCCACTCGCGCCTTCATCGGAAAAATTTCCACGCCGGCTTCCTCTGCACGCCGGAATTCCTCGGTATAGTCCCGGTCGAAAGCCTGGGCGGGAGCGAAGCTGTCCCCATCAGAACGCTGAATCACGTAAAGCATAACCGCCCGCTGTCCGGCGCAGACTATGTCTTTAAGGCAACGGAGGTGTTTCAGGCCCCTTGCAGTCACAGCGTCTGGAAAGGCGGCGACGTTTCCCTGATTGAACCGGGCTTTGACGGAGGGATCGGGTAGGACTAATGTGACATTCTTAACTTCAATCCAGCAGGGTGGGAGCTTGTCAGCGGTCAACAGGAGGTCGATGCGGGAACCGGGGGCGGGTGAAACCTGGGTTTTTACCTGATTGTATGCCTCAAAACCCGGTAGACTTCCGGTTTCGGCGGCTTCGCGGGCGATGATTTCAGGAACAGCAGTGTTCACTCCCACCCAGATTTTACGGCCATCCGGGCGCGCTACACGGATTTGTTCCAGAGTGAAGGGATACTTCCGTTTCCCGGAATGAGGACCGCTGATACGAACGGGATTTCCTTCATCGAGCAGTCCCGCCATCGAGCCGGTATTGGGGCACAATACGGTCATAACTTCGCCGCCGATTAAAATATCGGCGAGGAAACGCTGGTAACGGCGTATCAGCTTTCCTTCGGTTAAAGGTTGATGGTAACGCATTAATTATCGGTCATTGTCTTTTCAGGTTTTGTAACAGGATACCACTGATTATCAACGCTAAACCTATCACCGAGGAGGTGTGGATGGATTCTCCCACTATAAATCGAATGAAGACAAGCGAGAGAAAGGGAGTGATATATATGAGGTTGGCGATTTTAGCGCTGCTTTCGGCGAGGGTCAAGGCTCTGAGCCAGATGATGAACGTGAGTCCCATCTCAAAGAGTCCGATATAGACCGCAATCGCCAACACATCGAATCGAGGGAGGGTGATTCTATCCAATACGAGGATGAGTATTGTTATATAGATTGCTCCGAATACAAAATTAGTAAACAGCTTGATAACAGGGTCTCGCAGGTCGCGAAGGTTGAATATCCAATAAGCGGCCCAGATGAACGAAGTCCCGACAGCAATCAGGTATCCGAAAAGATTGCTGAAGCGGAGAGCGGTGAGGTCTCCCTTCAGGGCGATAACCATCACTCCCAGGAAACTTATCAGAATGGAGGCGATTGTCCGCAGTCTCAATTTTTGTCCAAGGAAGAGCGCGGCGAAAACGATGAGTACGATGGGCCAGGTCCAATTCAGCGGCTGGGCTTCCTGAGCGGGGAGGAGAGAATAGGCTTTGAAGAGGATAAGGTAGTATCCAAAGGGATTCAACAGCCCCAATAATGCTGAACCGGCGATGTTTTTCCGGGTCTGCGCACGCAGGGCCCAAAGCTTGCCTTGAAGGATGATGACTACGAACATCGCGGCGGTGGAGGCCAGGGCTGCGTAGAACAGCAAGAGCATGAAATCGATGGAGGCGAGAGCAAGTTTGAAGGCGGAAGCCACGGTGGACCAGAACAGCACCGCCATTCCTACATAACAGTATGCTCGATTACGGGGGGACATTTTCATCGGAGCGGACTATCGTGAGTTCTAACGTATTGCAGGAAGGAGGCCAGACCCTTTCTCTTGATGTATTTATCGACACTACGGAAACCGTTTCCATAGATGGGGTCGGAATCCTCTCTCATATTCTTGATAAGCATCTGGGACATCTTGTCGCTGCTGGAGGAGAGAACAAGGTAGGCGGCGTAATTGGCTGCGCCTTCGGCCAGGCGCGGTTTGGGACGTTTTTCAGCGTTACGGTTCATCCAAACGTGCATCATTTCGTGGGCAAGGGTAGATTCGAAAACCCGGCGGGGCAGTCCGTAGAGGACATAAATGGTGTTCATCTGGCGCACCTTGCGCCCTATCACCGACACTTCCTGACAGCGGCAGAAACCCATTTCGCGGACGCTGGCGCTGGTTCCCGAAAGACGGTTCAGAGTTGATTTATCCACCAAATTCACTGGCACATCGGACATATCTATCAGAATACCCTTCTTTTTCAGGGCAACTGTAACTTCGCGGATGATTTTATCGACATCCTCTTCGAACACGGCCTTTTCCAGGCAGAGATTGCAGACATTCCTCCCGTCGTCATATTTGACTCCGCCGCCGGTTATGTTTTCGCAGATAATTCTCCCGCAGTACACGCAGGCGGGCAGTTTACCTTCGTGCCGCTGGTGATAACGGTTTCCCCAGTTGTCGATTATATACTTCCCCAGTATGGGCTTTCCGCATACAGCGCAGCGGTCTGCGACATAATTTATATAGCACTGGCGGTGATAACCTTTTCCCTCTGCTTCAACGCAGTCGCCTTTGAGGATTTCACCGCAGTGGGCGCAGCGGGGAGCGATTTTCTGGTAGCATTGCTTATGGTAAATCTTTCCCTTATAGACGATATACTCACCGGTGATTGGTTTACCGCAGTGCGCGCATTTTATAACTTTTTGGGCTGCGACAGGCACGACAAGTCCAATTAATAGGGCTGCAAGCAGCAGATATGTTATTAAACGGGAATGCATTTTTTCAATTATTATCGCTAGGTATCCAATTTGCCTAAGATTCGGTGCAATAACCAGTGAAAGTGGATTTGAACGGTCTGCTTTTTTATCCATCAAGCCAGTAGAAAATCGACATACTAACCAAATCCTAATTGAACGCTTCAAGTGAGTCGATACTGGACTTTATACACGCGATATATTCTCCTTTGGGATACAATCCGATATAGCGCCTGTAGTACTTCAATGCGTTTGCCGTGTCATACCGAGCTTTGTACGCTTCGCCGAGCATAAACAGCGCTTGAGGCCAATGGGGATTCAGTTCCAGTGCGGTTCTAAACTTTACGATAGATTCTTTGTGACGCCCCATCCGCATCAAGCATTCTCCGTACATACAATGGGAGTTGGGATTGTTCGGTTCCAGTTCCATATAACGGGAAAAACGTTCCAATGCGGTTTCCAAATCGTTCCTTTTCAAATACACTTGACCAGCCTCGTTTTGTATCCGCCCTCTATCGGTGTAGTCCCGGGAAATTGGTTCCGCACTACTTATAGTCTCCGCCTTCTCTTCAACGAAAACCTGAACTTGCTCCGGGGGCGCTATTGTTACATCAGGAGCGGAAAATATTTGCCCAAAATATCCCAAGAAGAAAAGTACTATTCCTAAAATCTGCACGAAAAAAGGATGCTTCCCGGACTCCCAATGTTGAATCAGCCAGAATAAATAAGCAAAAGGGATGAAGATACAGGCTAAACCCCATAAAACACTCACCTTAAAAGCTCTAATCAAAAGCCATATTCCGCCGATTGAAGCAATCAGCCAGCCTAAAATGATTAAGACTAACATTTCAATACCTCCAATAGATTTTCTTGACTATTTTGATAGTAACACTTTAATAGTCTAAAGCGGTATGCTCATTCCGGCGGTCCCGGCTTGTCAGGGATTACAGAATACCCAATAAAATGATTCCCGTTACACAAATATTATTACTTCTAAGGCGAAGTCTTAAAGAAGTCCAATAACTTATCGAATAATCGAAATTAATTATTGAAAAAATCCGCGGCATGATAGGAGCTTCTCACTAAAGGTCCTGAGGCAATCCCTTTGAAACCCATACTGCGGGCGATGCGGTCAAGTTCGATAAAATCTTCGGGGCGGTAGAATTTTTTCACCGGATAGTGTTCAGGTGAGGGGGGAATGTATTGACCGATGGTGACGCCGTCGCAGCCGGCTTGGCGCAGATCTTCAAGGGCGTCGACGATTTCCTCCAGAGTTTCCCCCAAACCTATGATGATACCGGATTTAGTTAAAACCTGCGGGCGGATTCCCTTCGCCAAACGCAGCATTCTCAGCGATAGGCGATAGTCAGCCCGGGGGTCGCGGATTAGGGGTGTAAGTCTTTCTACCGTCTCCAGGTTATGGTTGAAAACATACGGAACAGCGTAAAGAACCGTTTCCAGCGCTTCGACCGACCCGGAAAAATCTCCCGGCAGAACTTCGACCGATGTGTCCGGATTATATTCCCGCACGCATCTTATGGTCTGGGCGTAATGCTCCGCTCCGCCCAGCGGGAGGTCGTCGCGGTTGACGCCGGTGATGACGCAATGCCTCAGGCGTATTTTGCGCACGGCTTGCGCCACGCGGAGAGGTTCTTCGGGGTCGAGAGGGAGCGGGACGCCCGAACTGATGGCGCAGAAACGGCAATTACGGGTGCAGACCTCCCCCATAATCAGGAAAGTGGCGGCGCCTCGATTATAGCATTCTCCGATGTTAGGGCAGTGAGCCTGGTCGCAGACGGTGTTGAGGTCCAATTCCTTCAACAGTCGGCGCACTTTCAGCCCTGCGGGATCCGACAAGGGCGCCTTGAACCAATCTGGTTTACGGATTTTCATCTTCCTGCGGCGGCAATTCCTTCCTTTTCATTCACAAATACCAGTATCGCCCCTCCGGCGATAAAGAACAACAATAAAACCAGTATACCGGACTTCAGGTTCCCGGTTATGACCACAGCGGTGCCGTAAACCAAAGGTCCCAGCATTGCGGCGAACTTCCCGCAAACGGCGAAAAATCCGAAGAACTCCGCGCTGCGGTCCGGAGGCGTGAAAAGCCCCTGCAGGGAGCGCGCCGCGGATTGGCTTCCGCCCAGCACCGAACCGGTGAGAACGCCGAGGATATAGAATTCTTTGAGGGGCGCGCCGAAAATACCAATGAAACGCGCCCATAGGATTATCAGCGACCAGATGACGATGGAAATAAGCAAGGCTTTCTTATTCCCCAGCCAATCCACCAGATAACCGAACAGCAGTGAGCCAACAAATGCTGAGCCCTGCACCACCAGGAAAAATACGATTAGCTCAGGCGGCGACAACCCGATTTCCGCGGCTCCGAATATGGAAGCGGTGATGATGACGGTTTCGATTCCCTCATTGAAGAGGAGGTAGGCGAAGAGGAAGCGGGCGAGCTGGCGGTAGCGCCCCAACTCCTTGAAGGTCTTCGCCAAACGAGAGAAGCCGATTTTCAAGGGATTCCCCGCCCCAACCGGTTTCTGTAATGAACCGCCGCGCTCTCTGACCCGGATAAAGGCGGGCAGGGCGAAGAGCAGCCACCAGAGCGCTACTACCGGGAAGGTATGATAGACTTCGACCTCCCCTTCGCCAAAACCGAATAGACCGGGATTTTTCAGCATCAATAGGTTCAATACCAGACAAAGCCCCCCTCCCAGGTATCCCAATCCCCAGCCCCAGCCGGAGACTTTCCCCATATCGCGGGGATGAGCGATATCTACCAGGAGGGCGTTGTAGAACACGTTTCCGGCGGCGAAAGCGTAGTTGGCGGCGATGAAGATGAGAGCTCCGGCGATGTAGTCACCGGCGCGGATGAAATAGAGGGCGGCGGTGGCGGCGCTTCCGGTTACGCAGAATAGAGCGAGCAGCCGCTTCTTGGTGCGCGAAAAGTCCGCCATTGCGCCCAGAACCGGAGCCGATACCACCACTAAAAGCATCGACGCGGCGACAGCATAGTGGAAGAGGGAAGCGCCGGGGACTCTGATTTCGCCGCCGAAAATATTCCACACCGTGCCTTCCGCGCCGAAAGCGACAACCTGGGCGAAGTACTGATTGAAAATCACGGCCAGGATGGAGGTGGCGAAGGCGCTGTTGGCGAAGTCGTACATTGACCAGGCGGCGACTTCACCGGGATTATTTCGTTCAAGCTTGAAAATGACGGTAGACGTTTTTATTCACTCCCCCCTGCCCTATTATTGACAGAACGGCGGTATTACTTCGACCTATAGCCATCCTTGGGGCTGTTTCCCAAACGGTTCTTATGTGCTGTTGACTCTCCGCAGTCGACAGCAATCAATTGATTTATAGGCCTATGGCGTAGGGTGCGGACATTCTGTCCGATAATATGTCATGCTGAGCGAAGCGAAGTATCTGCGTTTTTGTAAATCTATTATAAACAAGAGATACTTCACTGCGTTCAGGTAGTATGAAAAAAGTGTGCACCTTACTTGAGAAGGTATTATATTGTTCCAATCAAATAAACAACAAATACATTCCAAGAGGAGTACAATGGAATATATGGGACTCGATGTTCATAAGCAATATTCAGTTGCTTGTGTTTTCGATGAAACTACCGGCGAAAAGAAGCAATACAAGCTGGACAACAGCCGGGCTGAATTCCAAAAGCTGTTTTCTTTACACCCGGAAGCCAGGGTTGTGATGTGGCGGCGCGTCGCCGGGGAGTTTTGTAAGGGGAAACTATCGCGGTCGTCAACTCTATATGGATACATTCCTACTTCGGCGATATAAGTATAGTCGCCCGAGGGGGCATAGTGAGGCACGTACTGGGTAAATACACGAGATAAGGTTTGACCGGGCGCAAGCCTGACTCCTTCGCGCAAAGCGAGCGGAGCGATGACAGCGCCATTGGGCAAAACAACCTTAGTCCAACAATCGATCCAAATAAAATCGAGTCCGATATTTGCGACTTCAATCTCGAGTGAAAAGCTGCCCCCTCCAGCAGGTATCCGAATTGGCGGATTATGAGGGGTAAGGGTAATCGACGGGAAATTAAGGATAAATGGAAAAGCAGAAGTTCTAATTCCGGACTGTGGAAACGGTTCCATCGGTCCTGAACCGTTGTAAGTGGTTTGAATACCTACGGTACTTTCATAGTTCTCGATACCGACGGTGCAGGAATTCAGATTGCCATTCAGCGTGTGATACATAAAGTCGATTAAACCGTTGGGATAGAGTATGGTCTCAAAGACGAAATCCGAATTATAAACACCGGATTGAATAAAATGTTCATACTCTATTATGAATCGGTTATTAACGGCGTCGTGGTAATACCAACAGGCTCCGTATCCGGGATGGAAATCATCCCAGTAAGGCGCTATAAAGTTGTTTGGTTCACTCACAGAAGGAATCGGGTCATTCGAATTGTCAGTTGAAGTGGAAGTGAAAGAGAGGAATCCATTGGAGCAAACTCGGATGGAATTGTATGTCATATTGTCATACCAGGGGAAGTCGAAACCGATGGGGAAAGGTCCCAGGTTCTGGTCGTCTTCGTTGATTCCGGTATTCACTCCGATGTTATTGATTTCCACCCAATTAAATGGTATGTGTCTGAATTCCGGGATACCGCAGCAAACTAATTCGGGAACCGCATCACCGCGCGGTCCTTCACCGGTGGAATTATAATATGACACCTGATAGGAATACCATCCGTAAGTCGGTGGATAATCGATATAGTGGGTGTTTGTCCCGGTTAAATTGGCTACCTCTTCACCGTTGCGGTAAATCATCTGCCCATCCCAGGAGCCCAGGGGCCAGTATCAGCCGTGCGCTCCGCCCGAGGGGGCGGTCCAACTAAGCGTACAAGACAGCTCATAATTAGGCCCGGGGGTGGCGGTGACATTACTCGGCGCCATAGGGACATCCAGCCCCACCCAGACTCCGCCGGAGGAACCGGGACTTCGTCCGGAATCGTTACAGGTAAAAATCCAGTAGGTGTAAATCCCCGGCGCCCAGACATTGTCATCATAGTTCGAGCGCTGCCCGATTTGAACATTGTGCATAACGTGAAGCAGACTGTCGTGGCGATAGATTATGACGCTGTCCAGGTCGGTCAGCGGGGAACCGCTCACGGTCAGGCTGGGATTGGTCCAGGAAAGGGAAGCCCGGAGCTGGGCACCGTTGTGATTTACACGAAAATTCACCGGCGTCGCAGGCGCGTATCCCGGCGCAGCCATAGGGAAGCCAACACCTCTCTGAGTAGCGCGGATATACGAGGCTCCGGTGTAACCGCCGGCGCTGATTATTACGTCGTAGCCGATATAGCGTGCGGAGTTGCAGGATATCTCTTGGGGAAGCTGAGTTTCCATACTCAAGGAATCATCATAAATATCATAGGTCATAACCAAACCGGACATAGGATAGCCTCCCACACCCACTAAAAAAATCCTGTTTACATCGTTGCCATCCCAATTGTCGGTCAAACCGAAAGTGGGAAAAAAACCACTTCTTGGCAAGGGCGCTTTCTCAATCCAATGATTCGAGTTCGTGTCGAAGGCGATATTTCTGTTCGGTGTTTGAACGCCGCCTACCACATAAAAACATCCGTCAGCCCAAGCGCCTCCGGCATAGGCTGTGCCCACAGGCAGCGGCGTAATCGCCGTCCAGGTATTGTTGGCGATGTCATACCTGTAGGCTTCGTTTGTCGGTCCGGGATTGCCCCCCGCCGCGTATATGTAATTGCCCTTGTCTCAGGCGGTGGCAATCCCGCACCCTTCCCGAGGATAAGGCGCCTTCTGCTCCCAAATCCCGGCGGGACCTCCGCCAATAGGGGTGAATTTCTGCACATTGTTGATATAGGGCGCGTATCCGCCGACAAGGTAGAGCGAACCCTCCGCCACCGTTCCCTGCCAGTTGTCGTAACAGACAGGCATCGGAGTCGATTCTTCCCATGTTTCGGTAATTATGTTAAAAGCCTGAGCGTATTGATGACCTTCACACCCGAAAACATACATATAATTACCGATGACTCCGCTGCCGGAACGGCCGATGGGGTAGATTGCGTCGGAAGTCCTGCTCCATACTAGCGGGTCGCTCTCCAGGGCAGATGTTTAGACCAACCTGAATGCAGCAGGAAATCGAAGGAATAGTCTTCGGGATGCGGCTAGACCAGCCCGCCATTAGCTGAAACCGCGGCGCTGATTGTCAGCGGCAAGAGAATTGACAATAGAATCTTTAGCATACTCCCTCAGGTTTTATACTCTCAGGAAAGCTGAAAGAAATGAAACAGGGAGATAGATATCGGAGTCTTGGTGATAAGTCATAGTGAAATAGAGAGCTTGATATCGATTCAATATAATAAATACTATTCAAGATATCAATCATGGCTGGTTCTAAATAAAAATCCCCGCCGGTTTGCCAGCGGGGATTCATTTCGCAGCATGTAGGGCGGAATCTTATTCCGCCAATGTTTTTACTTCACCAATACCATTTTCTGAGTGGCGCTGTAATCGCCAGCGGTCAGTTTGTAGAAGTAGATACCTGAAGCCAAGCCGCTACCGTCAAAGATAACCTGGTGCGTCCCGGAATTTTGCCAGCCGTTCGCCAATTCCACCACTACCCTTCCCTGCACATCGCAAACAATCAGCGTTACATCGCCCGCTTCCGGCAGGGTAAAGGCGATGGTGGTGGCGGAGTTGAAGGGATTAGGGCTGGCATTCGCCAGTTTATATTCAGTTGGTGAAATTGAGGTTAAACCGGTCTCATTCCCAAACCAGCCGGTGACTGACCAGCCCTGATTGGTCGATTGCGAGCCGTCTCCGGCCAGCTTGGCGAAATCGAAAGAGTCATAGCCGACGGCTGAGTCAGGATAATTTCCGGCGTTACCGATATAGGTGTAGTTGCCGTAGGGAGCGCTGCCGGGGATGTTCTGAGTGACTACCCTCATTACAGTCTGGCCCGGCCCGATGGGGATACCGGAACGCAGAATCAACGGTCCAAAGACCGCTCCGTTAGGCAGGACCACTTCAGTCCAACCGTCGAAAGTCCAGGCTGTGGAGTCCGCGTTATAGATTTCGGCGTCGAAGGTAATTATCCCTCCCCCGGCGGGAATCTGAATCGGGGGATTATGAGGCGTGAGGGTCACACAGAGGCCTCCTCCCTCCAGCAAAATATCATCGGCGCGCAAAGCTCCGTAAAATGAACCGCCGCCGTTTCCCCGGCTGTTAGCGCCGTATTCAAAGGCAGTTACCTGTCCAGAGGAGAAGCCGAGTATATCCTGCCTGATATTTCGACTAAGATTATACCAATTTAGTGGATTTCCACCGGTGCAATCGATAACCAGGATTGAGTCGGTGGATTGAGGCACCTGGTAATTTGTCGATTCAACCCAGTATTCGACAATCCTGCTGTCGGATAAATGCAGCCTGACTTTCATAAAAGTGCGGTCGAGGGAGCCGCCCCTGTCGATGTAGTAATACAGGTCCAGGCTGGCGGCGGGGAAGTCGATAGCGTGTGATAAACCGGTCCATCCTCCCCAATTGCCGTGCGTATAAAAGTGCTTTGCCTGACCTGAATATGAGGAATTGTATCCTGATTCAAAGGTCCAGTTGCTGGCGGCTATACTGCCGTTATAAGTCTGCTGCCAGGTTCCCCATTGCGCTGTTTCCCAATCTTCAAAAAACTGCTGCGTCAATCCTGATTGCGGCAGGCTTATCAGGAGACTTAGAATCACAGCATTTAAGGCGGTTTCACGCCAGTTTTTGCTTTTCAATGCAGAATCCTCCTATGATTAACCAGTTGTTTATTCCCTATGATATTAAAATGCAGATTTTTTTTAATTTTATCAATTATTAATCGACATAGGTAGGTTCTCACGAACTTTCCCTGTCACACCACCGTGCATACGGGCCCGTATACGGCGGTTCGGATTAGTTCTACGTTTGAATGTTCAATCTGGGAAGTCCCAGTTGGTCGAAGTAAGCTTTGGGGAAAGCTATCAGCAGGGCAGAAAAGGCGCTGGCTTTCCAAGGTTTGGGACAGCTTGCCACCGTGCGCGCCGCTGAATCCTTCCCAATACCCCTTTTGCGCAACTCCTCAAAGCGTCTATGTCCCCGTTTCCATTGTTTCCACATCACGCTTCGCAGCCGCCGTCTTATCCAGCCGTCCAATGCTTCCAATACCGACGGCGTGTCGCATCTGCCAAAGTAAGCCCGCCATCCCTTAAGGTAAGGGAATAATTCCTCTACCATCCGGGACAGACTTCTCCCGCTGGAACGACCGGTCAGCTCCCGAACCCGTCCTTTGAACCGCTGGATGCTTTCCGGGCTTACCCGCAATTTGGGGCGTTTCCCCCCGGTGAAACTAAAGCCCAGGAATTTCCGCTGCCGGGCTTTCGGTCTTCTGTTTCGCTATGACAGTTTCGTCCCTTACATCCGCAGGGTCGAAGGCTTCACCCTCTCCCACTGCAGCAAAGGCCAATTCATACTGGATTTTCTGACGCTTTACCGCCATAAGTTACAGTTCCTATTTGCCACTCTAATCCGTTCAAGCCTTCATCAGCCGTACGGCTGACACATAGCAGGTCTCCCAAGGTAAGCTCAACCGCCTTCACTGCATACCCGCCAAATCTACAGCCAAAACCCTTGAGAGATATGGACTTCGTGGTCTTTGGCCCACTCGTCCGATTTTGACTGCCTCAAATTTGGTTTCTGTTCGTCGGGTCGCAGTTTTGCTCCACGCTTCCTTCAGACATCGCCTCACGACAATGCCCTTGCGCTTCGCTAACACTTCAGCTCCCTCAGCCTGTATAAGGGACTTACACCCTCAAGCTGTTGAACATGCTTGGCACACTAAAAAAAAGCCCCGCCGAAGCGGGGCTTTCATCTCTCGACTTGTAGGGCGGAATCTTATTCCGCTGTATCCTACTTCACCAGCGCCATCTTCTTAGTGTCACTGAAATCACCGGCTGTGAGCTTGTAGAAGTAAATACCGGAGGACAGTCCGCTGCCGTCAAAGACAACTTGATGCGCGCCGGAATTATACCAGCCGTTTGCCAGAACAGCCACTTCCCGTCCCGTAATGTCGAACACGCTCAGCGTTATTTTACCTGCTTCCGGCAGGGTAAAGCTGATGTTGGTGGTCGGGTTGAAGGGGTTGGGCGAAGCGCCGCTCAGCGCATAATTACTGACCGACAGTGAGGTTTCATCACCGAACCAGCCAGAAACGTTCCAATTCTGGCAATTGGAAGTTGCGTCACCAGCGAGCTTGGAGAAGGGGAAGGTATCACAATCGATAACGGTAGCAGGGTGGGTTCCCGCATTGCCCACATAGGTATAGTTACCCGGGGGAGCCATACCGGGCACGTTCTGGGAAACTATGCGCATAATGGTCTGGCCCGGAGCGATGGGGAGACCGGTACGCAGGACAAGTGGACCGAATACCGCGCCGTTGGGCAAGATGACTTCGGTCCAGCCGTCAAAAATCTGCGGGTCGTTGGAGTTGTTGGTTATTTCAGCGTCGAAGACGAACTGACCACCGCCCGGCGGAACCTGAATCGGCGGATTATGCGGAGTAAGCGTCACGCTCAAAGGACTTCCCGCGCCGGGATGGTGAATCCTCACACCGGTCTGGTTTGCGGGAGTCCAAACTCCGGCGCCGTTGAAGTACAGCAATACTCCTTCAGAACCATCCTGATTTTCCACGCCGATGGTGCAGGAGGAGTAATTTGTCACTGTATTAAACATCAACTCGATGGTGCCGTCGGCATACAGTATCGCTTCGCAGGTTACGGTTCCGCCGCCGCCAAAGTAGGGCACGTTCTCGAATTCGCAAATCCAGCGGTTGTTCACAGAATCGTTATAAACCCATACAGTTCCGCTCGTGCTGGGATTGAGGTCGTCCCAAAGCAGCGCTATCACATTCTCCGGTTCGCCGGCTGTGGGAATGGTGAGGTTTGAATAAGCGGTCGAGGTCGAGGTGAAGGAGAGGAAACCGTTAGAGCAGATTCTGATGTCGGTGAAGTCTTCTGTCGGTCCGCCTCCGGGATAGAAGGGGAAGCTGAATCCCAGGGGATAGGGCCCCAGATTCTGGTCGTCGCCGTTGATGCCGGAGTTGGCGCCGATGGTATTGATTTCCACCCAGTCATAGTTGATGGCTTCCCACATATAGACTTCGGGGCCGGGGACAAACACCGGTGGCGCTTCCGCGATATCACCCACACCGGAGGCGTTGTAGTATGCCACACCGTAAACGTAGTTGCCTTGATAGCTGGGAGTGTCAGTATAGTTAGTATTGGTTCCGGGCAGGTCGGCGATCTCAGTCCCGTCACGGTAGATTTTCTGGCCGGTCCAGGAGCCTGCGGGCCAATAAGCGCCGTGAGCGCCGGCGGTGGGCGCGGTCCAGTTAATCACGCACTGCTGGGTGTCGGGATTGGTGGTGACATTAGTAGGCGCGGCAGGAACGTCAAGCCCTATCCAGGCGGAAGCGTTTGCCGGCGGGCTGTCTCCGGAGTCGTTGAAGGCGATGACACAGTAATCATACATACCCGCGGCGGGGACGGTGTTGTCGTCATAGCTTGAAGCCTGACCGATTTGAACATTTGTCAAGGTGGTCAGTGAATCCGGACCCCGGAATATCTTGATTCCGTCCAAATCGGTTAAAGGCACTCCGCCAAAGGTTGAATCGGGATTAATCCAAGCGAGGGAGGCTGTTAGTTGAGCCTGATTGTGAGCCACGGTGAAGTTTTCCGGGGATTGAGGCGCG
>CAYQZD010000012.1:0-48022 GCA_964421875.1 uncultured bacterium
ACTCTGCGACCGAAGAATGGAAAGATATGCTGCAGACTGCGGGCAAACTGTCCGAAAATGCCCGGAATTTGTCATTCCCGCGAAAGCGGGAATCCAGAACCTATTAATAATCAATATGATATAATATTAATCAAACCTAACATTTTTCGTCTTATCATATTTTCAGACAGAATGCGGGGAGTCTGCAGCACGTTGTGTGAATTCTATTTAAGCTGGTCAAAAAATGAAGATACTCGTCCTCGGCTCGACCGGGGTTATAGGAACCGCGCTGGAAACCGTCTGCCGCAGGCGGAATATCGAATATGTTGGGCTTTCTCATTCCGATGTGGAAATCACCGACAGCGATTCCGTAAAAAGCCAGATTGAGAAACATCGTCCCGATGCGGTGATTAACGCGGTAGTCTATATGGGCATTAATCCCTGCGAGGAAAACCCCGATAAAGCCTTCGCCGTAAACGCCACCGCGGTTTTGAACCTTTCGAAAATCTGTGAAGAACGCGGCATTACATTAGTTCAGCCCAGTTCTCACGCCGTGTTCGACGGGCGCAAAGACGGTTACTACACCGAAGACGACCACCCGGTCGTCACCAGTGTTTACAGCGGATCCAAATTCCTATCCGAGCGGTTCGCCGCGGATATGTGCCGAAAACATTATATCGTGCGCTTCCCCACTATTTTCGGAGTGCGCCGGAATAATACTCCCGGCTTTGTGGATAAAATGATGGAACGAATGCTGAAGGGGCTTCCCCTGAAGGTGGCGGACGATAAAATCGACTCGCCCACCTACAGCTTGGACGCTGCGGAAGCGGTTATCAGCCTCATGCTTGAAGGAAAACCTTACGGACTCTACCATATCGCCAACTCCGGGCGGGTCAGCTACTACGACTTCATTGTGAGGCTCGCCGCTCTGATGGGAGCGGAAATTGAAATCACCCGCGCTAAGGACGCCGATTTCCCCGCGCTGGGATTCAAACCTATTAAAACGGCGATGAAATCGAATAAACTTCCCCCGCTCCGAAGCTGGGAGCAGGCGCTGGAGGAATACGTGAAAGAGAATAATCCTCATTGAGGATTTCTTTTAGGGCGTGTTGCCGAAAACACAAAACCGTGGTGTCGGGTCTCCGCACCCTGTCCGATAATATGTCATGCTGAGCGAAGCGAAGCATCTGCATTTTAATAAATCATTTATAAACAAGAGATTCTTCACTTCGTTCAGAATGACATAGCACGAAATTGTGCATTGTCGGACAAACTGTCCGCACCCGACACCAAATATCTAATAATATTGAATATGCAGTATTTCATCAACAGCCCTATAAAGATTGTCCGATGTTCTTGCATGTATTCAAAATGTCGAATCCCTACGATAAGACATTATTTTTCGGAATCGGTATAAACTTGAAAACTTGCGAACTTGCTAACTTGCAAACTTCATTAAAGGTAAATAAATGACATTCTACGAATTAGCCAGGCAGACCATCAGCCAAAGACTGCTCAACCGTGACACTCTACCTAAAGTTATCGACAAAATCCGAACCGCGGCGGAGCTAGGCAAGGTGGCTTTCTACCCCTGCGGACGTTACAGCCGTATCATCATCGAAGAAATCAAGCGGACCCACCCGGAACTGCTGAACAGAATCGTCGGCTGCTTCGACAAATCGCGCGACGCAAATATGGAGAAGGGCGTCGGAGTGTATCACATCAGCGATTTGAACGCCTTCAAAGATGAAATTGCCCTGCTGGTGGTCGCCTCTAACACATTCTACGCCAACGAGCTGAAGGATATTAAAGCTCAGACCGATTACACCGGCCCGGTTCATACTACCTCCCGCTTCGACATCACCATCGAACTGACGCCGGAAGAAGCCCTTGCCCGCATCGAACAGGTCTATCACGCCCTGGCGGATGAGAAATCGCGGATGACCTACTTGCTTATATGGCTCTCCAGGCTGCTGAACGATGAAGCGCCCACTATGCTGTTCGAGGGCGAGGAACCGACTACCGACTATGACGGGGAAAAAACATTATATAAACAGTTCGTGGTGGAGGGCATCGACGACTGGGACTGCCGAAAAGAGTTGGACGCGGAAATCTACAGGATGCGCTATGTCGCCCCCGAACCGGGCGATGTGGTGTTGGACATTGGCGCCTACAAGGGGGACACCGCTGTCTTCTTCGCCGACAGCGTGGGCGAGACCGGCAAAGTTTACTCCTTCGAACCGGTGAAAGCCAACTACCGCGACCTGCTGAAAACCATCGAAGGCAACGAACTCCGCGGCGTCGTGGTTCCAATTAACAAGGGGTGTTCAAAGGACTCCGGCGCGATGCGCGCTACCTCCTCCAGTACCGGCGCGGCCTGGTCCTTCCTTTCTCAAGCCAGCGGCGGCGAGGAAGTGCGGCTGATTTCCGTGGACGAATTTGTGGAATCGGAGGGGCTCGACAGGGTGGACTTCATCAAGATGGACGTTGAAGGGATGGAGGAGGAGGTCATCGCCGGGATGGAGCGGACGGTGAACCGCTTCCGCCCCAAACTGGCTATCCCCCTCTATCACCGCGCCAGCGATTTGACCAATATCCCCCTCATCGTGGAACAGTTAGGGGGTTATGATATGTACATTCGATGCAAGGTCGAAGGACCCTACGGGATAAACTTATATTGTATCAGCAAAAATAGTTTGGCGAGATAAGGAGAACGGACGATGTCCACACTTTCAGTGGTGATGGGTAATTACAATAAAGCGGGTTTCGTGGAAAACGCTCTGGATTCCGTTCTAAAGCAGTCTTACCCGCCAACGGAAATTGTGTTAGTGGACGATTGCTCCACCGATGGCAGTCGCGATACGCTGCAGGATTATGCGCGCCGCTTTCCTAAAATCCGCCTGCTCCTTAATGAGCAGAATATGGGAGCGATTATCACTTACAACCGGGCGGTGGAAGCCTGCTCCGGCGAATACCTCTATATGATGGGCTGCGATGATAACATCTTCCCCGGTTTCTTTGAAAAATCACTGCGGCTTCTGGAACAGCACCCTCAAGCCGCGCTCTGCGCCTCCGACCCGGCGCAGTTCTTCGAGAAAAACGGCGTATTCCTGGAAAATCGGCTGGCTTGGAGCGATACTCCGCGCTATTTCAATCCCCTGGAGTTCGCCGAATGTCTGCAGGGTTGGTATATACCGGCTCATCCCACTATTGTTCGAAGAAAGCTTTATATCGAAACCGGAATGCACCTGGCGGAATTGAAGTGGCATAGCGATTGGTTCTTCTGGCTGGTTCTGGCTTTCAGATATGGAATCTGTTACATCCCCGAACCGCTGGCGGTGATACGAGTGGCGGGAGGCTCTTATTCCGGGAGCAGGTCCGATTGGAATGAACAGCGGGGAGTTTTAGTAAACCTATTGAAGAAATTAAAATCGCCTGAATACCGGGAGCTTATACCTTTTTTTGTGCGGGGCAGCGTTATGACCCATTTTGGCGACGAAATCGTCCGTGCGGTTATGAGTGAACCTGATTTATGGGACGCGGAGACTATGATGCTGATTCAAGCGCCGTTGTGGGATTTCGCCCGAAGGATGCGGGAAACCGCCGATTCCCGGCAGCGCAGTTTCGAAAAGAACGCCACCGAAGCCTCGGCCGCCGCAGCTTTCGAACTGGTCGAAGCCGCTTTGAAAAGCCGCAGACCGTCCGAAGCGCAGAAAATTCTCGCGGCGCTCAGCCGGAAATTTCCCGACAATCTCCGAATTCAAAACGCAGTCATGCACGTCAAAGAAATGGTGAAACCAATTGCATAAGCAATTAGTCCTGTTCTTTAAATAAATTTCTCAGATTAGTGAAATACGAAAAAATATATTTGGTCAACTTACCCAGCCCTTTCCTCATCGACGACCTTTGCCAGCTCCCTGCGGGTCTGCTAATATTAAGGCAGTACATCCGCAGTCTGGGTCATAACATTGAACTAGTCAACCTTGCGGGGAAAACCGAATCGGAATGGGAAATCCCGCCGGACGGAGACCTCTACGGTATTTCAGCCTCGACCCCCCAGTTCAATTTGGCGGTGACAGCGGCGCGGCAAATCAAGCAGACTGCCGGCGCTCCGGTGGTTCTGGGCGGTATTCACGGAACCTCCCTGCCGGTTCGCTCACTTCAGGACGAACCCTTTGACATTGTGGTCATCGGTGAAGGTGAAATCACCTTTTCCCGGATTATCGAAGGTGAATCCTGGGAAAGCATTCACGGCGTCGCTTTTCGCCGGAATGGGGAAATTATCGTCAATCCGCGCCGAAAACCGGAACCCGACATCGACAAATTCCCCTTTGCCCGTTATGACGATTTTAACCTG
Source organism: uncultured bacterium (assembly GCA_964421875.1). Taxonomy (GTDB): domain Bacteria; phylum Electryoneota; class Tariuqbacteria; order Tariuqbacterales; family Tariuqbacteraceae; genus CAYQZD01. The sequence continues at coordinate 4,337 of CAYQZD010000012.1, forward strand.
AACGATTACCATTACGGTGTGTTCTCGGGACCCAGAGGCAGGAACGTGCGCGGTATCGATATAATGACATCGAGAGGATGCCCTTTCTCCTGTCATTTCTGCGCCTCGCCAACAATGTGGAGCCGGCGGGTAAGGTTTCACAGCGCGGAGTATGTCACCGCTAATCTGGATTACCTTTACTCCCTGGGATACAACGATTTCTTCATCACCGATGACCTCTTTTCGCTGAAACTGTCCCGGCTGCTGAAAATCTGCGCCTGGCTGAAGGAACACGGCTCCCGCTACCGCTGCCAGCTTCGCTCCTCCAGCGCGACTCCGGAAATCCTTGACCTGCTGGCGGAATCGGGCTGCCTGCAGATAGACTATGGCGTGGAAACCGCCTCACAGAAAGTGCTGGACCTCATCAACAAGCGGGAGAAGTCGGAAAACCATTACCGGGCGATTAAGCTCACTCTCGAAAGAGGAATCATCGCCAAAGCGTACTTGCTGGCGGGACTGCCGGGTGAGACCAAAAATACCATTCAGGATACGGTGCGGTTCATCCAAACCTCCGGCGTGGAATTCTGTTCGGTCAATTATTTCGTCCCCCTGCCCGGCTGCGAAATCTTCAATAACGCGGACAAATACGGCATCGAAATCGATAAAAGCGTCCCCTTTGGCAGGTACTATGTCGCGGGCAAAGAGGATATTGTCGCGCCGGTCTATAAAAACCCGGAGCGCACAATAGAACTGGGGCGCATTTTGCTGGACGCGCTGGAAGATAAGCGGACCCATATCGAACTCCAACGCCGCAAACAGAGCGCGGCGGCGCCAATTTTAGAATAACGGAAAAGCAAATAATCATCTCCATCGTAACAATATCTGCGGCAGTATAAATGTCTGAAAAAGTATTAATCACCGGCGGAGCCGGCTATCTCGGCTCCATATTGTGCGAACGCCTGCTGGACGCAGGCTTCAAAGTCACCGCTTTGGACAATCTGATGTACCGGAGAGCGGGCTTGTTCCATCTATGCGCCGACCCCGGTTTCGACTTCGTATTCGGCGACGCGCGGGACGAAAAGCTGCTACGCGGCCTGGTGAAAGAGGCGGATATCATTATCCCCCTGGCGGCAATAGTGGGCGCGCCCGCCTGCGACCGCGATCCCTGGAGCGCGGAGTCGGTCAACCTCGAAACGGTGCGAATGGTGAACCACCTCCGCAGCCCGAACCAGCTAATCGTTTACCCCAACACCAACAGCGGTTACGGAACCAAGTCCGGCGAAACCTTCTGCGCCGAAGATTCACCTCTGGAACCGATTTCACTCTACGGACGGCTGAAAGTCCAAGCGGAAATGGAACTGCTGGAGACTCCCAATGTGGTCACCCTGCGGCTAGCCACCGTGTTCGGGATGTCGCCCCGGATGCGGCTGGATTTGCTGGTGAACCATTTCGTTTACGCCGCGGTGACCGACCGAGCCATCGTGATTTTCGAGAAGGACTTCAGGCGCAACTATATTCACATTCGCGATGTCGCCGACTGTTTCCTCCATTGCATCCGGAATGCGGATAAAATGTCGGGGAAGCCCTACAATGTCGGTTTGGACGACGCCAACCTGTCTAAAGCGGAATTGGCGGAAAAAATCAAAGGATATGTCCCCGATTTCTATATCCATTTCGCGGAAATAGGCTCCGATCCCGACAAGCGAAACTACATCGTATCCAACCGCCGTCTGCGGGAAGCCGGTTTCGAAGCGCGCCGCTCGCTGGACCAGGGCATCGCGGAACTGCTGAAAGGTTACCGGATGATGCGCTGGGGAGAGTACAAAAATGTCTGAACCTCTGGAGCATACAGACGCCGCTGTCTTAGCCGGAGGGCTGGGGCTTCGCTTAAGGGAAGCGGTCAGCGGCCTCCCCAAGGTACTGGCGGAAGTGAATGGTAAGCCCTTCCTCGCATACATCCTGGACAAAGTCGCCGCCGCCGGAGTGAAGCGTGTAATCCTCTGCACCGGATATTTAGGGGAAATGGTGCGGGAGGCATTCGGAGAAGAATACCGCAGGATGAAACTGCTGTATTCGCAGGAACCGGAACCTCTAGGCACCGCGGGAGCCTTAAGATACGCTTTACCCCTGCTGGAAAGCGAAACCGTGCTGGCGATGAACGGCGATTCCCTCTGCGAGGCGGATTTGAAACAGTTCTATCATTGGCATTCGGCGAAAAAAACCGGAGCCTCCCTGCTCCTTATCCGGCAATCAAACACCCGGCGGTACGGAAGCGTCATTACCGATAATGAAGACCGCATCACCGCTTTTAAAGAAAAAGCCGATTCCGGAGCCAGCGGATGGATAAGCGCGGGAATATACCTGATAAAGCGGGAACTGCTGGAGACAATCCCGGAAGGCAGACCGGTTTCCATCGAACGCGAAACCTTCCCCTCCTGGGTTGGCGGAGATTTTTGCGGCTTAAAATCCGAGGGAAAATTCATCGACATCGGCGCCCCGGAAGACTACCGAGCCGCCGCCGGAAATCCAGCCTTGGAGCCGGTGAAATGAGCGGGCGCAGATTCGCCGTCCTCGACCGGGACGGCACCATCATCTATGAACGGGACTACCTATCCGACCCCGAAAGGGCGGAGCTTCTGCCGGGCGCGGCTGAAGGCCTGCGCAAAATGCGGGAGATGGGGCTGGGGCTCATCGTGGTCTCCAACCAGTCCGGCATCGGCCGGGGGTATTTCACCGACGAGGACGCGCTGAGCGTCAACCGGCGTCTAATTGAAATGCTGGAGGCTGAACGAGTGAAATTGGAAGGTATCTACTACTGCCCCCACGCCCCTGATGAGGACTGCGAATGCCGCAAACCGAAACCGGGCTTGGTGGTAAAAGCTGTCAAAAAATCAGGCTTCAATCCCGCCGACAGCTTCTACATCGGAGATAAAGCCTGCGATATCGACCTGGGGCGAGCCTTTAAAGGGAAGACCATTTTGGTGCGCACCGGCTACGGCGAAAAACACCTCACCTCCGGCGCCGCCGTCCCGGATTTCATCGCAGACGACCTGATGGAGGCGGCGGATATAATCGAGAATATCATCGGAAAGCGATAAACGATGAATACTGAATATTGGATAATAGTTGCGATAATTTTATTGCGTTATGTCAGTTCTTTAGCGCAGTGGAGACCTGACATCGACCTCGTTCACACGCTCCGGCAAGAGAATGCAGAACGCTAGCGAGAGATGATACAATATTTAGGATGAGAATAATTGTAGGTCGGCTTATTCAAAGCCGACAAACGCATTCAATTCTATTATTGGCGGGTCTGAATGACCCGCCCTACATGCTGTGATTCAATCAAAGACAGAGGACTTGATGAAAATCGATAACTGCCGAATCTGCAAAGGGAAAAACCTGAAGAAATTCCTTTCTTTAGGCAACCAGCCCCACTGCAACAGCTTCCTTACTGCAGACCAGCTAAATTCGAACGAACCGCGTTGGCCGCTGGAAACCCTGTTCTGCCAAGACTGCGGATTGGTTCAGTTGAGTTATGTAGTGGATGCCGACATTATGTTCCGCGAATACGCTTACGTTTCCGGCACCACCATAACCCTGAACGAGCATTTCCGGCAGAGTGCGGAGAAACTGGCGAGCAAGTTTTCCCTCCCGCAAGGTTCGCTGGCGGCGGACATCGGCTCTAATGACGGCACCTTCCTGAGGCATTTCCGGGATTTGGGGATGCGCGTGGTCGGTATCGACCCGGCGGTGAACGTGGCGAAAATCGCCAACGCGCGGGGGATTGAAACCGTTCCCGATTACTTCACCGAGGAGACCGCGAAAAAAATCAAGCGTGAAAAGGGTCCCGCATCGCTTATCACCGCCGCCGGAGTCTTCTTCCACATCCACGATATGGACGATGTCTGCCGGGGAATATACGAATTGTTGGCCGACGACGGAGTCCTCCACATTCAAGCCATCTACCTCGGCGACGTGCTAAAACAGACCAGCTTCGACAACATTTACCACGAGCATATGTCGCTCTACACTGTGCGCCCGTTGACACGCCTGTTCGACCGGTTCGGAATGGAAATCTTCGACCTGGAGCATTCCAACATCCACGGCGGGACAATGCTGTATTATGTGTGTAAAAGGGGCGCGCGTCCGGTGCGCGATAGTGTGCGAAAACAACTTGATTTCGAAAGGTCTCAGGGCTGGCATAAATTAGAGGCTTATCAAGATTTCGCCCGGCGGGTGGAGACCATCAGGGACGAATTGAACCGCATCCTCACTTCTCTGAAAGCTGAAGGAAAGCGTATCGCCGCCTACACCGCCCCCGCCAAGGGCAACACCCTGCTGAACTACTGCGGCATCGAACCCGACATCCTCGAATACGCCGCGGAAAAAGCCCCCCTCAAAATTGGGCTGTTCACACCGGGGACGCACATCCCGGTCATAGATGAAGAAGAGGCTATGAAAAATCCGCCGGACTATTTCCTCCTGCTGGCTTGGAATTTCAAAGATGAATTGATTGAAAAGAACCGAAAATTCCGAGAAAACGGGGGGAAGTTCATCGTGCCCATTCCCCGCCCGCATATTGTCTGAAATGTTAAATGCGTTTGTCGGCTTCAAATAAACCGACCTACATTTGTTCCTTCGTGTCGCAGAATCCCCGCACTCTGCGACCGAGAAGCGGAAAGCAATGCTGCAGACTACAGAGAGTCTGCAGCACATAAATAATCGGATAAATGTCAGGTCTCCGCTTCGCTAAAGACCTGACATAACAAAAAGTATGAGTGATTTCTACAAAAATAAAATCGCGGTCGTAACCGGAGGGGCGGGCTTCCTCGCCTCGCACCTTATCAAGGCTCTGGTGGAAGCTGGGGCGAAGATCCGCGCGGTGGACCAGGCGGATAAGCCCGCCGAGTTCCCTTCGAATGCGGAATACATTACAGCCGATTTGCTGAAGCGGGATCAATGCGCCCAAGCCTTTCAAGGGGCGGATTTTGTGTTCCATCTGGCGGCGGTGGGATGGGGTTTTCACGAAAACCTGAAACGCCAGCCGCAGATTTTGACCGACAACCTGCTGTTGAACACCATCGTGCTCGATGAAGCACACCGCGCGGGAGTAAAACGCTACCTCTTCACCTCCAGCGCCGCAGTGTACCCGCCTCACTTGGAAACGATGGACGAGGAAACCCCCTGGGACGCGCCTCCCCACGGCTCGGAAAAATATTACGCCTGGTCGAAGCGGATGGGGGAAATCCAGGCGCAGGCTTATTTCGAACACTATGGCTTGCCCATTGCCATCGTGCGGCTCTTCAATCCTTACGGGCCCGGAGACAATTTCGACCCCGACAAATCTCACGTGATACCGGCTTTAATCCGCCGCGCCATAGCGCGGGAAAATCCCTTCACCGTGTGGGGGACGGGAAAACCGATCCGAAGCTTCATCCACGCCCGCGACGCCGCCAAAGGGATGCTCCTGGCGCTGGAAAAAAGCCCCGGCTGCCAGCCGATAAACCTCTCATCGGATGAAACAATAACCATCGGCGGTCTGGTGAAATTAATTCTGGAGGTTTCCGGCCACAGCGGCGCGGAAATCCGCTTCGACACCGACAAACCCGACGGCCATCCCCGCCGTGTCCCCAGTGTCAAGCGCGCCGCGGAAAAATTAGGCTTGAGTAAGTATATCCCGCTGCGCCAGGGGCTGGCGGAAACGATTGAATGGTATAAGAATATGAAAAACACATTGCGATGAACCAACCGAGAAAATTCCTCAAAAATAAAACCGTCCTGGTCACCGGCGGCGCAGGACTAATCGGCTCCGCCTTCGTCGAAAAGCTGTTGGAAGCGGGAGCCAAAGTCAGGACAGTCCGCCATATCCGCCCCGTCCCTGGTGAAGACAGTCTCGAAATCATCGACGGCGACCTTCGGGACGCAGATGCCTGCCGCCGCGCCTGCGAAGGAGCGGACGCGGTCATCCACGCCGCCGGAGTTTCCGGCGGCTCGAAACAGGTCACGGTCGCCCCCATCCCGATGTTCACCGACAGCCTGCAGATGAACACCCAGATACTGGAAACCGCCCGCCTCGCCGGAGTGGAACGGTTCCTCTTCATCAGCAATAGCTCGGTTTACCCCCGCTCCGATATACCGTTGCGCGAGGATATGGCGCTGCAGGGGCCGCCGGAAAACGAGACCGGGATAGTGAAATTAGCGGGAGAAGCGCAATGCGCCCTCTACGCGAAGTTCTCCGATATGCGCCTCGGAATCATCCGCGCCGGGAACGCCTACGGGCCCTATGACAATTTCGACCTGAATTCTTCCCACGTAGTCCCCGCCCTCATCCGCAAAGCGGTCGAAGGGCAGTCCCCCTTCAGGCTATGGGGGGACGGCAGCGCCAAACGCGACTTCATCCACACCGCCGACATCGCCGCAGGGGGATTGTTCCTCCTGGAACATCTGAGTACCGCCGAACCGGTCAACATCGCCGCCGGCAGGACCGTCGCCATCCGCGAATTGGCGGAAATCATCTTGACCGCGGCGGGTATGGAGGGGACAAAGATTGAATCCGAGTCCGGCGCGCCCCCCGCTTCTCCGGCGAAAATCATAGATGTCAGCCGGATGCGCAAAATCGGATTCGAACCTAAAATTTCTCTGGAAGCAGGCTTGCGGCAGACCATAGAATGGTTCCGCAAAAACAGAGGAGGCGGATTATGATAATCAGTATGACTCCGCTCCGGGTCAGTTTCCTCGGCGGCGGCACCGACTACCCGGAACACTTCGATAAGCACGGCGGAGCCACCCTGGGGAGCTCCATCGACAAGTACATTTATATCACGGTCAGCCCTTTGACGGAGTTTTTCGAACACCGCATCCGCGTCTCATACTCCCGCACGGAACTGGTCAAGGATGCGCAGGAAATCCTGCACCCCTCGGTGCGGGAATGCCTCAAGTTCCTGGAAATCGACCGCGGCGTGGAGATCAACATCGTCAGCGACCTCCCGGCGCGCACCGGATTAGGCTCATCCTCCTCCTTTACCGTGGGACTCCTTCACGCCCTGCACGCCTTCAAAGGACAGCTGGTCGATAGAGAGCAACTGGCGGCGGAAGCGGTCTATGTCGAACGGGAACTCATCAAGGAGCGCGTAGGCTTGCAGGACCAGTACACCTGCGCCTGCGGAGGAATGGTCAGCCTCGAATTTCAAAACCGCAACCGCGTCACCGTCACCCCGGTGATTATGCCCGAACAGCGGGTGAAAGCGCTCCAGGAACGCCTGATGATATTTTACACCGGACTCCAGCGCTACGCCGACCAGGTGCTGAAACAGCAGATTGAACGCACCAAGACGGGGAAACTTGAACCCTATCTAACGAAAATGAGAGGTTTAGTGGAACCGGGCATAGGAATTTTAGCCAACAGTCACGACCTCTCGAATTTCGGCGAACTGCTGCACCAGAGCTGGACGATGAAGCGGGAGCTGTCCGATTCCATCACCAATCTCGCCATAGACGACGCTTACGAGCGCGCCCGTAAAGCGGGCGCAGTGGGAGGAAAACTCTTAGGCGCGGGGGGCGGAGGCTTTATGCTGCTTTATGTCGAACCCTACAATCAGGAAAAGGTGCGGGAAGCGATGAACGGGATGCGGGAGGTTCACTTCAATTTCGAAAACCAGGGATCGCACCTGATTTTTTACCGGCCCTGAGAAAAATATAAATGCTTGAAAATAACCTTTTGTGTCGCAGAGTCCCCGCAGTCTGTCTGAAAATGTCATTCTGAGCCCGATGCGAAGCATCGGAGCGAAGAATCTCAAATTATAATAACCTATAATTACTATGTTTATGCCAATTGGAGATGCTTCACTTCGTCCAGCATGACATTCCTCAGGTTTATTCTCGGACAGACTGCCTGCACGCTGCGGCTGTAAAGAGTATGTTAATGCTTCATACTATGGGCAGTCTGTTCGAAAACAACAAAAAACAATCTGTCATTGCGAGCGAAGCGAAGCAATCGGGTGATTTAAAAGAAGATACCTATTGCTTCGTTCAGCCGTACGGCTGACGTCCTCGCAATGACATTCTCGCACAAATGGTATAAATATGAACGCAAACCAACCCCTGCTGTCTCTGATAATCGGCGCCCGCAACGACGGCTATATGGGCGATTTCAAATGGCGGCTGACAACCTGCCTCAACTACCTTGGAACCAGCCTGGAAAAACTGGGAAAAGCCTCCGAAGTGGAGGTCTTAATCTGCGACTGGGGCAGCGAAACGCCCCTGCATACCGAACTCGAACTTTCTCCGGAGGCGCGCTCCGTCGTCCGCTTCATTGTGGTTCCGCCGGAAATCGCGGTTCCCGCCCAGAAGGACAGCTCTTTCCCCATCCCCATCGTGCAAAACGCCGCTATCCGGCGCGCTAAGGGAAAATTCATCGCCCAGACCGACTCCGATATAATCTTCACGCCTTACACTCTGGAAAGGCTGTTGACCGCCCTGAAAGGCGGAATCCCTCTGGGAGTGAATATCGATAAAGCGCTGATAACTTCGAGCAGAAAACATATCCCGCGCGAAATCACCGAAGCAAAGCCGGGACTGGAGGAACTGGAGAACTACCTCAATCAATATGGCGCCATGCTCCCTTACGATAAACTCATCCCCGGCATCGGAACCCCCTCCGGACTGGCGCTGCTGCACCGCTCGATCTGGGATGCCTGCAGAGGCTACGATGAAACTCTGATTCACTGGGGCTGGATGGAAATCGACCTCTATCTCCGCATCGCTATGAAATACCCCTGGCGCGACATCGCCAACTTCGGAGGCGACCTTTATCATATCGAACATTATCCGGGGCAGGTGCGGATTGGGCCGCCCCGTAAAACCAATCCAATGCTGACGCCCCGCCAATTCTCCGCCAACGACGAGAACTGGGGAATGGCGGACTGCGATTTCACCATAATCGAGGCTGAAGATGCAGCAATGCCGTTGGAAGCTGAATCACGCCTGAACTCAAGCAGCGCAGAATGGCGCTTGGAACAGGTGAAGAAAGCGGTCGAGGATGATACAGTATCCGAATTGAACTCGGTCGAGCTGGAAAAGAAGGTTCTGGAAAAACTCCTGAAGGCGCTGGAATCGCCGGTGGCGAAGCGTTTGAAGCTAAAGCAGGAAATCGCCCGCCGCAACCTCCGCCTCGACACCGACGAAGCCAGAAGCTGGGATTATATGAACGCTTTGACCTGGTTTGCGGAAAAATTCCGCCCCTTGACCTACCTGGAAGTGGGAGCCGCGAAAGGCGCCGCGGCGACGCTGGTCGCAGCCGCCTGCCGTCCGGTATCTATGTACGAATTCGACCGCTGGGGCAGCGGCGAAGAAGAGCCCCCCGTCCGGGGACCGGTGTGGCTGGCGGAACTGGTAAAATCCGTGGGATACGAAGGATATATGCGCCATATAATCGGTCAGGATGCGGAAGTCCTAAGTGAATTCTTTGCCAACCCTGACCATCCCCGGAAATTCGACTTAATCTTCCAGAACAGCGAAGTATCCGCAGAAGAGGCGCTGTCTAACCTCCGGATTTTAATCCCCAGGCTCGCTCCGGGGGGAGCGCTGCTCTTCAGCCACCCGTCGCAGGAAGTTTTTGAAAACGTTTGGTCGAAAACGGAAGAAGAAATCAGGGATTTTACCCTCATTACCGGTGAAAAAACCGGAATGGCGCTGCGAACCGTCCCCGAAAAAGCGTCAGAGACAAAATCCGATGCAATCGTAGGTGTTACCGAATCCACTTCACCCGCGCCCTTGTTAGAATCCCGGGCGCACCCCGGAGGCGAACCGCTGAGAATCCTGCTGCTCTCACCACCCGGATTTCAAGCGGGAGAAGAGCCCATATTCCCCCTGGGTATTGGATACCTGTTATCCGCCTTGAATCAGGAGTTCGAGGCGCGCGCCGCTGCTTACCAGAAAATGGAACACGCCCTCCGCCAAATCCCGGAGTTGCTGAAACGCTTCGCCCCCCAGGTTGTGGGAATATCCTGCAACACCTTCAATCGGGGTAACGCGCGCAGGCTGTCGCAGTTGGTGAAGTCCGCCGCGCCCCAGGCGAAAATCGTGTTCGGCGGAGTTCACCCTTCGTTCTTCTATGAACAGGCGCTGAAACACTACGGCGCAGATATAGTGGTGATTGGCGAAGGGGAAAGCGCTATCGTTGAACTCTGCCGCGTCCTGGAAAGAAAGACTCCACTGGACGAAGTCGAGGGCATCGCTTTTCTGCGGGACGGTGAAACCGTCCGCACCGCCCCGCGCCGGATGGTGGAAAACCTCGATGAACTACCGATGCCCGATTATTCCTACGCCGGGCATCTGATGCGCGCCAGCGGGATGGGATATCTGATTTCTTCGCGGGGCTGCCCTGTGAACTGCATCTTCTGCTCCACCGGAAGCTACTGGGGACAAAAGGTGCGGAAAAACTCGGTGAACCGGGTGGTAGATGAAATGGAATTCCTGGCCGCAGACTACGGCCTGAAAAAAATATTCTTCCACGATGACACCTTCAATCTGGGGACAGCCAGAGTTAAAAATATCTGCCAGGAAATAATGAGGCGGGGTCTCAAGGTTGAATGGGGCGTATCCTGCAGGGTCCATCCGGTGTCTCAGGAGATGATAGACATTATGGTGGAGGCGGGATGCCGCCATATCTGCTGGGGAATCGAGTCCGCCTCCGAAGAAATGCTGCGGAAAATCAACAAAAAGATAAAGCTCGACCAGATTAAAAAGGCTTACGAATGCTGCCGCAGGCATCTGAACACCCTCTCCGTGGGCGCATTTGCTATGGTGGGAAATCCGGGAGAATCGGAAAAGACAATCGAGGAGACCGTCAGCTTCCTAAACAAGCTGCCGATGACCGATAATCCCAGCACCGCCCTGCTCTATGTCCTGCCGGGAACAGCGCTCTACGAAACGCTCAGAAACAGTTCACCCGGAATCGACAGTTACTGGATTCAGAATGAAGAGACTATGTACTACACCTTTGAGCAGCCGATGGAGACGCTCCGACGCTGGTCTCAGATGGTCACAGACAGCGGGAACATCATCCCCTACGACCGGAGCAGGCACTTCTGGAACGATGTGTTATTCGGCCGGATTCCCCAGCCTGAACCACCGAATATTGAGCAAATTTTGTCAACCGAAAAACCGAAGCGGACAGAAACGGAGGTTGAAGCCGTGTTAGAGGAAAAATCCCAGCCCTTCAAGCTTGACGAAGATGCGAAATTAAAACTGAAGTCCGGCGAATCCGAACTCGATTTTACCATCCCCCCCGAAATCAAGGACGACGAACTCTATCATATCATCGAAAAGTTATCGGCGGAAACTGACCTCCACACCGTCCTGGAAATCGGCTCTTCATCCGGCGATGGCAGCACCGAAGCCTTCGTCAAGGGACTCAAACGCAATCCTAACCGCCCGGAAATTCACTGCCTGGAGGTCTCCAAACCGCGTTTCGAGCAGCTTAAGAGGCGCTACGCCGGGGATAGCTTCGTTAAAACCCACAATGTGTCCTCCATCGCCCTAGATAAATTCCCTACCGAGGCTGAACTTGCCGAATTTTACCACAGCGCCCCCTCGGCGCTGAACGATTACACCTTGGAAAGGGTGCAGGGCTGGCTGAGACAGGACATCGAATATGTCGAAAACTCCGGCGTCCCCGACGCCGGTATCGCCCGCATCAAGCGCGATTACGCCATCGTCAATTTCGATATGGCGCTCATCGACGGCTCGGAATTCACCGGCAAAGCGGAACTGGACGAAATCTACGGCGCCAAATTCATCATCTTAGACGACATCGACGGCTTTAAAAACCGCGCCAACTACGACTGCCTCAAATTCGACCTCGATTATGAACTGATTCGGGAGAACTGGAAACTGCGCAACGGCTACGCAGTCTTCCGCCGCAGGGAGGGAATACTGCCGATACACTTCTTCACCATCGTCCTGAACGGAGAGCCCTTCATACGCCACCATATCGAGGAATTCCGAAAGCTCCCCTTCAAATGGCATTGGCACATCATCGAAGGAGTGGCAGATTTGGTTAAGGATACCGCCTGGAGCCTCCCCGGCGGAGGCCGTATCACCGCTGAATTACACCAAGAAGGCTTATCCAACGACGGAACCTCGGAGTACTTAAACGAACTGGCGCGGAAATACCCCCAAAATGTAACCATTTACCGCAAAGCCGAGGGGAAATTCTGGGAGGGCAAGCTGGAGATGGTCGACGCTCCCCTGGAGAACATAAAGGAGCGCTGCCTGCTCTGGCAAATCGATTCCGATGAACTCTGGACCGCGGAACAGATAGCGAAAACCCGCGAACTGTTCATCGCCCATCCGGAAAAAACCTCCGCCTACTTTCACTGCTGGTACTTTGTAGCCCCGCGAAAATATGTATCCTCGATGAACACCTGGGCGACCTACCCCGAAGACTGGCTGCGCTGCTGGAGGTTCCTGCCGGGTATGAAGTGGCAGTCCCACGAACCGCCCGCGCTGATGGACTCACAGGGACGGAATACGGGGAAGCTGAATCCCCTCGCCCGCGATGAAACCAAATCTCTGGGGCTGACCTTCCAGCATTTCGCCTATGTCACCGAAGCCCAGGTGCGCTTCAAGGAAATCTACTACGGTTACAACGATGCGGTCGAGCACTGGAAACGTCTCTGCGAGGCTCCCGGCCCGGTGAATCCCGCAGATTACCTCCCCTGGGCGAAGGACGACGCGGTGGTGGACGACTGGAAAGACAGCGGCGAGCCCCTGCTTTCGGAAAAATGGCTCACGCAAAAACCCAGGCGGGTGAAAATCGCCGGTCAGGACCAGGACAACTCCCGCGACCTGATGGCGGTTCAAACCGAATCGAGCTTCGCCCAAGCGCTGGAAAAGCTCTTCCGGGAAATCAAACCCCGCCGCATTATTGAAACCGGAACCTATTTAGGGACTGGCTCCACCGCAATCTTATATGACGCCCTGCGGAAATCCGGCGTAGGTGACTTGGAATTCTACTCCATCGAAGTCAATCCGGAATTCTACCGCGCCGCACGGCAAAACTTAGCCCGAGCCGGAAGAAATGTGGAGGTTCTGAACGGGGTGTCGGTGCCGCGAAGCTTTCTGCCGAACCTCGCCGACATCGAGCGGATGACCGTCTCCGACATCGAATTCGACGATATATTCGTGGACCATCAGGAAGCCGAGCGCGCCCTGCTCTATTTCAAAGAAACCGACTTCGAAGGCGTCCCCGACGACCTGCTGGGCTGGTGCCTCCAGCGATTCGACGGTAAGCCCGATTTCGTCCTGCTGGACAGCGCCGGACATATGGGGAACATCGAATTCAACTACCTGATAGAGCGGCTTCAGGGTGAATGCTGCATCGCCCTCGATGATGTATTCCACATCAAGCACTACAAGAGTTACCGGCAGATTGAGAGCGACCCGCGCTTTGAACTGATTCACCTCTCCCGCGAAAAATTCGGCTTCCTTATCGCTAAGTTCACCCCTAAAAGGAAACAGCTCGAACCTGATAGCGCCATAAAAAACATTCTCTGGGTGCGAACCGATTCCATCGGGGATTCCCTGCTCTCCCTCGGTATGATGGAACACATACGGGAAAAATTCCCCCAAGCGAAAATCACCGCCCTCTGCCAGCAGCGCATCGCCGAGCTTTACCAAGCCTGCCCCCACCTCGACAGCGTCATCGCCTTCGACAAAAAGCGCGCTTATGAAGACGAAGACTACTGCCGCGAAATAATCGAACGCCTTCAAAGCCTGAATTTCGACCTCGCCCTCAACACCGTCTATTCCCGCGAAGAAATCACCGACCTCTTCACCCTAAAAAGCGGCGCTAAGGAAACCATAGCCTTCAGAGGAAACATCGACAACATCCCGGAGGCGGCATACGAAAATAACAACCTCCGCTACACCCGCCTCATTCCGGCGGCGGACGGAAGCGTTCCCGAATTGGAGCGGAACCGGGAGTTTCTCCGCGTTATCACCGGCGGGGAACCTCCCCCGCTGGAGCCGGACATCTGGATTTCCCAGGAGGACCTCGACTACGCCGAAACGTTCTTCCGGGACAGCGGACTGACCCCCGAAAAAACCATCGCCTTCGCCCCTGCTGCCCAGTGGGAATACAAACTCTATGAACGTTATGCTGAGGTCTTGAATAACTTCCCCCATTACGACATATTGGTCATCGGCGGCTCCGACGCCGAGCAAGCTGGTGAACAGATTAGAAACGCGTTCCCAGGTAAAAGCGCCAATATCGCCGGAGAAACCACTCTGCGCCAGACCGCGGCCGTCCTAAGCAGATGCCGCCTCTATTTCGGGGCGGACACCGCCGGAGCGCATCTGGCCTGCGCCGTGGGAACGCCCAATGTCGTACTGCTGGGAGGCGGGCATTTCGGACGCTTCTTCCCCTATTCGCCCCTGACCACAGCCGTCTGTCTGCCACTGGAATGCTATCACTGCAACTGGAAGTGCCTATATCAAAGGGTGCACTGCATCCGGGATGTGGCTCCGGAAATCCTCTCCGAAGCGGTCGAGATAACCTTGCGGGGGACCTCCGACCGTCCCCGCCTGATGGTTCAGCCCAAATCCGGCTGGAATCCTGCGCCCGGCGAACCCTGCTGGAGAAATCCGGAGGAAGCGCTGAAAAACCATAACCTGGAAATCATCTATCCTCAAACGTATACCGCTAAGACAGCGCCCGTCGAATTCGAAGAGGAAAACCAGCCCTTGATGTCAGTCGTTACTCCATCCTACAATCAGGGCAGCTTCATTGAGAAAACGATTCAAAGCGTGCTGGAGCAGGACTACCCTAACTTCGAGCACATCGTGATGGACGGCGGCTCGACCGATAACTCCTTGGAAATCCTGAAACGCTACCCCCACCTGATATGGAAATCGGAGCCGGACAAAGGACAGTCGGACGCACTGAACAAAGCCCTCCGCCTAACTAAAGGCGATATCATCGCCTGGATAAACTCAGATGATTGGTACCAACCCGGCGCGTTCAAAGCCGTGGCCGAGTTTTTCCGCGCTAATCCCGACAAGCATATTGTGATGGGAGACTGCAATCTCACCGATAAAAACGGAGTCGTTTTCGATAAAGTGGTGAACCACGCCCGCGGCTTCGACCAGCTCAAGCAATATCAGGTGGGCAATTCCATCCCCACGCAGCCAGCCGTGTTCTTCCGGCGGGAACTGATAAACGACTTGGGCTGGCTGGATGAATCCCTGCAATACGGGATGGACTACGACCTATGGATGAGATTCGCCTGGAAACACCATTTCCACCATATAGACAAAACCCTGGCCAACTACCGATTCCACGACGCCGCTAAGAACGTGGACCAGGACTGGAGCAAATGCCTGCCGGAATGGAAGCTGGTGCGAGACCGCTATGTCAACCAGGCTCCCCCGCCCAAGGTGTCGGTGATAATCCCCTGCTACAATTACGCCCGCTACCTGCCTGAAGCGGTGGAAAGCGTGGCGCGGCAAACCTTTAACGATTTCGAAATCATCATCGTCGACGACGGCAGTACCGACAACAGCGCTGAAGTCGCGGCGCGCCTGAAAGACGAACATCCCGAACTAAAAATGCGCGTCATCGACCAGTCCAATTCCGGCCAGCCCGCTCACAGCCGCAACCGGGGTATCGCCGAAGCACGAGGCGAATACATCCTCTGCCTCGACGCCGACGATATGATGGAGCCTTCATTGCTCGAAGAATGCGTGAAAGCGCTTCATTCCAATCCCCAAATTGTGGTGGCTTACCCCGACCAGCTTCACTTCGAAAATGGAAATTCAAAGATAATCGAATCCCAGGACTGGGATATGAACCGCCTTACCCAAACCAATCTGCTCCCCACCTGCGCTATGTTCCGCCGCGAAGCCTGGAAAACCGCAGGGGGCTATAAAACCAATGTCCGGGGTTACGAAGACTGGGATTTCTGGATTTCCTTAGGTGAAACCGGCGGGACAGGGCATCGGATACGCAAACCCCTCTTCCTCTACCGGGTGAACGATTCCGGCGTTTACGCCGACGCCCTGGAACGCGACCGGAAACTCAGGGCGCAGATAATCCTGAACCACCCCAGCCTCTATGATGAAAACAGCGCGGCGCAGGCGAGAAAAGTATTGTGGGAAACCGATATGGCGGAAAGCTGAATGGTCTGACTATATCACGCAATCATACACCTTCCGAAAATGATAACCCATTACCGCGAAAGTCAAGGCGTGCGGGAGTAGTTTAGGATTTCGGAACAGGGTCCAGAAGATAAGTTTCCAGAATAACCGCCTTTCTTTTCCTGCAACTCCGATAAACATCAGCGACTTAAAAAGCGGTATCAACAGTTTTGGGTGAAAGTTCAAGGCTCTCTTGGGAAGCGGTTTGTAAGTTTTAAGGTATTCAATGACTCTACGGTAATACTGTCTGGGAGAATAGATACCGCGGATAATCCGTTTGTAACCCTGTATCAGCGAATTATAGTCCATCTTCGGGATGAAATTTATCGAAAGATCGGTATTGTCACCTGAAGGAATCTTTAGCAGCCGGCCTTCGCTTTTCAAACGCCTGTAAAGCTTGGTGCCTTTGGGAGCGTTCAATAAGCCCACCATTGCGTTGACGATTTTACCGTTTTGAATGAAATCGATAATATTGTCGAATATAGCGCTGTCATCACTATCGAACCCGACGATAAACCCGCCTTTTACCATCAATCCCTGCTTCTGGATAATATCTACACTCTTAAGTAGATCGCGATTGACATTCTGTGTCTTATTGCATTCTGCCAAACTGGCGGCATTGGGAGTTTCGATACCCACGAAAACTGAATCGAATCCGGCGGCGATCATCATCTCCATCAATTTTGGATCATCGGCAAGATTCACCGATACCTCGGTGCTGAAAGTGAAGGGGTATTCCCGGCGGCGCATCCATTCAATTATAACCGGCAGGATTTCACCCTTCAGTTTGCGCCGGTTACCGATAAAGTTGTCGTCGACGAAAAAAACGCTGTTGCGCCAGCCAATATCGTAGAGCGCGTCAAGTTCCGCCGTCATCTGAGTGGCGGATTTGGTTCGAACTCTACGGCCGTAAAGCTGCACAATATCGCAAAAGTCGCAATTATAAGGGCAGCCCCGGGAAAACTGAAGGTCCATAACCGCATATTTTTTAAAGTCTATCAATTCCCAGGCGGGAAGGGGGGTGTGGAGCAGGCCGGGGAATTCATCGGTGCGGTAAAGCCTCCGGGGATTTCCAGCCTTTAAGTCTTGGAGAAAAAGCGGCAGAGTCAATTCCGCTTCGTTCAGCACAAGATGTTCGACATAGCTGAAAACTGCGGGGTCAGAGGTGAACAATGGACCCCCGGCGACTACTTTTTTACCCAGACGCTGGCACCGCCTGATGGCATCTTCTGCCGAATGCTTCTGCACCGACATAGCGCTGATAAAAACATAATCAGCCCAGGCGATATCGGAATCGCGGAGTTTGTCAACATTCAGGTCGATGAGTTTTTTATTGAAATCGGCGGGGAGCATAGCCGCGACCGTCAACAATCCCAGGGGCGGTTCGGTGGCTTTTTTGGAGATGAATTTTAGCGCGTTTTTAAAGCTCCAGAAGGTTTCAGGATACTTCGGGTATAACAGCAGAATGTTCATAACTGTCCTCTAAGATTTTAATTTTAGATTAGCCGCCTTAACGCCGCTTGAGACCGTAAAGCAGGATGTTCTGCATGGTCTCCACCAGCGTCGGTATATCTAAATTCGGATTTTCCATAGCCCAGGGGTATTCAAGCGATTTTTGCGCGACTACGATGATGTGCGCTGTGAGCTTAGCTGACTTCACGGACAATTCTCCCGAATCTACCCCCGCTTTGAGAATCCTCTCGACTATCGCTTTCTCCTTGAGCATAAAATCGTTGTGGATTTCCTCTATATAAGGCCAATGTTCGCCCCAGGTTTGGCGGGTGACGCGATAAAAATTTATCAATCCGTGGATTTTTTCCAATTTGGTTCTCAAATGAGCCTTCAGCCGTCCTTCAACCGTTGATTCTCCTGCTACAGCCTTCTCGACCGCTCCCAGCAAAACTTCGGTTTCAAGTTCGACCACTTCTCGAAAGATATCGTGTTTATCGCTGAAATATTTGTAAACGGTCGCCTTGGAAACGCGGGCTTCCCGAGCAATCTCGTCGGTGGTGACTTTTTTCAGCCCGAATTGTGAAAAGAGATTTTGAGCCGCTTTCACAATCGCGGATTTCTTAATACTGTTCTTCATAATGTAATCTTATTAAACGTTTTATACAATATACGTTTTATTGTTCAATTTGTCAAGAATTTTTTTGAATTTTAATGTCTATGGATTGTATAATATCATTCTTGAAAGTGTTGCTCCCAAACCGGTTTTCTATTTATAAACATGATTAAAAGTTTATATTCTTCCTACCTTTTTTATTAACCGCTCCTTAAAAATTGACTGAATATGAAAATTTGTTTATTATTAATAAATCTAATTTCGCCTAACAATCAAGGAGACCACAATATGCGCCGCTTCATCCCCCTGTTTTTAATAATCACGATGATATCTGCCGCAACCGTTATTCACACCGCCTCCGCCGAGCCCCGGCAAACGCTGTCCCAGGAAACCGTACAGGCTCTGCTGAACGGAGAATACGGCTTGGTGAGACCGGATGTGATGAATAATATAAGTGTCCTGGAGATGGACCGAACCGCTCCCAAAACCCGCGCCGTCAACCTCGACTCCTTCCCCCGCTTCCCCGGATTTCCCATTACCGCGGAGGGAGAATCGATTGAGGGGCCGATTTACCTCAATATGGATAACGACCCCGACCTGGAAATCGTTTACTCCACAGGATACAATATCCAAGCCTGGAATCTCGACGGAACCAGCGTCCCCGGCTGGCCGGTAACCTCCTCCTATGTGTTCTACGGCGGGCCTGCAGCCGGCGATATCGACGGCGACGGCGACCCGGAAATCGTGGGAACCACCCGCTGGGGCTCCTCCACCGGCTCCATCGAAGCCTATGAACTGAACGGAACCACAGTGTCCGGATTCCCCGTCCCGCACGGTTATTCTTCCAGAACCCCGGTGCTGGCGGATCTGGATAATGACGGCGTCCTGGAGATTATCGTCAACCGCAGAACCTATCCTACTGGTGAAATGTGGGTCTTCCGCGGCAACGGCACAGTCTATCCGGGATGGCCTCAGTCGATGGGGCACGTGCCCGGCTCCTCCGCCGCGGTGGGAGACATCACCGGCGACGGCGTCCCCGAAATCGTGATGGAATCCTATGACGCCCTCTACGTCTGGGACACCGGGGGAAATGCGCTGCCCGGTTTCCCCTTCACCCTTCCCCTGGGGGCGGTCAACTCCTATTCATCGCCGGTTTTGGTCGATTTGGACAACGATAATATCCGGGAAATCGTATTCGGCACCCACGTGCTCAGCAACGGCGGTTATGTCTTCGTCCTGGAGAATGACGGAACCCAGATGCCCGGCTGGCCTCAAGCGACCAATTACTGGATTTACGGGCCTCCCGGAGTGGGCTATATCGACGGAGACAATATCCTGGACATCGCTATCGGCGACCAGGTGCTGAGCCCCTCACCGGTCGACCGCCTCTACGCCTGGAACGCAAACGGGCAGCCCCTGGCCGGCTTCCCTACCGCTCCCATCAACGCCATCAACAACCAGCCGGCTTTGGGAGATTTGGACAATGACGGTATGACCGAGATTATGATTGACGACAACACCTACCACTCAGTCACTCTACAGGGTAAATATCTCTGCTACAACCACAATGGTAGTCAGCAGTTCGGCGATTGGCCCATTTTGACTATCGGCACCACCTTCTTCCATATGCCCCTGCTGGGGGACTTGAATCACGATGGAATCCTCGATATCGTAGGCGCGGGGCATACCAGTCAACCCCGGATCAACAACATCTACGCCTGGAATACCGGCGTGCCCTACAACGCGGCTTCAATCTACATCCCGATGTGGCAGTATAACGAGCGGCACAATGGGGTGTACGGTGATGTCAGCGTTCCTCCCCCGCCTCCGCCGCTATCAGTAACAATGACTCCCTCCAATCCCCCGGTTCAAATTCCCGGAGGGGGCGGTTCCTTCGGTTTCTCTGTCAGCGTGGAGAACACCACCCCATCCCCCCTCAGCTTCGACGCCTGGATCGAAGCGGACCTGCCCAACGGCAATACTTACGGACCTATCTTCCTTCGCACGAATCTGCCGCTGGCGGCAAACGCTACCGCCAGCAGGATATTGAATCAGACCGTGCCCGGCGCTGCGCCCACTGGCAACTACACCTACCGCTGCAATGTCGGGATTCATCCTGATTCGGTGGTGGACTACGATGAATTCGGCTTCATCAAACTGCCGAGCGATGGTGAGGAAGTAACAGGGGGATGGAATCAATCGGAATGGATGGTCAGCGGCTGGGACAACGGCGATTGCACTCCCGCACCCACTCAATTCGCGCTGATTGGCATTTCCCCAAACCCTTTCAACGCATCGACAGTTGCGAGATTCGAGTTGCGGGATGCGAGTCAAGTTAAGCTTGCGGTTTACGACATTACCGGGCGGGAGGCTGCGGTTCTGGCTGAAGGTTTATATCCAGCCGGGGCGCATCAAGCGGTGTGGGATGCGTCGGGGATGGCGAGCGGGGTGTATTTTGCGCGCTTCAGCGCGGGTGAACAGAGCCAGACGTGCAAGCTGGTATTGATGAAATGATAATCAGCATCGCGGATTAGGCTTGCGCTGCTTTCAGTAAAAGTATTACGGACTGGTTGCAGAGATGATGATGATAATGATGATGAAGATGAGGGGGAAGCGTTTGAAATCCCTCAGCGCCGCTGCCGTTGTTGTCAATACCCCCTCACAGGTAATATACTAAAATGCTGAACATTTGTCAAGTTTTTTAGGGAGAAATTTTAAATGTTTTGTAAGTATTTATATTATAGTAATTTACATAGGGGTATTTATCCCATTTTTTTGGTAGGTTTAAATCCACCCTACGACTGCCGCATCATAAACTACGCGATTGCTTCACTTCGTTCGCAATGACAGGTGGCGGAGGATTAAGAACCAATGCTGTCCCGGGAAATTTTGTAACCTAAGATTTTGGTGAAACCTACAGAGAACCAATAGGTTTAAGAGAGTTTTTTTACCCGACTTTTTACATTATTAATTGGAACAGAAAATAGTGGACAAATCACGAATAAGGTGAAATTTGTCACCCAGAACGAAGTGAAGGGTCTCTTCTTGTTTTTCAGCTTGAATTTAGGCAGAGATTCTTCGCTCCGCCTGCGGCGGGCTCAGAATGACAAGACTGGCGATATCCACTATTAACTGACCTGATTAATATATATAAAGACTTCTTAATAAGTAAAAAATCCCCCTTAATCCCCCTTTTCCAAAGGGGGAAAAACATCGAATTCACCATCTATGATAGATGTACCCGCCTTATTCCCCCCTTTTTTAAAGAGGGGGCAGGGGGGATTATTATTATGTATTACAAATACAATCATTTAGATTAGCGATTTTTTTCGGGACACTACTGGTTTATAACCCCCCCTACGATTTTTTGGTTAGTGATTGATGGTTGGCGGAAATTTTTTGCGGGAGGACGGGGAGGAGACCTGACTGACGCTGGCAGGTCACACCCGCCTGCGGCGTCCAAGACCTGCCAGAACGGTGAAATTAATGCGGATGGGCGCCAGGATTCTGCGGCACATTAGAAAGCACACAAACTGAACATACAGTAAATTTTTTCAAAGAGGAGTGTTCCTATGAGATTATCTGTCAATCTTACCTCGAAGGCGGCTTTACTTGTTATATTGTTAACATTGTGCTTTTCCCTTGCTGCCGGCGCACAATCCAAAGGCAGAATATCCGGTAATGTCAGCGATGAAGAAAGCGGCGAACCGCTGGCGGGAGCGAATGTTGTCGTAATGGATTATAATCGGGGAGCCTGCACCGACCTTGACGGAGAATACAGTTTCGAGCTGAATCCCGGTTCCTATGAACTGAGGGTAACCTATGTCGGTTATAAACCCCTCTACAAGAAAGTCGTAGTAACCGCGGGAGAGGATATAAATCTCGTATTTATGCTTGAACCGGATATCCTCTGCACCGAAACAGTGGTTGTGCTGGGGACCAGACGCGCCGACCGCACCGTGATTGAATCTCCGGTGCCGGTCGATGTCATAACCTCGGAAGCGATCAGGGCTACCGGTATGACACAGACAACCGAAATCCTGCAGATGCTGGTTCCCTCGCTGAACGCCCCCAAACCGGCCATCAGGGACGGTTCGGACCATATCCGTCCGGCGATGCTCCGAGGGTTGGGGCCGGATCAGGTGCTGATTTTAGTCAACGGGAAACGGCGTCACACCAGCGCACTGATGCATGTGAACGGCACCATAGGCAGGGGTTCCACCGGAGTCGATTTGAACGCAATCCCCCCGACGGCGATTGAGCGGATCGAAGTTTTACGTGACGGGGCTTCCGCGCAATACGGCTCCGACGCCTTAGCAGGCGTGATAAACATCATTTTGAAGATGGATACCGGATTCGACGCCTCTGTGACCTACGGGCAGTCATTGAGTTCATCCGACAGGGGATACAGCGCGAGCGAGGGTTTAATCCCCGGCGAAGGCGCTTCAAGTTACGACTGGGATGGTTCGATAGAATCCGTTTCTTATACGGACGGCGTTACCGAGAATATCCACGCCGGATACGGATTCAAGATTGGCGAGGGTGAACTGTATGTCAACGGACAATACCGTCACAGCGGCAAGACCAACCGCGCCGGACTCGACCCCCGCCAGCAATATTTTACCCTGCCGGACGGTTCGGACGACCCTCGCGAAGCAGGTTACGATGAACTGAACCATGAATTCGGAACGGGCGAGCTAAATGATTTAAGCCTTTTCCTGAACGGTTCTCTTCCTTTCGGCGATAAGGGGAACAGCGTATATGCGTTCGGGGGTATCAGCCGGCGCGACGGGCTTTCTCCCTGTTTTTTCCGCCGGTCTCTGGATGACCGCACCGTAAGGTCGATTCATCCGGATGGATTTTTGCCGAAAATCAGCACCGTGATTCTCGATTATTCCTTCGCCGCCGGTTTGAAGGGGGTTTTGGGAAAATGGGTTTATGATATCAGCGAATCCTTCGGCGCGAATTCCTTCGAATTCGGCGTCGAGAACACCAACAACGCTTCAATGGGAGTTGCCAGCCCCACAGAATTCAAAACGGGCACATTGAAAATCGGTCAAGCCTCCACCAATATCGACATACGGCGGGAGTACGATTTTTTCACCGGTTATCCTTTGAGTGTGGCAGTCGGCAGTGAATTCAGGTGGGAGAATTATCAGATTACCGCCGGTGAATACGCCTCCTATATCGACGGCGGAGAGGCGATTATCGACGGTCCCAACGCGGGGGATCCCGCTCCCACTTGTTCCCAATGTTTCCCCGGTTTTTCCCCTGGCAACGAACAGGATGAATCCCGGACCAACATTGCGCTTTACGCTGATTTTGAGAATAATCTAACCGAGCGGTTGATGGCGGGACTTGCCGGGCGTTTCGAGAACTATTCCGATTTTGGTTCCACCATGAACGGAAAGCTGTCCTCGCGTTATGAGTTGACCGAGGAATTTGCGCTTAGGGGCGCCGCCAGCACCGGCTTTCGGGCGCCTTCGCTGGCGCAATCGTATTTCTCCTCTGTCGCCACAATATTTATAAACGGACTGCCTTACGAAATGGGAACCTTTCCGGTGAACACCGCTGTAGCCCGAGCGTTGGGGGCTGAAGACTTGAAGGCGGAAAAGTCGGTCAATCTCAGCGGCGGAGTAACCTTCAACAAAGACAATCTGTCTCTCTCGTTCGATGCGTACCAAATCGATATTACCGACAGAATCGTTTTCACGGAAGATTTCCGGAGTGACGAGATTGCGGCTTTCCTGCAAGACACCCTCGGTCTCAACGCCAATGGGGGGAGGTATTTCACTAACGCGCTCGATACCAGAACCAGGGGGGTCGATATAATCGGGAGGTATGGAACGAATTTAGGTCCGGGGAAAATACGCCTCACCGCAGCGGTGAATTTCACTGAAACGGAAATTACCAATAAGGGCGAGATTGACACTCCTCCTGAGCTTCAGCAATATACTACTATCCCGCTATTAGGACGAGTGGAGCAGGGACGTTTTGAGGTGGGACAGCCCCAATCGACTTATAACTTTATGGCAAATTACTGTTTCGAGGACTGGCGTTTTATGCTGCGGACAATTCGCTACGGCGAGATTAGCGAACTGAACTCCGACAGCGCGGACAAAGATCAGGAGTTTTCGGCAAAATGGCTCACCGACGGAGAAGTAACATACCGGTTCAACCGGATGATTGCGCTCTCCCTGGGCTCGAAAAACATTTTCGATGTTTATCCCGACAAAAGGCTGAAGGTCAACAGTTTCAGCGGTATTATGCCCTACAGCCGTGATTCCTCTCACACCGGATTTACGGGGCGGTATGTCTATACGCGGCTCGATATTAACTATTAGCCTTTTTAATTCATAAATTAGACATGATTTACAAAATTAACAAGATATGTCTTATATTATTAAATAGTTGTAATCTGATATTCGGCAAGTAGTAAGACTATAGTTATCTGAAGTCAAAGATAAATGGTCATTCCGGCGCAGCCGGAATCCTTCCGGAGAAGAGGGATTCTGGCTTGTTTAGCAGCCAGAATGACGAATACGCTTCATATCAGTAAAGTGTTACGGCAAGTATATTTTATAGCCATTCTTGAAAAGAATGGCAAATAAAAGTATGTCATTCCTGCGAAAGCAGGAATCCATCTTATTGTATTTATAATAGATACTGGACTCCCGCTTTCGCGGGAGTGACATTCCATAGGACAACCTTTTTTAGAATCGGTATAATTAAAATCCTGTAAATTTTGTTAATCCTGTCTATTGCAATTAACTTATGAATAATACATCCTAGTTCTCTTCCGCCTTTTAGAAAAAATTATTACCTTAAAGTTGACTATTGTTTAAATTAATGTTATATTTTAATATCATAAAACAAGCGTTGGTTTTATAGTCCCAAACGCTAGATTTTTTTTTCAATATTCGCCCAAGGTTCACCGGACGGGTTCCGCCCGGAAAATCTTGGGTGAGTTTTTAGTGTCATTTTGTGAATTAATTAACACATATGAGAATAATGGAGGTTCGATGAAACCGATTAATGTCCTTATTATGGGCGCCGCCGGGCGCGATTTTCACAATTTCAATGTTTTCTACCGGGATAACGAACAATATGCGGTGAAGGCTTTCACCGCCACTCAGATACCCTATATCGACGATAGACTGTATCCCCCTGAACTGGCTGGCAAGCTTTATCCTAATGGGATTCCAATATACACCGAAGAGGAACTTCCCGATCTGGTAAAGAGACTTGAGATTCAGGAGGTGGTTTTTTCCTATAGCGACGTTCCCTATGAATATGTTATGCGCAAAGCTTCCGTTGTCAACGCCCTCGGCGTCAGCTTCAAGCTGCTGGGAGCGCGGGAGACTATGGTTAAATCGTCCAAGCCGGTGGTTGCGGTTGGCGCGGTTCGCACCGGCGCCGGTAAAAGCCAGACCACCCGCTATATCTGCAACGCGCTGAAGAACCTGGGATACAAAGTCGCCGCGGTGCGGCATCCGATGCCCTACGGCGACCTTGCGGCTCAGAAAGTACAGCGCTACGCCACTTTGGAGGACCTGACGAAGCATGATTGCACCATCGAGGAGATGGAAGAGTACGAACCGCATATTGTGAATGGCACCATCGTTTACGCCGGGGTCGATTATGAGGCTATCCTGCGCCAGGCTGAGAGCGAGGCTGATGTGGTGGTGTGGGACGGGGGCAACAACGATATGCCCTTCTACCTTCCTGACCTCACGGTGATTGTGGCTGACCCGCTGCGTCCGGGGCACGAGGTGAGTTATTACCCCGGCGAGACCAATGTTCGTCTGGCTGACGTAATAGTTATCAACAAGATTGGGAGCGCGGAGCCGATGGATGTGGATGAGGTTCGGATGAACATCCGCCTCACCAATCCCAAAGCCAGGATTGTCGAAGCCGCCTCGCCGATTTCGGTTGAAGACCCGGGCGTTATCGAGGGCAAGCGTGTGCTGGTGGTTGAGGACGGGCCGACTTTGACTCACGGTGAGATGGCTTTCGGCGCCGGTATTGTGGCAGCGGAAAAATTCGGGGCGGCGGAATTGGTGGATCCCCGGCCTTACCTGGTCGGTTCCATCAACGACACCTTTGAGAAGTATCCCGACATCGGAACCCTGCTTCCAGCAATGGGCTACGGCGAGCAGCAGATGAAGGACCTTGAAGCTACCATCGCCGCCGCCGACTGCGACGCGGTTATAATCGGCACTCCGATAGACTTGAGGCGGGTGATTGATATCAAGCAGCCTACGGTGCGGGTTCAATACGAACTTCAGGTTATCGGAAAACCCGATCTGTCGGACATTATCGCCGCGAAATTTCGGAAGTAATCCATCGAAAGCCAAACAAGCAAATTATGCTCAATCCTAAGCGCACCGCAGTGGTCGCTTTCGGGGGCAACGCTATCAGCAGCCCGGAAGAGGAAGACACCATCGCCAACCAGTTCGCTCACACCCGGCAAAGCCTCACCGGAGTGATCGAACTGGCAAGGGCTGGTTACAACCTGGCGCTGACCCACGGCAATGGTCCTCAGGTTGGCGACGCGCTGCTGCGTGTGGAGCTCTCTTTCCCCAAGGCTCCTTACAAGCCGCTGGGGATACTGGTGGCTGACACCCAGGGCTCTATGGGTTATATGATTGAGCAGAGCCTGCAGAACGCTTTGAAACTGGCCGGGATTGAGCGCGACGTGGTTACCATTGTGACTCAGGTTTTGGTGGACCGGGACGACCCTTCGCTCTCCAATCCTTCCAAGTTTGTGGGCAAGTTCTACTCCCAGGAGGAGGCGAAGCGTTTGGCTCAGGATCAGGGTTGGGTAGTTAAGGATGGGGGCAAGTACGGGTGGCGCCGGGTTGTGGGCAGCCCCAAACCCCGGAGTATTCTCAACAGCGCCGCGATTAAGCGTTTGGTGGAATCGGGAATGATTGTCATCGCCTCGGGAGGGGGCGGGATTCCGGTCTATTTAGAAGACGACGGCCGGCTTGAGGGTGTCGATGCTGTGGTTGACAAGGACCGCGCCGCTGCGGCGCTGGGCATCGACATTGGCGCTCAGGAACTCATTATCCTCACCAATATCGACAAGGTGTACCTCAATTATGGGAAACCCGGCCAGCGGGCGCTGGACAAGATAACAGTCTCCCAGGCAAAAGCGTATTTGGCTGAGGGTCATTTCCCCCCCGGGAGTATGGGGCCTAAGATTGAAGCCGCGGTGGGCTTCCTGGAGAATGGAGGGGAAAAAGTCATTATCGCTTCCCTGAATGAGGTGCTTAGCGCTATGGATGGTGAAGCGGGGACCTGGCTGATTCCGGATTAGCTTATACCGCCAAAATTCCGATTTTCTTGGTTTTTCCGACTGAGAACAATCTAAAGTTATGATATAATTAAGGATAACAGGGTTTACGATTCTGCAAGTTTACCGGTTTTTAGTTTGAAAATGCCGTATTTATTTTATAACTTGTAGTTTTAATAACTCTAAATCCTTTTTGTTTCCGGTTCGTCCGGATTAGGATGAATAGATCTCGTTGAAACGCCTTTGGACATATCTGCAGTTGGCGCTCTGGAGTATTTTCATCTTTTCCGCCTTCAAGACGGCGGAGTCGCTCTACTCCCTCCTCTTCAAACTCTCCGTCTCCGACTCCTACTATCATTCCTGGCACAGCCCGCAGATTGCGTTCATTTATGGTATAGTATTCGCTCTGGTTTCCATCATCTTAGGCGAGTTTCTCCAGCGATTCACCGCTCCGGAGCGGAGACCCGAACTTAAAATCAGGCTGATTTACCTCAACACAACACTCATCGTCCTGTTCTATATCTGGGGAATGTACAATTTCAAGATGAACGGTTTTATAGAGGGGAGCCGCAGTCCGATATTCGGCACATTTATGAAACCTGCGGTTCTCTATGGAAATTTGCTGATATTACTGATGTTCATCTTCATCTTTCCGGGGATAAAGCGGCTTGTTACCCGCCTCAGCCCGGTTCTGTCAGGCAAGTACTTTGCGGTGTTTCCCGCAGTGATGATTATTCTCGCCCTGGGATTTGAGAGCCTGGTTTGGAGCATCGACCCTAACCGGCGCATTCACGCCGCGGGGGTGGGCAGGCTTCAGGCTGAAGCTGGCAAGCCCAACGTGCTGTTAGTGATAGTGGATACAATGCGGTCCGACCTTTTGGGCTGTTACGGCGATACCACGGGACTCACTCCCAACATCGACAAAGCCGCCGCTGACGGCTGTATATTCCGCCGGCATTACACGAACTGTCCCTGGACCTCGCCGAGTTTCGCTTCGATTTACACATCCGACAGCCCCTATCGGTGGTTTCTGAGGAGGAATCTGGATGGAATGACCACTCACCGCGAGGGGGATTTCGAATACTTTGCGGTGAATAAGATCTCGGAATACGAAAAGACCCTGCCCTATTACTTCAGAAACGGGGGATACGGCGTAATCACTTTCCAGCCCAATGGTTGTGTCGATTCCGACCTGAACTTCCACCTCTTCAACCATTTCTACATGAACAGCTACAATCACAGCCAAAAGCAGAATCTGATGCTGCTGGTCTATCAGCGGTTGATCGATTCTCTCAAGGAGCACCGGAAGGTCAACCTGACCGGTTTTCTGGGGATTCACCGGAATTTAAAAAGCCGGCATTGCGCCTACGGCGACAGACTTACGGACTACGTGATTAATACGATGAAGACGATGCGGAACCGTCCTTTCCTGATTATGGTCAACTATATGGATGTGCACGAATATATCAGGCGCACACCTGAACTGGACTATAAAGCAGCTTCGAAGCTGCATTTACCGGATTTACCGCCTCCGATTGACGACGCGCGCAATACGGATTGGCAGGACTATGTTTTCAGTATGAAATATGTCGATGAGCAAATCGGCAGGCTGCACCGATTTCTGAAAGAATCCGGCTTATTCGAAAACACAGTATTCATCGTCACCTCCGACCACGGCGAACAGTTTTTGGAGCATAACCGTAAGAGCCATGGGGTTACGGTTTACAACGAAGAGATACTGGTTCCGATGATAATCAGTTATCCTCCTGCAATCTCCTCCGGCGGTGAAATCGACTACCTGACCTGTCATCAAGACCTGCTCCCCACCCTGGTCAACCTCTGCGAACTGGAGGGAGAAGCGAGCGCTTTCAACGGCGTCGATATATTCAAGGACAGCAGCAACGACCGTTTTATTTTTTCAGGTTACACCCTGCGCACCTACGACAAAGCCGCGGTTATGCATAGGGATTGGAAATTAATATACGATTCTTACGATGGGGGATATTCTTTCTATAATTTAGGCGACGACCCTGCCGAACTCAATCCACTGGCGATGGAGAATTATCCCGTTGCCGTAGCTATGAAGGACAGCTTAAGAATGTGGATGGAACGAAACGAAGGTTATCAACAGGAGTTAGCTAAAGTTTTGGGGAAGGGAACTCATGGCATAGCTATGGACCGGAGCAAACTCAGAGCTATCGGCTATATCAGGTAATGCGCGGCGAGTTTCATTATCGATTATAATATCGCTGTTTGAAGTGTAAGCGTCATTCTGTCAAGCGTAGCGAAGAAAGAATCTTTCTTTATTTTTACAGCTTTTGCGAGAATAAAAGAAGGATTCTGGCTTTGCCAGAATGACCGAATTAGAGTTTGCGCGATCAACTTAATAATTACGTTCCCGGAGAAGTTTTGGTAGAATTTGTGATAAACATAATCATAAATCAAATCACTTTAAACCAATTTCAATCTAAAAACTTTAGGAGGAAAACCATGAAGAAGGCCTTAATTTTAATTTTGGCCCTCGCGCTGCTCTGCGGAACCGCCCTCGCCCAGAGTTTCGAGGATGACTTGAAGAAACTGGCGGAGGAGAACGCCAAGATGTATATGGAGCCCTTCTCCACTGCGTTCGGTTCCACTATGAACGCCGGTCTTTATCACACCGCCAAACCGCACAAGCTGCTGGGATTCGACATCAGCATCAAAGCAATGATGGCGATGGTGCCTGACGATGGGAAGAGCTTTACTTTCCAGATGCCCCAGGAAATTCCGCTTGACGCCGCCAGTATTCCGGGGCTGAGTTCGGATATCACCCTCAACGCCAACAACATCTACAATCCCTTCGACCTGGAAACCCCCACCGTTTTCGGGGAAGACACACTGCGCGATTTTCAAGCCGAATTTCTCTTACTTAAACAGGAAATAGCTGCGCAGCTTGGTGTTCCCGTGAGTTCGGTTTCGGACGCTCTGGTGAATGAGGTGCTGCCCTATACTCGAATTGTGCTGCCGCCCGGAGTAAATCTGGACTACCTGCCGCTGCCGTTGGCTCAGGTAAGCGTGGGACTTCCGAGGCAGACCGAGGTTCTGCTGCGCCTGATTCCCAAGACCGAAATTCATGAGGATGTCGGAGAACTTTCCCTGCTTGGCATCGGAGTCAAACACTCGGTGAGCCAGTATTTCCCGATGTTCCCCGTAGATGTCGCCGCCCAGTTTGCCTATCAGAAGCTGGAGGTGGGAGACATCGTCACCTCGACTCACACTTGCTTCAGCCTTATCGCCAGCAAGAAGTTTTTCATTATCACGCCTTATGTCGGGTTGGGAATGGAGAGTTCCAACATTGAAATCGATTATACAATCGAATACCCGGAAAATCCCAGTTTGGACGGCACAGAAGTAAAATTCGATTTGGAGGGTGACAACGGTTTCCGCGCTCGGGCGGGATTCTCCCTCACCTTTTTCCCATTGTTGAAACTGACCGCCGATTATGGAATCGGCAACTACAATGTGGCCACCTTAGGTCTGTCGCTTTCACTCAGGTAGCTTAATCACGCACCGCCCCGGGTTAATCCCGGGGCGGTATGATTTGATTGTAGCGGTTTTTGATCGTCCATCGACTTTTCCTGTATTTCCGGCAGACACAGACTGTCTGGAAAGAGGGAAAAACGAAGAAAATTAGGTTTACCGAATATTGTATTATATTGGTAATTAATGATTTCTGGATTCCCGCTTTCGCGGGAATGACAAATTAGGGGGCATTCTCGGACAAACTGTATCAGTCGAAACCATATTTTAATGTGAACGATGGACGTAATCCGTTCACAACCACTGAATTCGAAAACAAATCAGTCTATATATAAATTGACATTCTAAGGTATTACTAAATGAAAATTCACGAATACCAGGGTAAAGAAATACTAAAAAAATTTGGGGTAACCGTCCCTCAGGGCGGAGTGGCTTTCACCGTCGATGAAGCAATCGAAGTAGCTGAGAGCCTTCCCGGCTATCCGGTAGTGGTCAAGGCTCAAATCCACGCCGGTGGACGCGGCAAAGGCGGCGGCGTGAAGCTGGCTAACTCAAAGGACGAAGTCCGAGAAATCGCGGGGAAAATACTGGGTATGAACCTGGTCACCCACCAGACCGGTCCCGGCGGCAAGACGGTCAAGCGTCTGCTGGTGGAGCAGGGGGTGGACATTGCGAGGGAGCTTTACGCCGGAATCGTGCTCGACCGGGCGGTGTCGATGGACACCTTTATGGTCTCCACCGAAGGGGGGATGGAAATCGAAAAGGTTGCGGCTGAAACCCCGGAGAAAATTTTCAAGGCGGCAATCGATCCGGGCGCGGGGCTTCAGGCCTTCCAATTGCGGCAGATGTGCTGGGCGCTGGGACTTTCGGGCGACCAGTTTAAAAACGGGATGAAGTTCCTGGCCGCGCTTTACCAGGCTTACACAGCGAGCGACTCATCGCTGGCGGAGATCAATCCTCTGGTGGTAACCAAATCGGGGGAAGTGATGGCGCTGGACGCGAAACTCAATTTCGACGACAACGCCCTTTACCGCCACAAAGATGTGGTGGAGATGCGGGATTTGGACGAGGAGGAGCCTTCGGAAATCGAAGCCTCGAAGTATAACCTGAACTACATCAAGCTGGACGGGAATGTGGGATGTATGGTGAACGGCGCGGGGCTGGCGATGTCCACAATGGATATCATTAAGCTGGCGGGGGGGGAACCGGCGAATTTCCTCGATGTGGGCGGCTCCGCATCTGCTGAAACCGTATCCAACGGTTTCCGTATCATATTATCCGACCCTGCGGTGAAGGCGATACTCATCAACATTTTCGGTGGGATTGTCCGGTGCGACCGGGTGGCTTCCGGTGTGGTTGAAGCTGCAACCGAGTTGGGTGTGAAAGCGCCCATCGTGGTGCGTTTGGAAGGCACTAACGCTGAAGAAGCGGCGGATATTCTGAACAATTCGCCGATGAAGTTCGCTGTCGCCACCGGTTTCAAGGAAGCTGCGGAGAAGGTGGTGGCGGTGTTGGGTGGATGCTGAATGCTGAATGATGATTAGAGATTATTCAGAAGTATAGATAACAGGGATTTGCGATGGCTATAGACCCTTCGGAATGGCTGACTCAGGCGGATTATGACCTCGACACTGCGCAGGATATGCTGGATAAGGGGAGGAATTTCTATGCGGTTTTTATGGCGCATCTTGCGATTGAAAAAGCGCTGAAGGGACTGTTTTGGTAAAAGCTCAATGAGATTCCGCCCAAAACACACGATTTAGTCTATCTGATAAAGCGTGCAGGAATAAAGCCTCCGGAGGATTCTTTCAAGTTTATGGTTCGATTGAATGAAGCGCATTTAATTACCCGCTATCCTGAGGAGTTAAAAACTCTGCAAAGAGAATTTCATGTGAATAAAGTAAAAGAAATATTGGCTTCGTGCCGGGAAGTTCTAATATGGATAAAAACGCAGTTCTAAAAATACTGGCTGAGTTTAAACAAATCCTGCAGAAAAAAGGAACCAGGGTCGATAAAATGATTCTTTTCGGTTCCTATGCAAACGGCGTCCCGCACGAAGGCAGCGATATTGATTTGGTGGTGGTCTCCCCGGATTTTCATAATAAAGGTCTTTGGGATAGGATTGAAATTCTCAGCGAAGCGATATATGAAATTTTCGAACCCATCGAAGCTATCCCTATGACTCCCGAAGAATGGGAGAAGGGCGATTCGATGATAGCGATGATTGCCAAAAAAGGGGAAGTGGTGGGATGAAGGATGAATACTGAATGATGAAGAATGAATCACAAGAAAATAGGATTGTGAAAATATACTTAACTTCAGGCGGATAAACAGTTACAAGAATTTATTTCCGATGTCCCTCAAGCGATATATTTGCGTCAGCGTTTTGATATTTTGTTTTTGCGCGGTTTCCCCGGTTGATTGTAAGATTGGCAAATATTACTTTTTCCGGCCGGAAAACAGGTTCGGCTCCGATTTATACCTCAATCCCTTCAGCGTCATCGTCAACGGCAGTTACGATATTCTGCGGAACGGAGCACATGACAAAAATCCCTTCAACCAGGATTACCGCGCGGGATGGGACAATGTTATCGCCAACATTTCCAGCCCTTTCGGCAATATCAGGAAATACGGGACGCAGAGTTTTCTCAAGCAGGAATGCTATAATTTGTCCCTGGATGTTTCCGAGGCGCAGTTTGTGCCCAATGTTTCAACCCATTTTATAGGCAACGGGATGTTGTATGCGCTGATGGCGGAATGGTATGATTATCATGGATTTAAATATCCCTACATTTGTTCTTTTATAACCACGACAGTTTACCAGGTGAGCAACGAGGTGGTGGAAAACGGTCCCTACCAGGGATTGAATGTGGATCCCATCTCCGACCTGTTGATATTCAATCCCCTCGGTATCCTGTTCTTCAGCACTAAATTCGGGAAGAAGTTTTTTTCGGATGTCATTCCCCTCTATTACTGGTCACTTCAGCCCATCATCGACATCGACACCGGCTGGCTGGAGAACGCGGGTCAGCAGTATGTTATGAAGAAGAAGCTCCCCTTCGGCGAGCGATATTCGGCTTTCCTCTATTGGGGTATCAACGGCTTGGCGGGATTGACTTACAGCCGCGATGGGGTGAATAACTATTCTATCGGGCTGGGGACAGTCGCCAACCGTTTGCACGAGAAGCGTAAGAACGGCGGACGGTTCCTGACTCCTTCGATGGACGGATCGGCGGGTTTTTTCTACGATAGGAACCATTCGCTGCTGTTAGGGGTCATTTTGACCGGTCCCAGAATGTATAACGCGCGGGTGAGTGTGTATCCGGGCTTGCTTTCCCGCAGGTGGTTCACGCCGGGGGTTTATCTGGGATTCGGGGAATGGGATAAATTCGTCTGCGGGGTAACGCTGCCGTATATTCCGGTGGGATTGGCGTCGAGCGGAGGGCGGGGGAGGTGAAGGATGTATATTCACAGCGAATTAAGGTTATTAAGCAGATTACTATACTGTCAAATCCGCTTAATCCGTTTAATCTGCTGTGAATATATCTCTTTTCATATAATTATTCTTGTGTTGTGTTGTCGACTCACCGTAGTCGACAGCAACTAATTGATTTATAGGTATATGTCGCAGGGTGCGGAGACCGTGCGCCACGGAAAATGACATCCTTTCAATCAACACAACAGAATCAAATACCGGAGGAGGCTGTTATGTGCAATGAAAATAAAAGTAGTAAGCCTGAACTTAGCAGAGACGACCAAATTAAACTAGTAGAATACCAAGCGACGCAACAGGCTTGGTTCTATTTTGGTGATTATATTTGGAAAGTGGGATCTGTAGTTGTTGCCGGCGTTTTCGTGTTTTGGGGCTTTCTATTGGGAATAGAGCCGACCGATTCAGCGGATGAATTGCCAGGTATCTTGATTGCATGCGGAGCTATCATTCTGTTTCTGCTGATTTGGTTCCTCTATACCCTGAGAAACAACCTGATTTCCCAACATAAGCAGCTTCGAATGTGGGAGCTTGAGGCTGAATTGGGTATGAAACAACATTTGGCGCTGTTCATCAGAAACGAATTAGAAAATTACGAATTGATTAAAGAAGAATACGATTACGGAGATTTAATAAAAACTTCAGGGTATTATCTGAATTTGTTCACTTGCGCGATACTTTCTATGGGAGGCCCTGTTATTATTATACTGAAATATAATCGATTAAATATACCTGCACTGACAATGGCGGCGGCGGTGATACTGTTCATTGTTATTTCCTCATATTATTACAGAAAAAAGAAAAGTGAGATAGGTTCGAAATCAAAAGTAAGAATAATTTCACTTTTAGAGAAAAATAACATTATTCAAAAGACACATAAGTAATTTAATTGTTTAATGTAAAACCGATTCGAAAATTAATCATTCATCATTCATAAATTTATAATTTTAAATATGTCCATACTTGTATCCGAACAAACGCGCGTGGTGGTGCAGGGAATCACCGGCGGCGAAGGCTCCTTCCACGCGGAAAAAATGATCGAATACGGCACCAAAGTGGTCGCCGGAGTCACCCCCGGCAAGGGTGGAACCACCCACCTGAACCTCCCGGTGTTCAACACTGTCAGAGACGCGGTAAACGAGACCGGCGCCAACACCAGTATCGTCTTCGTCCCGCCCCCCTTCGCAGCGGACGCGGTGATGGAAGCGGCGGAAGCCGGAATCGGTTTGGTGGTGTGCATCACCGAAGGCATCCCCACCCGCGATATGGTAACCGTCAAACATTACCTGAAAGGGAAATCCACTCGCCTGGTGGGGCCCAACTGCCCCGGCGTGATTTCCCCCGGTAAGGCGAAAGTGGGGATAATGCCCGGCTTCATTCACATTCCGGGCGGCGTAGGATTGATTTCCCGCTCCGGGACCCTCACTTATGAAGCGGTCAAGCAGCTCACCGACCACGGTTTGGGCCAGTCCACCTGCATCGGTATCGGCGGCGACCCGGTCATCGGCTCTACCTTCTTAGATTTGCTTAAACTGTTCAAGGAAGATACTGGCACCGACGGCGTGGTCTTGATAGGGGAAATCGGCGGCGGCGCGGAAGAAGAAGCTGCGGAATTCATCAAGAACGGCTTCGGCAAGCCGGTGGTGGCATTCATCGCCGGAGCCACCGCTCCTCCGGGACGGCGGATGGGTCACGCCGGAGCCATCATCGCCGGAGGTAAAGGCACCGCTGCGGAGAAGAAAGCCGCTTTGCGCGCGGTGGGCGTGGTGGTTTCCGACAGCCCCGCGGAAATAGGCGTTAAGATGGCGGAGGCGCTGGGGTAGGCGGCAGGCGGCGGCCGGCAGTCTGTAGTCGGTTTTCGGTTATCGGTATTCGGTATTCGGATGGCACACTTCCGGGCACTTTTTCAGAGGTGGCAGAGTTTAAATATGAGAAATCAATCCAGGGAATAAAAAAGATTGTACAATATATTTTCTCACTATTAGCAAGGAAATATAATGGAATCCCTGAAGCTGGGGATACCCGGCTCAGAAATCACTAAGCGAAGACTGAATGTCATAAGGTCTCCCAAGCGAAATGGTTCGTGTGATTTGGATTCTATTCCATATCTCAACGAGTTAGGAATAGACATTGTAGAAGAGCGTCAACCTATACAGTTTACATCTAATATCACCGAACATATTCACAGGTGGGCGCCTTATGTTCAAGGATTCTCCGCGGCTTTCGTCCAATCTGTTTTTAATAAGTACATAGACGAATATGATTCACCAAAGATTCTTGATCCATTCGCTGGATGTGGCACAGTTTTAGTTGAAGCAAAACTCAACGGCTATGAGTCATTTGGAACGGAATTGAATCCACTGTTGCAGTTTTTAGCTGATATAAAACTAAATAGTTGGGATGTTTCGCCAAATCACTTGTTAAAAGTCTATTACGAACTCCCAAAAGATAGACATTCGCCAGCCCCGGAATTTCTAAAATCTCGTTCTCATTTTAAAGAAAAAATATTGAAAAATCTAGAGGTAATCAAAGGTAGTATTGACGCTTTCAAACCAAAAACGACAAAACAGAAAAAAGTAAGAGACCTATTACTATTAGCGTTTTCTTCAATACTAATTGACTGCAGCAATATGAAGAGAACTCCGTGTTTAGGCTATTGGAAAAAAAAGGTTTTGTATGATGAAATGCCTTTTTCGCTGTTTGATAAAAAAATTCGAGAGATAGCAGCGGACCTTACTAAAATTCAATCGCAATTTAGTGATTTCTTGAACGTAAATAGCAGTGTTGTTTTAGCGGACGCGATGAAGTTTAAGCATGATGTTAAATTCGACCTAGTAATAACTTCACCACCATATATGAATGGATTAGATTATGTGATTAATTACAAAATTGAGATGGGATGGCTGGATTTTGCCAAAGAACAAACTGATTTAAAGAAGATTAAAGACAGCATGGTGGTCTGCGATAATGTTTCCAAAGGTCTTATAAGTAAATTCTCGCAGGATAAGTCGGTTTATGCAAATTCATGGTTGG
This sequence comes from uncultured bacterium, assembly GCA_964421875.1. Taxonomy (GTDB): domain Bacteria; phylum Electryoneota; class Tariuqbacteria; order Tariuqbacterales; family Tariuqbacteraceae; genus CAYQZD01. The sequence goes on from CAYQZD010000012.1 coordinate 41,921, forward strand.
AAGAAATAAAGCATAATATTAAAAAAAACATAAAACTAAGAGGCGGCTATAGAAGACAGGATATGCCAAATATTGTGCATAAGTATTTTAATGATATGTATAAGGTGATGAAAAATGTTGTTCTTTCAATGAACCGTAATGGCAGATTTATTCTTGTTGTTGGAGACAGCCTCATTGCGGATGTATATGTCCCTACAGACCTGATAATTGGTAAAATCGGAAAAGATTTGGGATTGAGTATTGAAAGCGTTGAAAAAGCGCGCAATAGGCGCTCAGGTCAGATTAGGAGTTACAAATTGCGAGAGTCTATTATAACCTTGAGAAAGGAATAATATGAACAACAACAATGATATAGGTTACCAAGAGGATCCTAAAAACAGCAATGGAATAAAAAGAGCAAGAACAAGAAAACAGGTTCGCTCGTGGGTAATACCCCGCGCAAAAAAGGCATTGGAAATCTTTAATGACGAACTGGGAAAGATTGAATTCCCAAGTATATACATTCTATTTGAAGGGAAAAGGAAGGTCTATATCGGTGAGGCAAAAAACATATATAATAGAATAAAAACCCATATCAATAATCCAGAGGATAAAATAAAGAGCTGGGATAAAGCGCTAATAATTAACGATGGAAGACCTGCAACTCAATCTGATTTCAACGATTCTGTGATACGAAAATCTCTTGAATACTATCTGATTGTCTTATTTAAATCTAATAAATATAATGTAGTTGCTCAAGGCGAAAGACAACAGTTAAATTCACTTCAAAAATATCATGTTGATTCACTGAAAGAGGAACTGAACATTTTCCTAATGAAGATGAATATAATTTCAAAGCTAATTGAGAAAAAGGGTCAAGAGGAAATTTATAGCGATGAATTAATAAGAATAATCAAAAAATCCGGAATGATAATCAACAAATGGAGTGTGAAGGAAGCTATTATAGATAAAAACAAGGTTTTTATCAGACCAGGAAGTAAAAAGCCAAAAGGATGGCAAATTACTTCTAGAGGACGCAAACCCGGTAGTTTTGTTGATTCTTTGCAAAAAGGTGAGGGATTTTTATTATTTTCAAGGGGTGATGTATACTTGATTCCGCTTTCAGAAGTACAAAAGGTTATCGTTGATGAAAAAACCTACGGTCATGATACTATTGATATTTTTCTTGAATTCACTGAAGACAAAGTACTTCTTAAGTATAAAGACCAATCCATAAACATAGTTGATTTCAGACTATCAAACTAATAAAAATATTGAGTTACAATATTATGAAAGAAGATAATTCCAATCAGACTTCTGTCAAGTCTGAAAAGACCGGCGTGGTCATCACCATCGACCGGCATATGTGTAAAGGGTGCGAACTGTGCGTGGACATCTGCCCGGTGAAATGTCTGGAGATGGTCACCGCGCCGGACAAGTGGGAAGGGGCGTTCGCCCGGGTCACCGTGGTGGACGACTGCACGGGGTGTATGCTGTGCGAAATCCAGTGCCCCGACTTCGCCATCGACATTTACAGCCCTAAAAAGGAGAAGAAGAAAGCGGCGGTGGCGTAATATATCGGACCAAATCGCCGGTCGTTTTACAGGAGCGCCAATGGAAACAAAAACAATCAGGAAAACGCCGTCCATCGTCTATAAAGACGGCAAGCCGACGGCGGTGCTGCTCGACCTCGAAGAATATGAAGCTTTGCTGGAGAAAATCGAGGATTGGGAAGATTTGCGGGCTATCGAAGAGATTCGAAAGCGTCGGCCGCCGGAGTATGTCCCGTTGGAAGATTATTTGAGAGAATTAGGTATCGAGGATGTATAAAGTCATCATTGAACGGGAAGCTCTCCGCGCTTCGCGAAGCCTGCCTAAAGAAACGCAGATTGCGATTGCCCGTTTAATGATGAGTTTGCGTGAGAATCCTCGTCCTCCTGGCTGTAAGAAATTGACCGGACCATTGAAGTCGCTATGGAGACTGCGAAAAGGTGATTACAGAATAGTCTATTCAATCGATGATAAAAATAAGATAATCAAGGTTGAGATGATTAAGCATCGGCGTGATGTTTATCGTTAACCGTTGACTCAAAATTGGAGATACATCAAATTGCCTGAAGAAAAAATATTTTGGACCGGGAACGAGATGACGGCTCGCGCGGCCATCGCCGCGGGCTGCACCTTTTTCGCCGGCTACCCCATCACCCCCTCTTCCGAAGTCGCGTCGGAGATGGCGTCGGAGCTGCCCAAAGTGGGCGGCACCTTCATCCAGATGGAGGATGAAATCGCCGCGATGGGCGCTATCATCGGCGCCTCCCTCGCCGGCAGGAAGACGATGACCGCCACCAGCGGTCCGGGATTTTCGTTGAAGCAGGAGAATCTGGGATTCGCCTGCATCGTCGAAGCTCCCTGCGTGATTGTGAACGTGATGCGCGGCGGGCCTTCGACCGGACTGCCCACCGCTCCCGCTCAAGCCGACCTGATGCAGGCTAAATGGGGCACTCACGGCGACCATTCCATCATCGTCTCCGCCCCTTCATACTTGTTGGAGGTTTACACCGAAACCATCCGGGCTTTCAATTTAGCGGAAAAATACCGCACTCCGGTGACCGTGCTCATCGACGAAATTTTAGGGCATATGTCCGAAGGTGTGGTTCTGCCCAAACCGGAGGAAATCGAAATTTTCAACCGGGTGAAGCCCTCGGTTCCCCCGGAGGAATATTACCCTTTCGACACTGCATTCGGCGACGTTCCCCCCATGGCGGCGTATTTTGAGGGCTACCACTTCCATATGACGGGATTGAACCACGACAAGAGCGGTTTCCCCACCACTAATCCTGCGATTTGCCACGCAGACGAGGAGCGGATGCTGCGCAAAATCGACGCCAATGTCGCCGACATCGAGAAGTACGAGGAATTGAACACGGCTGATGCGGAGATTCTGTTAGTCTCCTTCGGCTCCAGCGCTCGAGCGGCGCGGGTGGCGATGAACGAAGCCCGCGAGCAGGGTATCAAGGTCGGACTGTTCCGGCCTATCACTGTCTGGCCCTTCCCGCTGGAAGCGATTCGAGCTTACCGGAAGCAAATCAAAGCCGCCATCGTTCCGGAGATGAATTTGGGGCAGATGCGCGGCGAAGTGGAAAAAGCGCTGGGACCGGACATCCCGGTTTACGGCGTCAATGCGGTTGGGGGAGTTCCCATCGAGCCGCCGGAAATAATGAATAAGATTATGGAGGTCAAATAATGTCATTCCCTTACGAAAAATATCTGCGTTATGAGAAGCTCCCCCATATGTGGTGCCCCGGCTGCGGAGTGGGGATTGTGGTCAAAGCGATGATTCGCGCCATCGATGGTATGGGATGGGCTAACGACGACACAGCGGTGATATCCGGTATCGGCTGCACATCCCGCGCGCCTGGCTACCTGGATATGAACACACTGCACACCACTCACGGCCGCGCCTTGACCTTCGCCACCGGCATCAAACTGGCTCGCCCCGACAAGCACGTGGTGGTCATCGCCGGGGACGGGGATTCCACCGCTATCGGCGGCAATCATTTCGTCCACGCCTGCCGCCGCAATATCGACATCACAATGATTGTGGTCAACAACCACATCTACGGGATGACCGGCGGGCAGTACAGCCCGACCACACCCTTCGGTTCGCGCGCCGCAACTGCTCCTTACGGCAACATCGACCCCCATTTCGATGTGGTTGAGCTGGCTAAAGGAGCGGGGGCGACCTATGTGGCGCGGGGGTCTGCGACCAATGGGATGATGCTGGAGAAATTCATCCGGGGCGGTATGGCTCATCACGGCTTCTCGGTCATCGAGGTCATCACCAACTGCCACACTCAGTACGGCCGCCGCAACAAGATGGGTGATGTGATGAAGATGTACGACCATATCAAGAACAATATCGTCAATGTGAAAGCAGCGGCGAAAAAGAGCCCGGAGGAACTTGAAGGCAAGTACATCATCGGCAAGCACTATGAGGACAACGAGAAGCCGGAATACACTGACCAGGTGGCGAAGTTGATAGAGCGGGTGAGGGAATAGCTCTCAAAAAACGGCATCTAATAGATGGATGAAATTAACATATTAGACTTTATAAAACAATGTGTTAAACAGCGAAGAATATTATGGACTTATCATTCCAATATGAGAATGAGGAGTCGGTTCATCTCAAGGTCAAGTATATTTTTATCAGTTGATAATTATGAGATAATCGAGAGATAACAAGACGATAAGTACTTACCAAGTTATTTAGTATATTCCGTTTTCGAGGAAAGGATTATTCATATTCTATTTGCAGTTGATTTTGCCAATATTTTTTCGATAATAGTGACAGCTTACGAACCGACTTTAGAAAAATGGATGCCTGATTATAAAACCAGGAGGAAACAATGAAATGCAATATTTGCGGCGGGATTTTTCAGAAAAAGACTGTCGATCTTCCTTTCAGACTGGGTTATCATTCCATTGTTATTATTAAGACTCTTCCCGTGCTGGAATGTGAAAATTGCAGTGAATACACAATCGAAGATTCGGTAATGGAAGAAATAGATGGAATCCTTGAATCAATCGACAGTTCAGTGGAGTTGGAGATATTGGATTTCGAAAAAACAAGAGAACCGAATCCGGCAATCCCGTGACGGTTCCATATTTACATCACTAACAATTAACCTTTGGATAAAAAATTGAGTAAACGATTCGAAGCCCGTTTCGCCGCGGTGGGAGGGCAGGGGATAATCCTGGCCGGAGACGTGCTGGCGGAAGCGGCGGCAAATTTTGAGGGGATGTACGCGGTGCAAAGCCCCACTTACACCGCCCAGGTCCGCGGCGGCCCCACCAAGACCGATGTTCTCATCGACACAGAGGAGATAATCTACCCCCGGACTACGGCTATCGACTTCTTCCTCTGCCTGGGACAGGTCTCCTATGACCGGTTCGCTTTCAACCTTAAGCCGGACTGCATAGTGCTACTCGACCCTAACCTGGTGACCAATTATAAAGAAGAGGGCCATAAAATCCACCGCATTCCCCTCATCGAACTGACCAAGAAGGAACTGGGGCGGATGGTTTTCACCAGCGCGGTGTCTTTAGGGGCGATGGTGGAGCTGACCAACTGCGTCAAGGTGGATTCGATGATTGGGGCGATACGGAAGAAAGTCCCCCGCGGCACGGAGGAAATCAACATCCGCGCTTTCAACCTGGGCCGTAACTCGGTGCAAAGGCTGCTGGGAGCTGAGGCCACAGCCTGCGACTAACGAAAGTACGCAGCCGATTACTTGTTCAAACTTCAGCGGCTTTTATATTCTCAAGCGAGTGTTTATTGGAAGCGTCAGAATACATAGAACACCCTTTCACCGATGAATTGAACCTCGGCGAGTTGGAGTATCGCGAAAAGATTCAGCCCCACGAGGAAGATTACAACGAGATTACGAAATGGAAAAAGATTATCGATGAAATCGACCGGGAAATATTAAACCGACTGTACCGTTCGGTGGAATTCAAGGGTGTCATATTGGAACTTGGCGCCGGAAGCTGTTGGTTCGGTTCGACCCTGTCACGCATCGATTCCGTAGAAAAAGTCTATTGCCTCGACCTTAGCGAACATTTATTGACTAATGTCGCGCCTCATATTATGGAATATTTGGGCGCTGAGACGGGGAAGATGGTCAGGGTTCGAGGCGATTTCAACCGTCTGCACTTTTCCGGTTCTTCCCTGGATTTTGTAGTTTTCGACGCGGCGCTCCACCATATTCCGATCGATAGTTTCGTAAAAGTCTTTAAAGAAGTCCACCGTGTGCTTAAGAAGCAAGGGAAGGCTGCGGCTGTCAGGGAACCGTTTTTAAGCTCATTTCCGACGGCGCGGAGGAGGCAGAAGTTGGATTTTGGCGCTCATGAAAGAAGATACGGCGTAGAGGAAAACATCTTTTCCCGGAATGAATGGGAAAGTATGCTGAGTGAATCGGGTTTTTCCACCCGGTTCATTCCGGTAAGAATCAAACATAAGCGACAGAAAGACGATTCAGGATTTAAACATTCGCTCAGAGAACTGGCGCAAATGTTTCCCTTCAATTACCTGTATTTCAAATACGCGCCGGAATACATAATGAT
>CAYQZD010000013.1:0-47849 GCA_964421875.1 uncultured bacterium
CTATGATTTGTCACTCCTGCGTAAACAGAAGTCCAGTATCTCATAGAAATACAAGAAGATGGATTCCCGCTTTCGCGGGAATGACATCCTTTTTCTCGCCATTCTTTTCAAGAGTGACTATAATATATATTTACAATGGATTACAGGGATTAAACGGATTTCGGATAGGTTATTTTCCAATATTTTTTGCTGAGATGGGGGGATGATGAAGCGGTTCAGAGCGCGGGAGCTATGCGGTATCAAGGATTTGTCACCACGATTTGTCCGGGGAGGTTTAGCAGCGCGCTGCGCTGAGTGGGGGTGTCGAAAAACACGATGAAGATGGAATCCTGCAGAGCCGCGTCTGTGGGAAGGGTGATTGACGAGGTTCCGGCGGCGACTGCTTGAAATTCCACATAGGCTAAGATTCCGTCGCCGTCGGCGTTGGTGCCTATACTTATTCCCGCGGAATCCTGGGGGAACCAGTCGATGAAGTTCTTCACCAATCCCTGCGTAGTGTCAATGACCGGTATGAAGAAATCGTGATTGCTCCCCTGCGTAAAGGGTCCTTCAGTCATCGACAACGCTGTCAGCAACGCCGCGTCGTATTTGAGGTAGTACTGTATCCCGAACAGATCCACCGCATCGTCAATCAAGACGGGATATTGTATTGTGGCGCCCAGGGAGACCGTAGTGTCGGGATATACCAATGTTACGGGATTAAGGGTAGTGAAACTGCTGTCGGGGGCTTGCCCAGCAAATCCCTCGCTGTCGCTTGACACCGCCCTGAAGTAGTAAGTTTTGGAAGGGATTAGATCGGATAGTTGTATAGAGTGGAAGATGGAGAAAGCGGCGCTTCCGGTAGAGTCGTTGAAATTAGCAGCGGTGGTATCGAAGAACACCCAGGAATCTGCGAGTTCGTCGGTGTACCAACTAATCGAGGCGGAATAGGTGGTCACCGCATCGATGGTTAAGCCGGAAAGAATCGGTTCTTGATTGGGTTTGGGCACGGTTTGAAAACTACAGAGGCTCGATTGAGCTTGTTCGGAATCCTCTGCGATGGCGGTGATTCTGTAATAATAGGCGGTTCCCGCGAAAAGATGTTCCAGAGTATCGCGGTGTGTTTCGGTGAAATTCGAAGGCGCCTGGGTGGCGCTGTCCAGGGCGGTTTGAGACAATCCGTATCTGACATAGCACCTGGCGGGGATGTTGGTTTCCCAAGTGATGACCGCTTCGGTCTGGGTGGTTGAATGGGCGATATCCCGGATTAGGAATTCGTCCGGTTTCACTGTGCCTTCCCCTCCGCAGCCGCTGATTAGGGCGGCGGTTGAAATCAGCGATATTATATTAGTTCTAATCTTCATTTATAGTCACCTGACTTAGTTGCCGGTTACCGGTTACAGGTTGCCGGTTATAGGTTGCCGGTTAGGGCGGTTCTCGAACCGCCCCTACAAAGAAGGATATCGGCTGGGATGGAATGACTTTTAAATGGTGGGTTAAGAACCCACCCTACTAAAAAGTATCAAGTATCAAGTAACAAGTCCGCCCTTGGAGCCACGCTCTGGATTCCCGCTTCCGCGGGAATGACAGACGGGGGCGCATATCCACGCGGGAGCGTGGGGACGAGGAAGATAAGATTGCTTCGCTTCGCTCGCAATGACAAAAGATGGCGATTTAAGAACCCGTCCAATATTATCATTAAGCCGCCGCTTCCTCCTCTCGTTTTTGGTCGCTCATACGGTAGATGAAAGCGAGGATTTCCGCCACCACCTGGAACAGTTCGGGGGGGATATACTGGTTGAGTTCCAGCTTCATCAACGCTTCCACCAAATCGGGATCTTCGCGGATGGGGATATCGTGTTCCTGGGCTAAGGCGATTATCCTTTCGGCTATCTTTCCGTAACCCTTAGCGACCACTTTCGGCGCCGGGTCCACGTTCATCTTGTATTTGAGCGCCACCGCGGAAAGACGCTTTTTCTTTTCCTCGGCATCGCCCTTGTCTGTCATTCCTTGAGTCATCGTTTTCACAAACAGCGTTACCCCGGTCTAACGCAGCGGTTCGGTTTTTCCGGGAAATTCAATAGAACCACTTTTAGGACTATTTTTTTATACGGAAAACCGGGATATAATTATCGGTGTGCTTCCTCAATTCCTTGGGATTTTCGAAAGTGAGATACTCCACCTTCTCTTTTGAAGGATTCGCTTTACCCACAGGGAAAGGTTTGACACCTTTACCTCCGTCGGACAATTTATAGTAGAGCACCCTTATTTCCCATTTTCCGGCAAACCTCTTGATAACCAAGGGTTTTCTTCTTCGGAAAACCGGTTTGTCTGTTTCAGCCAGATTAACGCTGCGATTAAGGTGATGTATCGCTTCATCGAAGGACTTAAAGGCGTAATCCACTCTGAAATCCTGGTCCAGATTATGTCCTATTTCCAAAAGGTTTACGGATTGAAGAGGCAGTTTTTTAAAAATTTCCGAAGGTGTTCCCCTTTTTACGTAGAAACCTTCGTCGCGGATGTAGTAGACATAGTAACCTTTTTCTTCCGAAGGAGACCTGGACAATTTTGAAATGATTGTAGCCATTGATACCTTGATGGTTTTATACTAGCATATTGAGGGATTCCTCCCCCCCGCCGGTGAATCCCACCATTTCATCCACCTCTGCCCATTGCGAAACGGAAATCGCTCTGACGTCATAGCCCGTATCGGACAAGGCTTCCTGCAACTGGCCTAAATGGGGCTGGATATAGTCAACAATATCTTTTCTTTCAAAGTAGAAATGCACGGTCAGGGCTCCATTTTGGATTTCAGCGAGCGCTGACAATTTTCCTAAATATTTGGAATCGAGGTTTACTCTGATAGCGGCGTTGTCTTTGTCTATCCTTTCCTTGCTGCCGCCCTCGCCATGGTAAAACAGGTCGACATTTTCCCAATTTCCATCATAACAAACCGGAACTTGAATATAATAGGTATCGCCTGATGCGGAACGATTTTCCGGGAGGTTACGAAACTGCATCGCTTCCAAATCTTCCAATCCCTGCCTTTGCAATTCATCTCCGTCGGATAAGGTTCCCTGAAGCATCAGGAGCAGCATTTTCAGATTGACCTCTTTTGAGGGTTTTCCCCCTCCCAGGAAGGCTTTGAGATTCGATTCGTGGAGCAGCCCCATCAGCATTATCACCGCTGGCAGGTTCCGCGCCGCCGCCGGGGTGAATCCTGCGATTATTCGATTCAGGGCATCGCTCGATTTCTGGGAGAGACTTCCCCCTTCCCCTGATAATATTTCTCCCAATTTTACCATGATCTCCGCCAGGTTGAACTCAGCGCGGATAGCCGCTATTTGCCGGGCGATGTTGGCTTGTGTCAGCGGCAGGTTCATCTTCTCCAGTTTTACTGCGGCGCGGCAGATTTCCTCATAAGTTGCCTTATGAGTCCCCCCCCGGCTGAATTTCCTTACTGCGGCATGAATTCGGTCGTATAAATCGCGGGATAGGGGCATTCTGGCGGACACCATTTCGGAGATGAGGGTCCTTCCTTCACCTTTGACTCCCCATTTTTCAGCCAGTCGTCCGCCCTGGTCTTCGGCGTGCAGGATTTTCAGAATTAATCGGGGTTGAACCTCTCTGATTTCAGCCTTAAATCTATCTCCCCGCTTCATAGGAATGTCGGATTGGGCGATCAGGTTCACTCCCCTGAGGCTGACCATATACTGGTCATTCCCGAAGGCCTGAAGCACCTTGCCATTCATAGTAGAGCCCATCTTGAGACCGGTTTTAAAGCGGTCAAGCTTCCCCTGCTCAAAAGCGAATTGAATTCGGGCTATGCGTGAAAGGTTCATTCAGACTCCATTAGACCTGTCAATCACAATTCACTTGTTTGTTTAGCGTCAACGCCTTTCTTCCGCCTGAAATCGAGGATGAACTTGACTTCTTCCTGTCCCATATTCAGCATTTTAGCGATTTCGGCTACGGAGTAATCCTGCTCCGCCAATTCGTAGATTTTCTTCTGCTTCGATTCGCTCAGCTCGTCTTCATCTTCCTCTTCTTCTTCCTCCTCCTTTTCCTCAATCTCAGCAGCTTCCTGTTTTTCAGTCTCCGCCACCAATTCTACCGGTTCCTCTTGCGGTGCCTCAAATTCCTCCTCCGCAGCATCCTCCATCGCCTGTTCTTCTTCCTCCACTGGCGGCCCCAAGATTCCATCGAACTCTTCTCTCTTAGATTCAGGTTCTTCGACCGCTGCCTCTCCCCTGAGTATGGCTTTCATCATTCGATTCATCCGCCAATTGGAGACAGTTCGAATCAAGAGCAAACCGAGGGCGGTTCCGCCTAACATTATAATCCAGAACCAGGGCAGTTGGGGCAGATTTCCGGTTCTTATGGGGGGGGGCGCTCCCAACCCGCCTCCCCCTTCATCCTCTATAAGCTCTTCCGCCAGAGCCATTTGCTTGGCTAAGGCGTTATAGTCGCAACCGGTATCTTTACGCGATTGCGAGAACAGACCGGACCATATTTCCTCGGCATCGAAAGTTCGTCCGCTCATCTTGTAGAGCAGACCTAATTTCACTCTGGGCTCCACCCAGGCTGCCGATTCCTGAACCACCGTTTTGAGTTCCTCCACCGCCTTTTCGCGCTGGTTCAGTTCCTCGTACATCATCGCCACCTGGAAACGAGCCAGCAGACCTTCTTCAGGAACAGCTTTTAAAAACGCCTCTAAAGCTCCCCTGTAATCTCCGGCTTGTTTCAGGTCTAATCCGCGCTGGAAATTCCCAGAATCCGGAATCGCAATCTCTTTTGCCGGAGCAGTTTGCGGAGCCGTTGTTTTGACCTCGGATTGAGTCTTTTTCCGCTCAGTACTCTCAGTCTGCTGTGGTATTATACGTTTGGCGGTGGGGGGCGGGCCGGGTTTGTGGGCAAAATCCAGGATAATCTGGAAGGGACGGCGGTTGATATAGGTTTTCAGAGTGTAGTTTTTTTTCACCGATATGCGGAGGCTGCCTTTTGAATAAGCGACTCCGGCGATGAAATCACTCTTCAGGCTTTTCAGTTTTGCCTGAGTATTGGTGAAGGCGCATCCCGAGGGAAAGCGCACGATGACAAGTTCCCCCTCCTCATTAATATAGTAGTCTGTCACCCGGTCACAGTTCACCAGCAGCAGGGTGAATCCCCGGTGTGAGGCCAGTTCCACATCGAGGATTTCAGCGCTTTGAAGATTCGAGGTCCACAGGAGCAAAAACGGAAACAGCAAGAGTATTTTATGGGATTTTCCCATTCTTAGAGTTCGATTCCGACCTTATATCTATCATCTTTATGCCTTCGATGTAGTCTGTAGTGGCCGCTTCCTGCAGGTTCTGCAGTTTTTGCGTGATATCCCTGATGCGGCGGCAGCTCCTTTCCATCGCTTCCAATTGGTCCACCATATCCGCGATTCCCAGTTCTCGGGCGCGTTCCTGCGCCAGATAAATATTCCCCATCACTACCGCCAGGGGGTTGTTGACTTCGTGATTAACGGTGATTGCGGTCTGGATGACGCTTGCCAGCCGCTCCGCCTCAATTATCCGTTCTTCCTGCCTTTTAAAGTCTGTGACATCCTTGAATACTCCCATACCCCCCTGTATTTCCCCTTTCAAATTCCGATGAGTTGAGAGGGTGCAGATAGTATCCAGGATTTTTCCCTGAGCCGATTTAATTCTCATTTCCAGCTTTTTCGGCTGGGATGGTATTCCCTGAAATTCAGAGATATCTTGACCGCTGTCGAGTATACTGGTAAGCGGCTGTCCTATCAGTTCTCGGGGAGTATAGCCGTAAAGGCTCACTGCACGATTGGCGAACACGATAATCCCTTCTTTGTTGAAGGAGATAATCAGATCCTGGGAGTTTTCCACCAGACTTTCCAGGAATTCTTTGGTGGATTTCAGTTCCGCATTCAGGAAGATATTTCGCAGGGACTCAGCAGCCTGACCCGCGAGGAAATCCGCAATTTCAAACTCCTCAGAGGAATAATCCCTTTCCGGCTTGGTTGAGACCGCCAGATAACACCCTAACTCGTATCCCCTCACCGCCAACGGCGTCAACAGATATCCATAACTTTTCCCGTTTGAAGGCAAGTCCGCCATTCCTCCGACCACCACCGTCCGGTTTTCCTCCAGCGCCCATCCGACCACTCCCTCTTCCCAGAGAAGCGCAGCCGCATTTTCGAAACCATCGCATACTTCAGCGGGATATATTCTCAGAGGGTGGTTGTTCTCAATACCGTAAACCGCCGCTTCTCCCACGGAGACGAATTTTTTCATAATTTCGCAGTAGGTTCTGCCGAATGCTTCCACATCAGCGGCTTGAAAAATTTCCCATGCCAGGCTTTGCGCGGTGTGAAACTCCCGGAGATAGGCTCGGGAATTATCCTGAGATATCTTGGCGAGATGGAGCTTATCCTTTAGACTTCGGGAATTGAGCTTCAAACTGGCGATTTTGGATTCAAGTTCAGCGATGAAGTCCTGGTTGAGTTGGGAGCTCTCCACCAACCCGCTCACCTTATCCCACAAAAGCTGGAAATCACTCAGCAGCGTCCGGGTATTTTTACGAGCGCCTATTTCGCGGGCAAGGTTATTAAAAAGCTGATTTATTTTTTCTAACCGGTTGTTATTTTTCCCTCGTTTCATCCACAGAATCACCCAACATTAGCATTTCCACAAAGGACTTTGATTTCTCCACCTCCTGGTCGAAAAGACCAATATAATACTCCTTATCGGGAATACCTCCTTTCAGGCGTCGCAGCCGCAGCGTATTCCAGGCGAATTCGCTCATTTTTTCCCGGGCGGTCTCTCCGCTCCAGCCCAAATTTTCCCTCAAGGTCAGCCAATCACTCAAGTTCAGCAGGGCGGTTAAAGCAGGGTATCCCTTCGCTTTTTCCGGTTGATGGTGATAGGTTACGGCTTCGACAATGTGCACCGGGAGGTTCCAGAGGTCTGCGAGCCATCCTCCGATTTCACCGTGATTTGTTCTTATCAGCTCTCTCTCCACGCGATGCAACGGTTGGTTATCCGACTGCGCCCGCTTTAATATCTGTTCGAAGTGACCGGGGAAATACCGGGACAGAATCACCTTTCCTATATCGTGTATGACACCTGAGACGAAGGCTTCACCCGGAATGCGGTAGCCGCTCTGGCGAGCCAGCATCCGCGCCGCGATTCCGGTAAAGACGCAGTGTTTCCAGTATTCCACATAATCGAAAGTTATTTTTCTCTTCCAGCGGGACATCGAATCGTTGAGGCACAGAGATACCACGAGACTCATCAGGGTATCGAATCCCAGCACCACGACGGCGAGATTGATGGTGCCGATTCTCCTGGGGAAGCCAAAAAACGCGGAATTCGCCACCTGCAGCACCCTCATAGTCAGTCCCTGGTCTGCGGAGATAATTCGTCCCATCTGCGCGGCCGAGGCGCTGGGATTGTCCATCAACTCCAACACCTGGAAAGCGATAGCCGGCAGGGTGGGCAGGTCCTTCACATTTTTCAGCCACTCTCGGTTGGGGACTACAGCGCCGGGATTCAGTTCACCGGTATTCAGCGGATTTTTTGTCGAGTCAGGCATAGATTCTATACCGTCACATCGATTAAATGATTTCCGGTTTTTCCTCGCTCCATTTCCTCCTCCTCCTTTTTCCCGCGACGCTGGCTCTGCTTTTGTTCAGCTCGTTCGCGCTCCTTTTCCTGTTCGCGGATGGATTCGGGTTCTTCCTGTTGGAGGGAGGATTCGACTCGTTCCCTCTGCTGTTGTTGATACTGTTGAACAGTTTGGGCGAAGGCCTTTTGATTGGCTTCCGGCTGCTGCCGCATGCTCTCAAAAATCCTCTCCACTGCCTGAACTTTAGAGAGATTGTCCTGTAGTTCCAGCATGCGTACCATAATTCATCACCTCCTAAGCGGTTCCTCAAGTAATCCCCCGTCATTTCATCGGAACTTCGCTGAGGGAAGGGGTAGTATGTTTAACCGCAGCTCGAGATGTGAGTAAGAGAAGAAATCTATAAAAACGAATAAAGTAGTCTGCAATTTAGGTATTATTGAGTCCGCAAGTCTGCGGATCAGCAAGTCAACAAGCCTACTATCAATCGGCTGTTTAACCGAATTATTCGGGCTATTTTTGATATATGAAGCTTCCCGCCCAATTTGTCATTCCCGCAAGCGAAGCGCGTCGGGAATCTGAACTTTTATGTTTCTATTGTCAGATTCCAGATAAGCGTGAATGACGGCAGGTTTTAGACTTTCTTCATATTGTTACCACGAATTATTATATTCTATGTAAAATATTTGTAATATACAAACTTATCGCCCCGGGATTTTTTACATTGAGAAAGCGTTAGCCAGCTGCGCTCTCAAGGACAATATCGCCTTGGTGTGAATCTGAGAAACGCGGGATTCGGTAATCTCCATTACCGCGCCTATTTCCTTCAGCGTCAATTCCTCATAGTAATACAATGCTATCACCAGTTTCTCCTGTTCGGGAAGGTTTTTGATGGCTTCCACCGTGGCGACCTTCAAATCCTCACGTTCGACTCCAAACAGGGGGCTCTCTTCTTCGTCCGCTTCCACAATCTCGAAAAGACTCAGTGTTTCACCGTGCCTGGAGGTGAACTGTTCGTCCAGGGAAAGCAGGCTCACTACTGAGGTTTCATCCAGCAGTTGGAAATAAGTGTCGAGGTCGAGTCCCAGCTCCTGTGCCAGTTCGTCGTCCACCGGACATCTCCCCAGCGCGTTGGTCAGACGCTGGAGGGCGTCCTCCAGCAGGCGCGCTTTGGCTCGCACCGACCGGGGCGCCCAATCCTGTTCCCTCAGCCCGTCGAAAATCGCGCCTTTGATTCGGGGAACGGCGTAGGTTTCGAATTTAACCCCCACTTCCGGGTCGAAGCGGTCTATAGCTTTCACCAGCCCCATCATTCCCGAACTCACCAGATCTCCCATTGCCACTGACTTTGGCAGTGAGATAATCATCCTTCCCGCTACGGAGTGGACCAGGGGCATATAATGCACCAACAGCTTTTCGCGGAGTTTGGCGTCGCTGGTGCGCCGGAATTCCCTTAACGCTCTGCTTGTATCGAAATTTGCATCCATATTAACTTAAAAGTATCGGCGGTATCACTGTGCGAAGCGTTGTTTTTCGCTGCGCTGCCCGAAACCACCTTCTACGCGGTAAACTCTCTGTTGAGGATTGGCATTATTGACTTTCAGTTTTCTCTTCATCCTCCGCTTTGAATCCCTTTTCGGTGAGGGTAGCTTTAAGCTTTCCGATTGTGTTTTCAAGGGCTTCGCGATTCATCTTGGAAGACATTTTTACATAAAAGTAGTTGAATACCAGCCCTGCGAACATAAAGGCGCCGTAAACCACTACTCCTCGAAAAATCGCAGAGTAAGCATCTACACCGGCGACAAGGGCAAGCAGCACCGCTAACAAGCCGATAACCAAGCTTATACCATTTATTAATGGAAGGAGATTAGCCAAAACTCAACCACCTTTTATGATATTTAAAGATTCAAATTTCGTTCTAAATACACTACATATCGGTCTTCAGGAGCGGCGGAACAGCGCGCTGAAAATCCCCCCCTCTTCCGTCAGAACACTTTCCACCTGCAACAGTTTGCGTGAAATGAACTTTAACTGGACTGAAGCCGGCGCCTTGGGAAAGGCACGCACCAGGGGATTCTGCATATGGACCGCCTGGGCGACGCTTTCGTCCCGGGGCATAAATCCCAGGTAGCCGATTTCCATTTTAAGGAAGTGCATAACCACCGATGACAATTTGTCATAAACTTCCACCGCTTCATACTTATCCCGGGCGAAATTGACCATTACCCGTACATCGGCGTCGTGCCGTTCCAGCGAGAGAAGTTTCACCATAGCATAGGCATCGGTGATGGCGGTCGGTTCCGGTGTAGTTACCAAAACAGTCAAATCGGAAAACAGCAGAAAATCGACCACACTCCTCGATGCGCCCGCTCCGGTGTCGATTATCACTATGTCAAAACCCTCCTCCATCGCGTTGAGGTCTGCGATGATGGATTCGGTGGCGGCGCCTTCGCTCATCACCTGCTCGATACTCCCTGAAGCGGCGGGCAGGATAGCGATTCCTTCCGGCCCTTCCACCAGGATTTCCTGCGCCCGCTTCTGCCCTGAGATGACGTGCGATATATTGTATGGGGGTGAAATACCGAGGAGAATATCGATGTTTGCCAGGTTGGTGTCAGCGTCGATTAAGAGCACTTTCCTTCCCAGCTTGGCGGTCAAAACCGCTAAGTTCAAGGCGAAACTGGATTTGCCCACTCCACCCTTCCCGGAAGTTACTGCTATCCTCTTGGAACGCCTGACTTCGTCATCCTGGCGCCGCCTGCGGTTAATCGAGGCAATTTCCCTCAGTCTTTGCGCTTGGTCCAATCTATTATCTCGGGTTGTAGTTGATTCACTGGGCTGCGTTATCAATTATCCCGCCTTGAGGCGGCTTTGGAGGCGGTTTTTGCGGAGAAAATACCCCTTGCAATCGCGGCATCGGCTAAATCCTTAACTACCACCAGGCGCGCCAATCCTCCCCGGTCCGCCAGCGCGATGTCTTCAGGAACACTCTGTCCCAGGGTCAAGTACGAGATGGGTTTGGGCCGTTGATGTGTCAAGTTGAGTATGTTCCCAAAATTAGTGGTTTCATCCAGCTTGGTTATAAGGAAAAAATGCGAGGGCACTGCCCGGAAATGGTCCACGATATCTAACAAATCCTTGAGCTTGTAGCCGGCGCTAAGCGTTAGGTGAACCTGTGCGGGTTCCGCCGCTTCGATGAATTCCGACAATTCGGTCATCATTTCCTGGTTTCGGTGAGACCTTCCGGCAGTGTCGATAATGATGATATCTTTTTCCCGGTGCTTTTTTAAAGCCGCCTCTACCTCCTCAGGTTTGTAAACTACCTCCAGCGGCATTGAGGAGATACGCGCGAAAGTTCGAAGCTGCTCAATCGCCGCCATCCGGTATGTATCGGCTGAGATCAGCGCGACCTTTTTCTCCTTGAAGAACTTGTATTGGGCTGAGATTTTAGCGATGGAGGTGGTTTTGCCCACTCCTGTGGGCCCGATGAGGGCGATAACTTTAGGTCCGGATCCGTCCAGATGAAGTTCTCCGGAGACTGAGAACATTCCTCGTATACGGGACTGCACCGCTTTTGAGACCGCTAAGGGATTTTCGCAATCTTCCTTGCTTAATTCCAGATAGATTTCCTGAATCAAATCCCCGGCGAGTTTTTTATCAACCTCGTTTTCCACCAGTGTGACGAATTGGCGGTTAAGTTCCGGTGGAAGGCCGTTCATAGTTTCGTATTTCAACCTGTCCCCGATTTCCAGCAGGGCGTCTTCAATCCTCCCTACATCATCCCTCAGGGAGTATAGCAGATACTTATCGCGAAGACCGCTCCTGTCTCTACTTTCCACCGCGGGTTTTCGCGGGCCGTTATTGACCGGGGGAGGAATCGGCTCCGGCGCCTGGTGGTCTACGGCGGCGGTGACCTCAATCTGCTCTCGGGCGAGGAAACTGAAGAGACCTCCGCTCTTCACTTTCCTCGATTTGAGGATGATGGCGTCTTCGCCCAGTTCCATTTTGACCAGGCGCAGCGCCTCCTTCATTGAAGGAGCTGTTATTTTTTTAATCTTCATCGGATAGACTCAGCACGCTCACAGATTCAATCTGAACCTTAGGCGGCAGCTCGCTGTATGAGAGCACCGCCGCTTGGGGCAGGAAAGGTTCGACGAACTTTCTCAAGAAACGCCTGATGTTGGGCGCGGTGACGATTATAGTCTCCATACCCTTGTTTTTGAAATCCTCCGCCAGCTTCATTAAAACCTGGTACAGCCCCCTGAAGATTTCCGGCGGCAGAATATATTGGATGCCCTGTTGAGCCGCCTGCGAAACTCCTTCGGTCATCATATTTTCAAGCTGGGGGTCGATGGTGATGGCGTTGATGGCTCCATTTTCGTCCTGATAACGTTTGGCGATGGTTTCTCCCAGGGCTCCTCGCACCGCTTCCACCAGCAGTTCGGGGTCTTTGGTCAGGCTGGCGTAATCGCCCAGGGTTTCCAGGATTGTCACCAGGTCACGGATGGGAACTCCCTCGGAAAGCAGGAACTGCAGCACCTTTTGCACCTGGCCTACCGAGAGCATATTGGGCACGACCTCGTCCACCACAGTGCGATTCTCCCGCTTCAGATTGTCCAGCAGGCTTTGCACCGTCTCCCGTGTCAAAATCCGGTGCGCCTGAGCGCGCACCACTTCCATAAAGTGTGTCGCCAGCACCGCCGCGGGTTCGATTACGGTCCAGTTATTCAGTTCCGCGGTGTCCTTTTGGGCAGGAGTAATCCACTTCGCCGGGAGTCCGTAGGTGGGCTCCATAGTGTTTATACCTTCCACATCGGCGGTCACATCTCCGGGATTTAAAGCCATATAATAACCCACCATAACCTCCCCCTGGGCTATATCGTTATCCCTGATTTTGAAAACATACTGATTGGGTTGAAGCTGGACATTGTCCCTTATTCTGACCGGGGGCAGGACGATTCCCAATTCGGTAGCGAACTGTTTTCTCAGGTTGGTCACACGCTCCATCAGGTCGCCGCCCTGGTCCGGGTCTACCAGCGGTATCAAGCCATAGCCGATTTGGATTTCCAAGGGATCCAGGTAAAGCAGGTCTTCGATTTTTTCCTCCGGCTTAACCTCCTTTGCTTCCTCCTCTTCTTTTTCCACCTCCTGCTGGCGGGATGCATTCATCACAGTTCGCCCCATCAAGACCGCCAGCGCCGCCAGCGCAATAAAGGGTATGAAAGGCAGTCCGGGAACGAAGGCGAAGAGGGTGAGCACTCCAGCCACGATGAACATCGACCGGTGCTGGGTAAAGAGCTGTGAGGTCAAATCCTCGCCCAAGTTCGACTTAGCCGCCGCTCGGCTGACAATGATGCCCGCTGCGGTGGAAATCATCAGGGCGGGCATCTGGCTCACCAGTCCGTCTCCGATGGTCAGGGTGGTATAGGTCGCCAGGGCGTCGGTCCATTGCATCCCCAGTTGCGCCACTCCGATGGCGAATCCGCCTAAGATATTGATAAAAGTGATGAGCAGCCCTGCGACCGCGTCCCCCCTTACGAACTTGGAGGCGCCGTCCATAGCTCCGTAGAAATCCGCCTCCTTGGAGATTTTCTCGCGGCGGTCCTTGGCTTCCTCTTCGTCGATGATACCGTTATTGAGGTCGGCGTCGATGGACATCTGCTTGCCCGGCATCGCGTCCAGGGTGAACCGTGCGGCGACTTCGGCGATACGCCCGCTCCCTTTGGTGATAACCACAAAGTTGATGATGACCAGAATGATGAAGATGACGATACCGACCACGTAGTTTCCGCCGATGACGAATCCCCCGAAGGCTTCGATGATTCGCCCGGCGTCGGCCTGGCTCAAAATCAGGCGGGTGGTGGTTATATTCAACGACAGCCTGAAGAGGGTGGTAACCAATAGCAGCCCCGGGAAGACCGAGAATTCCAGGGGCTCCATATTGTAAATTGCGGTGAGGAGCACAATCAAGGTAAGGGATATATTCAGCGCCAGCAGAATATCGATGAGGGGAGTGGGGATGGGAATAATCATCATCACAATGATGAAGACTATCCCTGCAGCCAGCATCACATCCGACTGGCTGAAAAACCGTTTAAGATAAGGATTTCGTATGGTTTTGGTTTCTAACATCTATCAACCGATTCAACTTTTTCTGTTTCAGCAGTTCATCGTTTCACTGCTCCACCTTCCGGTGTCTCTCCTCCTTGAGACGATATACGAAGGCGAGGATTTCGGCCACAGCGGCATAGAATTGCGGGGGAATAGCTTCCCCCACCTCGACCGATTTGAACAGGGCCTGCGCCAGGGGCTGGTTTTCGACGATGGGTATATCGTGCTCCATCGCGATGCGCTTAATTTTCTCCGCCAGCAGCCGGGCGCCCTTTGCCACCACCATGGGCGCCGCCATGGTTTCACCTTCGTATTTCAGCGCCACCGCCAGGTGTGTGGGGTTAGTGATGACCACTTCCGCCGAAGGCACATCCCTCATCATCCGCTGCATCGCCGCGCGAACCTGGACCTTTCTGACTTCGCGCTTGACTTCCGGAGGACCTTCGGATTGACGCGCCTCGTCCTTTACTTCCTGTTTGGTCATCTTCAAACCCTTGATGTATCTGTACTTGGTCCAGATGTAGTCAATAATTCCGATGGCGAGAATCATCAGCGAAATCCTGATCGCCACCTTGTAGGTCAAAAGGCCGATGAAGGTGGTAATCTGCCCCAAGCTCATATCCATCAGGGGCAGGAACTCCAGGAATTCCGCTTTTACGGTCCAGTAAGCGACCAGTCCGACGAGGCTGATTTTAGCGATATTCCTTAGCAAATCCACCAGCCCGCTGACGCTGATAAAACGACTTAAACCGTTTATCGGATTCAGTTTAGTCAGCTTGGGCATCACCGGTTTCAAAGTTAAATTCCAACCGGATTGGAGGATGTTTACTGCCACTCCAATCACCATCAGCGACAGCATAAAGGGCGCCAGCATTCCTCCGATCTTGAGCAGTCCCGCGATGAAATACTTCTGAAGACTCATCACGGAAAAGTCAAGGTAGGGAATCTCCCCCCAGATGATGGTAAAAAAGTCGAAGATGTACTTCAGGAACTGGCGCATCAGGATATACAGCAGCAGAGTGCCGGTTATTAGCACCGCGGCCGAGTTCAATTCCACCGATTTGGGAACATTCCCCTCGGAGCGGGCGCGGGAAATGCGTCTTGGAGTTGGGTATTCGGTTTTCTCTGCGTCGCTTTGTGCCATCTTTTCGTTAGCAAGTTTGCAGGTTTACAAGTTATTAATTCGTTCTACCGGCTGTTTTGCAAATGCTAATCTTGTTTTATAACCCGCCAACTCAAAATCCTTATTGGTTCCTGCTGTTTCGGATTAGGAAATTATTGCCTTTTCCGGCGGATACCGGAATATTTTAAAAATCTATTTGCGTTACATTATAATCAGAATCAAGCTTGAAAGCGGCTCGGTTCAGGCGTTTGGCGACTAAAAGCGGTTCTGCGTCTCCGATAGCGACTTTAACTCCCGCAAACACTGTTCCACTGATTCTGATCTGAGCGGGATTAGCCCGCAATTCCTGTTCGAGTTTCACTTTCTCTTTCTCGATTTCGACCAGCGTTTCCCGGATTTCATCATATCGGCGCTTGCTGTTTCTGACCTCCTCCAGCCGCGCCCGGATTTTCTCCCGGATGGCGCTGACCATCTCGCTGTCATCCATTTCACCCGTATCCCTGGAGAGCTTGTCGGAGTGCTTTTTGAACGCTATCAGCCACTCCTTATGTTTTTCCAGCTCCTGGGACATCCCCATCAATATCGCCTTCAGTTCATCAAAGTGTGTTTCCAATTCCCGGCGGCGTTCAATCTTTTCCCGGTCGTATCCCGCCACCAGAACCGTTCTGGATTCGTGCCGGTCGGAACCAGTCTCTTCCGCAATGATATTTCCCTTAGCCACAATTTCACCTCCCACAATGTGCTGGGCGGTCACATCCCCCTCCGAAGCGAGACAAGAGAAAGACACCACTTCCCGAATTTTGAAACTCCCCGCTTTGAGCGAGGAGCGGCTGTAGATATACATTGCGCTTAGTTCACCCCTCACTTCAATGGGAGCCTCACCCTTGGTGATACCGCTGTTGACACTGAGATCTTCCTTAACCGTGATTTCCGCGTCATCCACCAGCCCTCCCACAAAGAGGTTCCCCCCGCAATACACGCTGAAACTGGAATTGATATCGCCTGAGATAACCACATCGGTATCGCTGTGGATGTTGCCGGTGTTGTAATCGATGTCTCCTTCTATGGTAAAGATGCCCTTCACCGACACCTTCCCTCTGTCATCCCGGGAATAGACTCCGTCGATGGCGGCGACGATGATGTTTTCATCCCGCTCTGAAACCGCAGTTCCCGGTCCCGCAAAATCCGTCAGCGCTAAATCATTCCCCATTATAGCGGGGATTTCCTCCCCTGTCACCAGAAATCCGGGAGGACCTATCTTCGGAGGGATTTTTTCCGCCAGAGGCTGCCCCTGGGTGATGTTCTTAACCAGATTCAGTTCACGGAAGTCGAAAGAGCCGTTTTCCCGGATAATCGGTTTAACTTCATCGGACACCATATGCTTTATTTCAGCGTCTTTCCCCGGGAGGGGAGGGATACATTCCGCGATGGGTTCAGCTCTGGTCAGGCTTGTTGCCTGCGCCGCTTTTTCCAGACGCAGCGGATTAATTCCTTCGACCACCCCGGCTCGTTTCAGTTCAATCTCCAAATCCGAAATATTGAACCTTGCCCCCTCCTCGGCAATCAGCCAGGCTTTCTTCCGGTCTTCGGAGATCTTTATTTCCACTGTATTATCTTTAACGTTCCGGTTCACTATTCTTGAGCTAAAATGATACGGTTATATACCCATCATCCGGATTAATCCCACTATATCCTGCTGAAACTGCGTGAACAATTTGCCAAAAATATAGGGGAAGAAGGAAATCACCAGGGTTATCACCAGCAGGCCTACCCCTATTTTCAAGGGGAATCCCACCAGGAAAACGTTCATCTGCGGCGCCACTCTGGC
This sequence comes from uncultured bacterium, assembly GCA_964421875.1. Classification (GTDB taxonomy): domain Bacteria; phylum Electryoneota; class Tariuqbacteria; order Tariuqbacterales; family Tariuqbacteraceae; genus CAYQZD01. Next base: position 16,665 of record CAYQZD010000013.1, read on the forward strand.
CATAAATCCCAGGGCTATGTCTGTGATGAAAAGCGCCACCATCACCGGCGCCATCACCCTCAGGGCGATATCGAAAATGGCGCCGGTGAAAAATGAGAGCTGTTCCGCCAGGCCTGCGGGGAACACCGCACCCGCCAGCGGAATCTTTTCATAACTCAAGAACAACGCTCGCAGCAGAAAATGATGGCCGTCGATGGAGAGAAAGATGAGCAACGCCACTAAATAATTCAATTGCCCGATGATCGATACCTGCGACTCCGTATGAGGGTCGATAACGTTGATTATACCGAACCCAATCTGAATCCCCACCACCTGGCCCGCCATTTGTATCCCGAAGAAAAGCAGGGTGGTGGCGTAGCCGATTATAAGTCCGGTGATGACTTCGCGGCAGATTATTATAAAGAACTCTAACGGTTTCAACGACACCGGCGGCGCTATCGAAACCACCATTGGAAAGACAATTATAGTCAGTAATAGGCTGAAACCCGCTTTGGTCTGAAGAGGCAACGCACGGTAACCGAAAAGCGGCATCACCGCTATCAGCGAAGCCATCCTGGCGAACACCAGCATCCCTACGGCGAATTCCTTGAATGGTATCTGATACAATCGCTTTGAAATCCTGCAATCAATGTTCGTAAACAAAAACCGAGGTGAACAGTTTCTCCATCCGGTGGCTGTCCAGTATGGTTCTGATGGAATTTTCATCCAGTCGGTGTCCCTTGCGGAATACCAGATTCCCGCGGGTGGTTAAAAGATCTCGGGAGACAATCATACCATCTTTAAGTTCGAAGGGATTGAGTTCCAGTTCCTTCCGTTCACCGGTTTTGGGACGGCGCAGGCGTATGAACCGCATAAACAGATTCACAATATCCGGATCCAGTTCAGCGCCGCTTTTGGAACGGAGGTTTTTCAGGGCTCTGATGCGGGTGTTGTCGAAATTGATATAGATGGTGTTGACCAGGTAATCGTAGGTGTTCACCACGGCGATGATGCGGGAGCCCAGAGGAATTTCCGCCCCTACCAGTCTATCGGGGAATCCGGTTCCGTTGTAGTTTTCGTGATGATGCCTGATAATCAGCCCGACTTCCTCCATATGCTCCACCGCTGACACCAGATTCTGACCGCTCAAAGGATGCCGCTCGTACATCCCCCGCTCCTTGACCGACAATTGATTCAGAGGCTTGGCGATAACCGCAGCCGGAACTCCTATCATTCCGATATCGTGGAGCAGGGCGGCGATTTCGATGTTGTCGATTTCCTCCTCCGGCAGTTTTAAAGCCGAGGCAATGTAACGGGCGGCGGCGGCGACCCTCTTGGAATGGTCTCCCAGGTCGACGCTTTTCTCCTGGAGAAAACTGGCTAACACCCGGATGACCTTGGTGAGACTGTCCTTTAGCTCATCGTAAAGTTTGTTTAGTTCCTTGTTCTTTTCGAAGATGGTTACGGTGCGCTCTTTGACCTTCTGGTTCAGGTCTTCGTTCAATTCTCGGAGTTCAGCGTTCTGATGTTGAATCACCTCCATCAGTTCCTTGTTCTCTTTGCGCAACCGGTAAAACTCCAGTGCGTGCTTCACCAACAGTTTCAATTCCTCGTCGTTCCAGGGCTTGGTGATGAACCTGTATACCCCCCCCTCATTGATGGCTTTAATTGCAGCGTCAAGGTCGGCGTATCCGGTGAGGATGATGGTCACTGCTTCCGGCAATAGATCCTTGACTTTAAGCAGGAATTCCAGACCGGTCATACCCGGCATCCGCTGGTCGGACACAATGAGTTGGACGTTTTTATTTCGGACTATGTCCAATCCCTCCGCAGCGGAATTGGCCAGTAAGATAATGTATTCCTGGTCGAAAAAAAGGCGTTTCAACGAATTGAGAATGTTCTTCTCATCGTCGACGAATAGAATTGTAGACTGGTTAATCTTGGTGTCAGTGGACTCCATTTCGACTCCGAAATGCCCGTTAGGGACCATTTCATTACAACGTATTCAAGATGCAAGAGGCTTTCGCAGTAGCGCTCTTGATAATTAATTCATACCGCCTGAAACTAAGCTATCTACACAGGAGGCATTTCAGGCAGGCGGATGGAGAAGGTCGACCCTTTCCCCACTTCGCTTTTAACCTCCATCCTACCCCCGTGTTTGCGCACAATGCCGTAGGAGATATTAAGGCCTAAACCTGTACCCTCCCCTACATCCTTGGTGGTGAAAAACGGGTCGAAGATCTTGCTGATAATCTCCTCGGGAATCCCTCCTCCATTATCGGAAATCTCGATTCGCACACCACCTTCCTCCCGTTTGGTGGTGATGGTTATCAGTCCGTTCTCTTTTATGGCCTGGGCGGCGTTGATGATTACATTCATCAGAACCTGATTAATCTGCTGGGGATATCCGTAGATGGTGGGGACATCACTCAGTCTCTTCTCCACCTGACAGTGGTATTTGATTTCGTTCCAGATAATATGCAGAGTGCTCTCCACGCATTCGTTGACGTTGAAGGGCATATACTCTTTGGAATCGACATGGCTGAAATTCCTCAAATCCTGCACAATATGCCTCACTCGCTGGATTCCGTCGATGGACTCGGTTATGACCGATTCCATATCATCCATAATGAAATCCACCTTGAGCCGCCGTTTTAAGCTCTGGAATTCAGTTTGAACCTCTTTTTTTTCGCCTCCATCGAAGCTGCCCTCGAACTCATCGAACATCCCTTTAACGTTCTTAATGTATTTTTTCAAGGTACCCAGATTACTCATCACGAATCCGATGGGATTGTTAATTTCGTGCGCCACTCCCGCCGCTAACTGTCCCAGCGAGGCCATTTTCTCGGCCTGCAGGAGCTGAACCTGAGCCTGGGAAAGTTCATCCTTAATGCGGAGTTTTTCCTGCGCCCTTTTTACGGCTACGGTGAAAGCTTCGTAATTGAAGGGTTTTTGGATGAAGTCCGATGCGTCCATCTGCAGGGCTCTGACCGCCGACTCCATCTCCCCGAAGCCGGTAATGACGAGAACTTCGGTGTTGCGGTTCGCTGCCTTTATCTTGGAGAGAAGCTCCAGCCCATCCATTTTCGGCATTCGGATATCGGTGATGACGATGTCCGGAGTGAACTGCTGGAATAACTTCAGCCCCTCGGACCCGTTTTCCGCAGTGCGGGACTCCAATCCCAGCTCCCCCAACATCGCCGCCACCATCTCCCTTGTGACAGCTTCATCGTCCACCACCAGCACCGGCTTCATCTATCAGTCCTCATTTTATTACATTTTTACACAGACCAAGGCTTTTTAGAGATGATAATATCTTCCCCTCAATGGGCGAAGGTGTGACGAGCTATGTCCGGGAACAAATTAAAGAGGTAAATCAGAAAGTCCAGGAGCGTGGTTGTCATCCAGGGGAGGAAAATCACCAGCACCACCGCGGTAATCACAATCTTGGGAATGAAGGTCAGCGTCATCTCGTTTATCTGGGTCACCGCCTGGAAAATACTGATTATCAAACCCACGATGAGTCCCGCCGCCAACATCGGCGCGGACACCACCAATGCGATGAATACGGTCCGATTGACTATGTTTATAGCAAATTCCTGACTCATTATGAAGCGCTTTACTTAATCGGTTATTGTGTTTTTACTTAGCCCTCACACATTTCAACGGAAACTTGCCACCATAGAGCCTACCACCAGATTCCATCCGTCCGCCAGCACAAAGAGTATTATCTTGAAGGGAAGCGATATCATTATCGGCGGCAGCATCATCATCCCCATCGCCAGCAGCACCGAAGCCACCACCATATCGATAATAAGAAAAGGAAGATAGAGGATGAATCCTATCTGGAACGCAATTCGGAGTTCGTTGACCACAAAAGCCGGTATCAACACATGAATCGGCACTTCTTCCGCCTTCTCCGGGCGCTCGATTTTCGAGAGGGATACAAACAGCGCCAGGTCTTTCTCCCGCGTCTGCCGCAGCATAAACGCCTTGATCGGAACCTGCGCCCTCTCCAAAGCCTCGCTTTGGGAAATGGTCTCCTGCAGATACGGCTGAAGCGCTTCCCGATTTACTTCCTGTATCACCGGATTCATTATGAAGAAAGTGAGAAACAGGGTTAATCCCACCACTACCTGGCTGGGGGGGACCTGCTGAGTCCCCATCGCCTGACGAAGGAAATGGAACACTACAATCAGCCGGGTGAAACAGGTCATCATCACTAAAATCGCCGGCGCCAGGGTGAGCACGGTCAGCAGTACCAGAACCTGAATGGTTACCGAGACATCCTGAGGGCGGTCAACGGTCTCCACTCCCACTGTCACTCGGGGCGCAGCCAATTGCGCTTCCGCCGGAACCAAAGCCGCCAGCGTCAATATGACGAAAAAGGCGGCGGCGGCAATTTTTAAGCGGCTATTCCTCATCCTCTTAAGATTCGACATATACATCACCTTCACTCCCCGCCGCTCTTGCGCATAAAATTGGACAAGACCGAGGCGAAACCGCCGCCCGGCGCTTTAACTGGTTTTTGCTGTTTAAGCTGGTCGATTTCCTCCGCTTTGGTGAATTCCGCCAGAGAATTGACGCTATTTTCGGTCATTCCCACCAGTAGAATCCGGTCCAACACCTCGATCAGGTGCAGCGATTTCTTGGGGCCTAAATATGTGGTGGACAACACTTTAACCGCACGGCTTTGAGTTCCCCGCATCATTCCGGGGGAGTACTTTTTCATCACCCAGATGGCTGCAAAAATCAGAAAGAGGACGAATCCCAATACCAGAATCACCCGCAGCACCTCAGGAAAGGTGATCGCCGGCTCTGTCATCCCCGCGGTTTTAGCGCTGTCGGGGTCAACCGCTCCGGCAGAAACGGTGATGAGCAGAATTCCCAGGACTGCCATTAAACGATTCATGAAAGCTTCCTCAACCTGTCCTCGGGCCGGATGAGGTCGGTGATGCGCACGCCGAAGTTTTCGTCGATGACCACCACCTCGCCTTCGGCGAATTTTTTTTCGTTGACATAGATGTCCACCGGGTCGCCGGAGAGTTTGTCGAGTTCGACGATGGAGCCTGGCGACAGTTTGAGAATATCCTTGATGAACATTGAGGTCCTGCCCAACTCAATCGTAATCGGAAGCCGTAAATCCATTAGCATCTCGATGTCCTCCAGTTTCTGCTCACCGGGCTGTTCTGGCCCGAAGGATTGAAACTGGGCGGTTTGCGGAGCTCCCTGGGGAGCGCCTTCAGCCTGGGGCGCTACGGATTCAGCCGGGACATCCGCAGTGGACGGCTTGGGTTTCTGTCCGGTGAAATTGTCCAGAGCCGCAGGGCTTAGCAGGTGATAAAGTATGTGCGCCTGTTCAAGTTCCAAGGTGAACTCTGCCGTCATCCAGGAATCGTCGGCGATATCCAGCAACGAGGATTCACCATGGGCGCCCTCGGTCAGGCCGTAGTCCAAATCAGCCGCTATAACGTCAGCGCTGGAGGTGCTGAAGGCGCCGTAAATCTGGTCCACAACCTCCTGCATAGCATCCAGATGCTCTTCAGGATTGAACTCCGCTATACCGTCCCCCATCACCATCAAATCCGAGATTTGGGCCGAGGTTTGGTGAGAGAAGAGGAAATACTCTTCCCCCGAATCGGAATTTTTGTGGGGAATTTTCACCAACACCAATCCCTCGCGGAAACTCTCATCGAAAAACTCCCGATTGAATCTGGCAATTTCCCCCAGACGGACTTGAGCTTCAGGGTTGACTCCGGTTTGGAACACCGTTTCGATACTCTCCCTGATAGATTCCTCGACTTGGCGCAGGGTTTCTTCTTGTTCTGGTTTGAATTCATTCATAGAATTTCTCCTCTTCCTGGTCAATGGTACGGACAATTTTAACCGCTCTCTTTCTTCCTAAACTACCGGGCTGCCCTAAAAACTTAATCCTGTCTTTGACCATTACCTGGAAATCCTGGTCGGTTTTAGTATCAACCTTCATAATATCCCCCACCTGCAAGTTTATGAGCTTTTCAATCGTTATTTCAGAATGTCCCAATTTTACACATAAGGGAACCTTGGAATAATTGAGACGGTCCTTGGCGAGGTTTGGAGTGTCAACCGTAGTCTTGCGCTGGGTTTGAGCGAACCAGCTTTGAACCGTCAGTTTTTGCATAATGGGCTCTATCACAAAGTAGGGAAAACAGACATTGAGGGGGTAGGTCAAATCGCGGATAAGGATTTCAAAAAAGATGATAATCGCCACCTCGCTGGCGGGAGCAATCTGCACGAATTGAGGATTCGATTCGAATCCGTCATATTGAAAATCCATAGAGACCACATTGATCCACACATCGTTCAATATCTCAATCGCCTTGTCTATCACCGACCTGATGATATTCTGCTCAATCAGGGTTATTTCTCTGATTTCCGATGGTATGGTTTTTCCCGTTCCTCCCAGCAGGCGGTCAACCACCAGCAGCGCAAGCTGGGGATTCACCTCCAGAATCGCCCTCCCCTCCAGCTTGTCCGACTTCAGAATATAGATACAGGATGGCTCCGAAAGAGCCATCATATACTCGGAATAAGAGACCTGGTCGATGGAAAGCAGATTGATGTCCACCATCGTGCGCAGGATAGTAGAGAGATAGGTGCTGAAGCTGCGCGCGAAACCATCGTGAATGGTGCGCAGCGTTCGAAGCTGGTCCTTTGAAACTCGGTCCGGATGCTTGAAATCGTAGAGATGCACCGAACGCTCGCGTATCTTCTCAATCTGCTCGTAGGACTTAGTCTTGGATACGCTGTCGAGCAGCGCGTCAATCTCATCCTGGGTAAGTATCTTGCTCAATTTGACACCTGAAATTTATAGGTTGCGATTCAACCCTCATAGTTCCGGATTCACAATAACTCGATTACTGTAGAACATAGCCGGTAAAATAGACCCTCACCACTTCACCTTTGTCAAGGTAATCATTAACTACCTCCTTGATTTGCTTCCTCATAGATTCCAGATTTGCCACCTCGGAAACATAATCCAGAGTTTTAGAGGCGAGGAGGGTCAACAGTGCGTCACGGATAATCGGTTCTTTTTCCTCTATCTCAACCAAGGCTTTTTTCTCCGACACTTCGAAACTCATCGACAGCACCAGGTACCGCCTCCCCAGGGTTCCTGCGGGATTGACGATGATGTCTTCGAAGACATAAATCTCCCCCTTGCCGTATTCCGGCCTCTCCTCCTTAACCTGTACGGTATCGCCGGAAGTTTTACCCGGCGGAGCTTCGGGTTTTTTAGGCGGACTGGAGAAGAAGAGCCAGGTCACGGTGAAATAGGCCGCCACCGTCTGCAACCCTAACGCCAGGATTACGATGGGAACGATTATCAACAGCTTCCTGAGTAATGAAGGCCTGCTCTCAGCGCCCTCCGGCAGCTCTTCCGTGACTTCACTTTCTACAATTTCTTCAGCCATGATGGTTTGTCGGTTTGCTTATCATATTTTATAGAATGACAGGTCGGGGGCTTTACGATGGTTGCGGATATGTCCCCTGATGAGTTTTGTAATGGTGTAAACACCCGTCCTTTTTTAACTACTATATTGTGATATCGCCAATACTAAAAGGCGATACAACCTTCTATCGAGTTGAAAAACAATCACCTTGAAGACTGCTTGGTTCTTATGAAAATTTCCACCCTCCGGTTCATCGCTCTATGTTCCGGAGTATCATTGGGAACAATGGGCCGGTATTCCCCAAAACCGGTGGCGGCGAACCTGGAGGGCGACATACCTTTCTTGAAGGAAAAATATTTCACCACCGCCAACGCTCTGGCCGATGACAGTTCCCAATTGGTGGGGAAACGTTCACTTTTGATGGGCCAATTGTCCGTGTGTCCCTCCACCAAAACCTCGGAACCGGGGCTTTGGCGCAGCAGGTCTGCCACTATATCCAGCGGCGTCACCACCTCCGTTTTCAGACGGTCGCTGCCCAAATCGAAGAGAATGGGATCGGAGATGACGATGTGAACTCCCTTTTCCGTAATGTCAATCTTGACTTCCCCTTCCAGACCGTTTTCCTCCAATTGTTTTTGCATTTTCAGCACCCCGTCCAGAACTTCTTCTTCAGCTTTTTGCGCCTGCCGGTAAAAGTGAACTTTACGCTGCAATCCACTCCGCATCGGTAAAACTCCAAGCGCCCGCTTCAGCGAACCCATAGCCTTTTCGAACTCAACCTCCTGAATTGAAGAGAAGGATATCAGAAGCACGAAGAAGGTCAGCAGCAGGGTCATCATATCCCCATAGGTGACCATCCATCCCGGCGCGCCGTTCCCGGAATCTTCTTCTTCCTGACGCTTGCGTTTCTCCATCCTTCTATTCCCTTACGGTTCTCATCTTGGGCGCCACAAAGGTTAGTAATTTATTGCGAACGATTCTGGGATTGTCCCCGGATTGAATCGACAATATCCCCTCAATCACCATCTCCCTTTTCAGGACCTCGTTTCTGGTACGATTCTTCAGTTTCCCCTCCAGCGGCAGAAACACCAGGTTCGCCATCAAAGCTCCGTAGAAAGTGGTGATAAGGGCAATCGCCATACCCTGACCAATCTGGGTAGGGTCCTCCAAAGCTCGAAGCATCTGGATGAGTCCAATCAGCGTCCCGATCATTCCGAAGGCGGGGCAGTATGTTCCCATCGCGTGCATCACCGACTGCCCTTCACGATGGCGGTTTTCCAGATTGGACAACTCATTGCCCATTACCGCCCGAATCACTTCCGGGTCGGAGCCGTCAACCGCTAACTGCACACCATCCTTCAAGAACTGGTCATCCAGGTCGTAAAGGCTCTTTTCGATGGCCAGTATCCCCTCGCGGCGGGCTTTTTCCGCAAGGTTGACCAGGATGTCGATGGTGTCGATGGGAGACTCTTCTTTATAAAGGAACGCATTCTTGGTAATACTCAGAACCTCCATCACCGTGGAAAGCGGGTAGTTCACCAGGGTTGCCGCAAAGGTGCCCCCAATGACAATCATCATCGAGCCGGGGCTGATGAATCCTGCTACATCCCCGCCCAGGAGGATGGTGAGGAAAATCATCAGTACGCCGGATACTATTCCGATAAGTGTGGCTATATCCATTTGGAGAAATCCCGTTTCAGCTCTCGCTATCCCTAATTATTTTAGGCCCCTCAAGAATCTCCTTCCGATAGGCGACGATGAGGTTCTTGATTTCCTCCGGGCTTTCCTTGACCATAATGGTCTTACCGTTGGAAAGAGCGATTACTGTGTCCGGACTGGCGCTAATCGACTCGATCAAATCGGGATTGACCCAGAGCACTTCGCCCTTGATTTTGGTGAGGCAAATCATCAGTATCCTTAAAATAAAATATCTACCAAATCACGAATTAACCTATCCTCTCTGACCTGATAAACGAGGATAAGCGCGATGCGGGATTAAGATAAAAAGCCGGCGGTGATTGAAATATCGATGAATTTAGCAAAATGCGGTTTGAAAGGTAAGAACCGGTGGAGGGCAACTTCGAAGTGAATGTGTCAGGGAGCGGAGCGAACTCCGCTCCCCGCTAGATCACTACCTCTTGAGGCCGTTGATTTCAGCCAATACCATATCCGAGGTCTGAATGACCCTGGCGTTGGCTTGAAATCCCCTCTGCGACACAATCAACTCGGTGAATTCCTTGGTCAGGTCCACATTGGACATCTCAAGGTAACCTGAGTTGACAGAGGAGTTGAAGTTGACCCCCGCAGTTCCTAAGACCGCATTGCCGCTGTTGGCGCTTTCAGTGAACGTATTGTTCCCGCCCTTGACCAAACCGCCGGGATTGGTGAAATCGGCCAGCACAACCTGGCCCAAAGTCCGCACCACTCCGTTGGTGAAGGTGCCGGAAATAGTCCCGTTCTGCCCGATGGTTACATTGTCCAGGTTACCCATAGTGTAACCGTCTTGGTCCACCGCTATGGTGGTGGACGGGGAGTTGAACTGAGTTATCCCGGAAAAGGCTCCTGGAGTGCCGGGATTAAGGTTTATCGACATCGAGTTGGCTCCGCCGCCGGGATTGAACTGAACCGGCCCGCCGGTGAAGGAAGCCAGAGAACCGTCGCTGTTGAACACTATCGTTCCCGTGTTACCGGAGGTGGGGGTAATCTGCCCCCCATCGACTCTCGCTTCCCAACTCCAGGCGTTAGTGGCGGCAGCCTTGGTGAAAACCAATTCCATCAGGTGAGTATTACCCAGGCTGTCATATAAATTGACCGAAGCCGTGTGAGTTCCGTAATCGCGCCCCGCAACCGTATTTTCGAAGGAGGGCAGGGTCATATCGGCGTTAGTGCTGAGGTTGACGGTGGTGGAACTGGCGCCGGCGGTGCCGTCGGTAAGAACCAGTTTGCCCTCGCTGTTCAATTCAGCCGATGCTCCGGTGAAGGCGGTGTTGACGGCGCCGATTAGATCCCCTAGGGAGCCTCCGTCAAGGTAGTTGTAAGCGTAGTTCACATCAGTTCCGTCGGGATTGGTGCCGCTGACGGTGATATAATGTGTGCCGGCGACCAGTGGATTGTTCACCGCGCTCAAATCGTTGAGCAGGGTGTTGGTGGTCACGGTGGAATCACCGGTGGAGCCCGAAGTGATACTCAAGTTCGCCAGCATCCCGTTGCCTTCGGTCAAGGTTAGATTCTGACCGGTTCCGAAAGAAGTGGTTTTGAACCTAACCGCCCCGGCAGTGACCGGGTCAGCTTCCGCCTCAACCTGTCCCGCCAGAGTGCTTTGATTGATGGCGGCGTTGATGGCAGTGACCAAATCCGTTAGAGCGGCGTAGGTTCCGGCTCCGACAGTTATGACCGCGGCGCTGCCGTTCACTTCAATTGAGAGCGTGTCGTTGGTGCCGGTGTTCACAGTCAAGGGGAAGGTTACCGCGCCGCCGGAAACCGTGGCAAAGGTGCTAAAGGATTCACCTGCAGTCCACACTTCCTGCAACGCATCGGAATCAGCGCTTAAGTTGCAGAAGTAATCGACTTCGGTAGTGGCGTTGGCCGGTTCCTTTTCGCCGAAGGGCAGGGTTATATTACCCAGGGGCGCACCAGACTGGATTTCACCGCTGGAATTTGCCATCCGGCCCTGCACATACAGCAATCCGCCTTGAGCCACCATGTTGCCGTCAGCGTCGATTTGGAATCCGCCTGCGCGGGTGTAGAATTTGTTGGTGCCGTCAGTCAGCACGAAAAATCCTTCGCCTTGAATTGCTAAATCCGTGGTGATACCGGTTGACATCAGGTTTCCCTGATTGAAGTTATTGTCGATGGAACTAAGCCTGCTTCCAAGACCGACATCCATAGGATTGACACCGCCGAAATTTCCCTGGGGAGCCAGAGGATTACCTTCGCGTTGCGCCAGGGCTTCAGCGAAGGTTACTCGAGCGCCCTTGAACCCGTAAGTGTTGACGTTGGCGATGTTGTTGCCGATGACATCCATCTTGACGATGTGGTTCGTCAGTCCGGATACCCCGGAAAAAAGAGCTCGTAACATAGTTTGACCTCCATTCTCCGACGCTTCTTTCAATCGGCGCCGGATGGGGCTTCCTCAAACAGAGGTCCAGCCCCGTTAATGGTTTCACTGAATTAGATTGATTTCTAAATTATACGACCACTGCGCTGTCGATGTTGGTGAAAACATTTTCCCGGATGGACTGCCCCGCCAAGGCGGTTATTACGGTCCGGTTCTTTATCGACACCACAAAAGCCATATCCCCCATCAGCACCAGAGATTCCTGCGATCCCTTCTCCGCCGCTTTGCCCACAGCGGAGCGGAGCCGGTCAATCTCGGGCTTGGTGAGCGAAATGTTACGGTCTATCAGCCGGCTGACCGCATGCGCAGAAAACTTCACATCGGGCGCCGCCATCCGGTCTTGCAGCATTTCGGCAAAGCTCGACTCCCCCTCCTGGGGAGGACGAGGCGCCGCTGCGCCGGGCTTGGCTGCGCTCGATTGCTGAAGCTGCCTCAGCCGCAGCATCTCAGCCGATAGACCGCTGACTTTATCCGTCAAAATTCCTCCTAAGGTTAATGGTTGATTGTTTGGTTGAAATCAGAGAATTATCCCCCGCCGGGCATCCCCAGTCCATAGACATTGCCTAAGTAAATCGGCAGCCCTCCCACCCTCAGCACCGCCTGACCATCCTCGTAATTCACGCCGGTTATGAGGCCCTTGATGAACTGCTTCACCGCCAGGCTGTTCCCTTCAACGCTCGTAGCGGTCACGGTGAAGGTGTAGTCTCCCTCCGGAAGCGCGGCTCCATTCTGATTCCGGCCGTCCCATTCATAGGTATGTTCGCCGGCGCTCTGTCCGTTCAAATTCTCCACCCTCACCACATTCCCCTCCGAATCGCTGATGGTGACGGTCACCGTATCGGCGGCGCTGGGTAGGTTGTACATAATGGGCGTGGCTTCGCCGTCTTTCCACTGTACTATTTCGTTGTCCGCCTCCACCTCCATCCCTATCAATTGAGCGGATAGCGTATTGTTGATGGACTGGTTGAGTAGCATCTGCGCGTTCAGCGATTCCTGTAGGTTGCTGTTAATGGAAATCAGTTGTTCCACGGAGGTGAATTGAGCCAATTGCGCCGCAAAAGCCTGGCTGTCCATCGGATCCAGCGGGTCCTGATAGTTAAGCTGGGTCACCAGCAGTGTAAGGAATTGATTCTGGTCGATGGTGGAGGAGCCAGTACTGCTCCCGGTCTGGTTCAAATAGCTGGTGGAATTGCTCCCGAATGTTGGAATCACTTCAGGCATTTGAAGAACCCCTATTTAAAAATCTCATATACCTGTTCGAACTTGTCGGTCACTTCCTCGCTTCCCGATAGGTATTTCACCACGGAATAGAAAGTCTTTGAGCAGGAAAGGGTAGTGCCGCATTTGGCGCAGTTTATCAAATATATCTCCTTGCCCAGCTTCTGGTGGCTGGAAACCGCCAGGTTCTTCTGCACGCCCAGAGGCGTGAAATCTGTCGAGCCGCATTGGCAGCGCATCGGTTTTTCCTTCGGTTTTATTCTCAGTGTAATCAGTCGTTGTACTTAATAGGCAAAGAATATACCAATAACCGCAGACTTAGATAATGTTGCATTTAGTTTAAATTAAAGTATTGTATTAACAATACTTGTAGTTGCCACGTTATTTCGGGATGATTTCGGGCTTCGCTCACAGGGAAAATTTTGCCCAGGTTCCCCGGAATCCGATTCGTAACAGCGGGGCTGTTAAATCACCCAGCCTTTGTAGGAATCCGACTTGACCGGGCTGAAATACTCCGCCCGGGTGACATTGAAGAAGTCTTCGCCCGGAGCCCTCAGGTTAACCTTCGCTGAGTTCCGGCCGGCGGGCAATCTGTCGATTCCGCTGTCGGTCCTTTCCAGCGCAACTTCTACTTTGTCCACCGTCAGTCCCGAGGCTTCCAGCGCTTGCTTCAATTCCCCCAGCCGGGACTGCATCAATCCTTGAACCTCCTCGCTGCCCACTAAGAACCGTGCGCGCATATGTTCTCCGGCGAGGGATACCTTCATTGTTACTCGTCCCAGGTTCTCAGGGTGAAGCTCCAGGCTCATCCGGTAACTACCCCGCTCCAGGTTCATCTGCATCCGGCTCACCATCTCCGAAAACAGCCGGTCGCCGTTGGGGATGGTTCCGAATTCCTTCTCAGCCGCGCCGGACTTGCCAATCTTATCACCCCTGGTGGTGAACAGGCTTTTCGAATCGGAACGGGAATCCGGCGAATCATCGACTCCGGCGGCAATCCATCGGCTCTCGAATTCTCGGTCGAAGTCTATCAGGGTGCGGTCGATCTCGGAGAATTCGTCCAGGCTCTCTTCCTCCCGGTAAGGCACATCGGCATCCTTGTCGTCGAATAATGAGGCGGAATCAGTTAGGGGCCAGACCTGCTGAACCCAGACATCGGCTCCCAATCGGTCGAAATCGACTCTAACCGGGATTTCGGAGGGGATGATGTTTTGTTGACGGGGCGTCTCCGCCGTCTGCGTGTTGCTTACCGTAGAGTTGGGCGTTTCATTCCTGGCGGCAGTCAACCGCTCCTTGAGGCGGCTGCGAAGCTCAGGGATTTCGTTTCCCGGAAACCCTGCCAGCCTTCCCCGAAGCCGCGCCGGAATCCGACTCGAATTATAGAGCGCAACCGGAAATTCGCTCCCCTCAGGATTTTGCTCGGACTCAAGCGCTGCGTTCCCCTCCACCGCCGCTCCCTGCGCAGAATTCATCCTGCTGTTATAGCTCACCGACGCGCCATTCCAGGAAAACTCTTCGCTTAATTCCACCCCGGCAGAACCGGTCTCCTCATTGAGCCTCGTTTCATTAGGCAGACCGGTTAAACCGATTCCCGGCAGGTTGAAGGCCATATTTGCCGCGGCGGCTTCCGAAGTCAGCTTTGCTCCTTCGTCTTGTCCTGTTTGCCGCAGCGAACTTTGATTTTCCAGCATCCCCTGCAGGAACTTATGAAAATCTCCGAGCCGCTTTCCACTGGAAATCGAGGCGGCTCGGTCCTGGGGCAGCGCCCCGCTGGAATCGCTTGAAACGGTGCGTTCCAGGGCTTTCGAAAATGTCGCTGCCTCGCTCATTTTACCACCAAATTGTATATGAATGAATTATTATTTTCAATGTAAGACTATAGCTATCTGAAGTAATAAGCGAAATGGTCATTCCGGCGAAGAGGGATTCTGGCTTGCTTCGCTGCCAGAATGACGAAAAGTCTTTATGTCAGTAAAGTGTTATATTCCAATTATTTCTATTTTCCAAAGCGAAGAAAAATCAAGTCATTAATTCTCACCCTTCGAGCCGCCGGGTGATTTTTTCCGAGAGACGCGCGGCGCGGGATATGGGCAGCGCGCTCATCACCTTGGCGGCGTTCCGGTCACGCAGACGTAATAAAATTTCCACCGCAAAGTCGTCATCCAGTTTCGAAATAATGTTGGCGGTCTGCTGCGGTTTCATCTTGTCCATAATATTCACCAATTGCTTAAGGCGACGAGCCTGTTCCACCAAAGCCGCAGAATCCACCGTAACCGGTTCACCTACCTGCACCATCAAACCTGTATCGGGAACCGCCTCCCGCCTCGCCACCGGAACCTCCTCGGCGACGGCCGCCAATGCGGTGTCTACAACCGCCGCGGCGGTAGTGTCCGCCAACGAGTCCGGGATTACGGCGGCAGTGGTGTCCTCCAGCGCAGCCACTCGGGCTGAATCCGCTTCAGCCTCAAGCTGCGCCCATTTCTCTTCGTACTTGTCTTTAAGCGCGAAGTACATCACCACGCAGATGATGAGATAGGAGACGACGAAAGCGCCCGCGAAGGGGAGATATTTATTCACGCCCGCCTTCTCACCGCCAAATGGTATTTCGAATCCGGTTTCAGCCATAGCTATTCTCCGGAACTAAGCGCATTTGGAAATTGCGCATTT
The DNA here is from genome assembly GCA_964421875.1 of uncultured bacterium. Taxonomy (GTDB): domain Bacteria; phylum Electryoneota; class Tariuqbacteria; order Tariuqbacterales; family Tariuqbacteraceae; genus CAYQZD01. The sequence goes on from CAYQZD010000013.1 coordinate 32,076, forward strand.
CTGCCTGATATCTCATCGGCGAATGCGAATTCCTCCGCCTTGACTTTCTCCTTAAATCTTTCCCAATGTCGTTCCCGCAGCTTCTCCATCATTTTCCGTTCCTTCATCGCTTTTACCAGCGCTTCACGTTTCTGTTCTACCGTCCGTTCCGCCTTTTTCACTTCGTTTCGCTGTTCCCTGATTCTGAGCCGAAGCTGCCATTCGTATTGAATATCCTCGACATACAGCTGAGCCGGAAGCCGGTGCTTGCGCCGTTCCGACATCTCCACCAGAAAATCCCGACGCTCCGTTATCAGGTTGTCACGAATGCGGCGCTGACGGGTGAGTTCCCGTTGAGCCGAGCCTAACTCACGTTTGGCGTTGTCCTCGAAGGCTCGACGCGCTTCAAGGACCTTCTGCAGTCTGAAACGAAACCTGGCCAATTCACATCCGTATATTAAGTCTCTGTTTCAGCGCCAACCCCGTTTTCAACCGGAACCGGCGTCTTGTCCGAAAGAAGATTTATCAAATCGTTCTGTGTTTCCGTGAACTCGCTCCGCTCGAATATATCCTGCTTGAGGAAGATGTTGACTTTGTCTATGGCGGAGATAGCGTAATCTATCCTGGGATTGGAGCCTTTGGCGTAAGCCCCGATATTGATGAGGTCTTCAGCCTCCCGGTAGGTGGCCATCACCTCTAATACTTCCTTGGCGGCGCTCATATGTTCCTGAGTAACCACGTCGATCATCACCCTGCTTATCGAGGGGAGGATGTCCACTGCCGGATAGTGGTTCAATGAGGCCAGTCTTCGGGAGAGCACAATGTGGCCGTCCAGAATCGACCGCAGATGGTCCGACACCGGCTCGTCCAAATCGTCACCCTCCACCAGCACTGTGTAGAGCCCGGTGATACTGCCAAAATCGGAAGTGCCCGCCCTCTCCAACAGCCGCGGCATCATCGCAAACACCGAAGGTGTGTATCCTCGCGAGGTGGGCGGCTCGCCAATGGAAAGCCCGATTTCACGCTGCGCCATCGCCAGCCGGGTGATGGAATCCATCATCAACATTACGTCCGCGCCCTGGTCGCGGAAATATTCCGCAATGGTGGTCGCTACCAGCGACGCCTTTATCCTGATTAACGCAGGCTTGTCAGAAGTCGCTATCACCACCACCGACCTTTTAAGCCCCTCTTCTCCCAAATCCCGCTCTAAAAATTCCCTGACTTCCCTGCCCCGCTCACCCACTAAAGCCACCACATTCACATCTGCGGAGGTATTACGGGCTATCATCCCCAGCGCGATGCTTTTACCCACACCGCTGCCGGAGAATATCCCCATCCGCTGCCCCTTTCCGATAGTTGCAATGGCGTCGATGGAGCGGATGCCGGTGGCGATGGCCTCGTCTATGCGGCGGCGTCTGAGTGAATCCGGAGGGCTGGAATAAATCTCGCGGCTTTCTTCCAGAGGCAGCGGCCCCTTTCCGTCCATCGGCTCCCCCAATCCGTCCAGCACCCTGCCCAATAAAGCTTCACCCACCTTCACTCGCAGCGACGTCCCGGTGGCGACCACGCTGGAACCCTGAGTCATCCCCGACATTTCCCCCTGCGGCATCAGAAGCACCCGGTTGTCGCGGAAACCCACAACCTCCGCGGGTCGCTTGCCTGATTCGGTTTCAACCCAGCACACTTCCCCCACTCGAGCCGAGGGCCCCTCGGATTCAGCGACTAGCCCCACCACCTTGGAAATCCGACCCACAGGGCGTATCGGCTCCATCACGTTTAAAAGCTGATGATAACGCGTAAAATGAATCGTATGCTCGGGATTGGGATTCATACAAAAAAATTATTACTGATAAGTGTTTAATCAGTTAATAGCGGAACACATATCCCCGATTCAGCCCTGTCGCCATTGTTTATGTCTATCTACTTTCAAAATTCCTCTCGATCTCTTCTATCTGCGCCTCAATTCTGCCATCGACCGCCCCCACCTTGGTTTCCACAATGCACCCGCCGAGAGCTATCTTCTCATCCGGCAGGAACTTTACCTCGCCCAAATCCCGGTCCACATCCTCCAGTTCCCGCCGATGAGACAGTATATTCTCCAATTCGTCGGGATTGACGCGAACCGTCACTTCGGTCTTGTCCGCCACCCGCTTCAACGCTTCCCGCACCGTGTAAACCACAATTTCCCGGTCCGATTGAACCTCCCGGTCGATGATTTTCCGAGCCACCGCCAGCGACAGCTTCACCACCTGCATCTCTGCGTTTCGGATGAAACTCTTTTCCGATTCCTTGAGCAGTTCGGTGAATTCCTCCAGGCTCTTTATCGCCGCTTCCACCGCTTCCCGGTTTTCCTCCAAACCGCTCTGTCGGCCCGCCTGGAACGACTCTTCTTTAACCCGGGCGACCTCTTCCTGGTGATCCGCTTCAAGTTTATCCATTCGCAGCGTGAGGTCCCTCTTCATCTCCTCCAGTTTCCGGCGCAGCGCTTTCTGCTGCCCTACAGCGACCTTGGCAATCTGCTGAAACCGGGTTTCACTTTTTTGTTCCCGCTTCCGTTCCAGAGTGAAATCGGGAGGTTGATATGGTTTAGGCTCTGGCATAGTATTGGCTTAAGTATAGTGTTTCCAGTTCTCGGCGTCCTATTCCACCATCTCTTCGGCTTTGGTGCCGCCGACAATGACTATCAATCCGTCCTCCTCCAGTTTGCGAATGATGTCCACAATGTGCTGCTGAGCCTCTTCCACTTCGCGCAGCCGCACGGGACCCATATAATTCATCTCCTCCTCCACCATCTGAGCCGCCCTTTCCGAGAGATTGGCCAGGATTCGCTTCTTGACTTCCGGATTGCAATGCTTCAGCGCCAGCGCCAATTCCTTGTTGTCCACTTCTCGCAGCACCTTTTGCACCGAACGGTCGTCGAGGTAGATAACGTCGTCGAACACGAACATCAGATTCTTGATTTCAGTGGCGAGTTCCGGGTCCTGCTCGGACAGATTGCCCAAAATCGATTTTTCGGCGGTGGTGCCCACTAAATTCAGGATTTCAGCCACGGACTTGACTCCGCCGATTTTCGAGGCGCCGGCGGTAAAATCGACCCGGGATTCCAGCACCCGCTCCACACTCTGAATCGTCTCCGGGGTTACCCGCTCCATAGTGGCGAAACGGAAAACCACTTCATTCTGAAGGTTGGGCGGGAGGTCAGCCAGCAGCGAAGCCGCCTGCACCGGATTGAGCTGGGTGAGTACAAAGGCGATGGTCTGGGGATGCTCCTTCTGTATGAAGGACAAAAGCTGGTTGGGGTCCACATCCTTCAACACATTGAAACCTTTGACCTGCAGGGAGCGCTGCACCTTCTTGATAATACCCATAGCGTCGTCCTCGCCCAGCGCTTTTTCCAAAATCTCCTGGGCAAAGTTGGACCCGCCGACCGCAATGTACTCCTGCGCTAAAACCATCTGGTGAAATTCCCTCAGCACATCATATATCGTTTCTGAATTCACATTGCGCATCGCCACAATTTCCCGGGAAATCTCTTCGATTTCGTCCGGACCCAAATTCTGGAAAACATTAGCCGCCGCATCCGAACCGATGGTTATCATCAAAATCGCAGCCTTCTGCGGCCCGGAAAGCTCATGGGCGCGGCTCCGGGTTTGAATAGTATTCTCTTCTTCCATTATTAATGCACCTCATAAATCCAGGTTCTGACCAGTTGTGTTGCCTGGTCCGGTTTTTCCTGAATGAATTTAGCCAGTTTTTCCTGCAGTTCAGCGCGTTCCAACGTCTCATCGGTGTACTCATCCTCGATACTCCCCGCCTTGCGCATCTTCCGCTTTATCTTCTCCAGCTCCTCTTCCGCCGCTTCAGCCGGGATCTCCCCTATGCCGGGGATTTCAAGCTGAACCGTGCGGCCGGGCTCCGCAATCGTGGTCATCCGCTTCATACGGCGGAAAAGCGACCTGATGGTCAACAGTATGGCCAGAGCCACCAGCGCCAGTAAAGCCTTCTGAATCATCTCCTGCCAAAATTCGTAGCGGGCGGCGGAAGCCAACTCCGCTTCAAGTTCACGCTCGCGTCTGGTGTCGAAGGGCAGGCAGCTGACCGAAATCTGGTCGCCGCGGCCGCCGCTGAATCCTACCGCGTTGCGCACTATGGACGCGAGAGTGCGCAACTCCGCTTCCGGACGTTCCACAAATTCCGTCGAGGTCTCCCCGCCCGCGCCCGTCACCTCGCTATACTCTCCGTCCACCAGCACCGCAATTGAGAGCCGAGTGATGTTCCCCATCGCGCTCACAACATGCTTCATCGTGCTGGATATTTCGTAGTTAGTGATAGTGGATTCCTGGTCGTCCTGACCGGTGGTGGTGGACGACACCCCCGCTTCGACCGGGGTTTGGGGCGTGTTGGTGTTGGAACTGGTGGTTTTGGTGGTGACTTCCTCGCTGCGGACTACCTGTGTTTCCGGGTCGTACTCCTCTACCTTGGATTCTATGCGGTCAAAATTCAAGTCGGCGGAGATGCGAACGATGGACTTGTCCACACCCAGCGCTTCCCCCAGCATCGACTGCGCCTTGCTTTCGAGGTAAACCTCCACCTGTCGCTGCAGCTCATGCTGGCTGGCGGACAGCGCCACCGCTTTGTCTTTACCAAGCTCACTGGAGAGCACGTTGCCCCGAGAATCGATGATGGTGATATTCTCCGGCGTCAAACCTTCGATAGAGGAAGCTATTAAGAACGCGATACCCTGAACCTGATCTCGGCTGAGCGCCACTCCACCTTTGGTCTTGAGAGCCACCGAAGCGGTGGTAGGTTTTTTATCCTCTTCAAACAGAGCCGGTTTGGGGATTACAATGTGCACTCTGGCTTGATTGATCTCGCTGATGGAGATGAGTGTGCGCGCTAACTCCCCCTCCAGAGCCCGGTGATAGTTCAGTTTCTGCACAAAGTCGGTCATCCCCAGCTTGGTCTGGTCGAAAAGCTCATACCCTACTATCCCCTCCATAGGGATACCCAGATTGGCGAAGCGCATTCGTTCCTCATAAACCACATTATCCGGCACCATAATAGTAGATCCGCCAGCCTCAACCTTGTAAATAACTTTCGAAGTTTTCAACTCCTCCACTATGCGGCCCGCGTCCTTGGGGGTGAGGTTGGAAAACAACACCGAGTACTGCGGTCTTGAAGCCCAGGACATCAAGATTATGAAACCTCCGACCAAAACCACTCCCAGCGCGGCGAAGGAGATTTTCTGGGTCAAGGTCAATCGGTCTAAAAGCTTCTTGAACTGGTCTCTATACTCGCTCAAGGTTGCCATGAAAAAATCCTCTAACTTAACCTGATTAACCGGGATTAGGTCTGCATCCGCATTATTTCCCGATAGGTTTCAAGCAGCTTATTCCTGACCTCCATCATAAGCTGAAAAGACAGGTTGGCCTCTTCTGCCGCTACCATCACCTGATGCAGGTCGGTAATCTCGCCGGTGGCGTAGTCCTTCACCGCCTGGTCGGAGGTCTTCTGCATCTTGTCCACGTCCTGAATGAACTTGGAGATGACATCCTTGAAGGAGGATTCCTTGGCTTTGTCTTCCCCCTCAGGAGGCTTGATGCCTTGCAGGATTTCCCGATATTGCCGCGGTAATCCGGATATCTTATCCATCTTTGTCAACCTTTATGAGAATATTGCAATGTATATTTTATAAAAAACTAAACTAATTGTCAAACTTTAAATGTCCATCGCCCGACGCGCCATCGACTTGACCGCGTTGATAGCGGTGACATTGGCTTCGTAAGAACGGGAAGCTGAAATCATATTCACCATCTCGGTCACGATGTTGATATTAGGCATCGCAACATAGCCGGTCTCGTCAGCGTCGGGGTGAGTGGGGTCGAAAACCATCTTGGGGGGAGACCGGTCCAATTGCACATCCGCATCCGCCCCCACCAAGGTCCGCTCTTCGTATAGCCCCTTCTTGGGTAAAAGATGACAGCAATCGGTGGTCTCCAGTTTTAGCTTGGCTTCCGTCAGGTAATTCCCGAATATCTCCTTCCCCCTCTGGGAGGAAAGCACCGCTATCTGGCGCTTGTAAGGTCCGCCCTCTTCTGTGCGCGTAGTGTTGACATTCGCCACATTCGAGGCGATGGAATTCATCCGAATCCGCTGCGCCTTAAGTCCTGATGCGCTGATATCGATGGCGGTCATAAAAGGCGGTTTCGACATAACCAATCCGTAAGGCTAATTCTACAAATCTAACAACGGTGAAACTTCAAATCCCAATCACTGTCCCCTGATGGCCATCCGAAGCCGCTGATACTCCATCCGAAGCACCGTGGCCATCACATCGAAATTCATCTGGTTCTTAGCCATATCCGCCATCTCCATATCGATATCGACGTTATTGACGGCGTTCAGCTTAGGATTCGACTCGTCCACTGCTATGGTCGGGATTACCTTGTCCAATGATTTCTTCACGGGTAAATGCTGGGGATGAGTGCGGCACAATCCTTCACCCCTCTGCCGCAGCGCCTCCTTGAGTTCCTTCTCAAACTTGACCTCCCGGCGCTTGAATCCGGGAACCTCGATATTGGCGATATTGGAGGCAATCGCCTTGTGACGCTTGGTGTAAGCGTTAAGGCACTTACCAATCAGCGGAGTTACGGTCGGATTGAGAAGCAGTTTATGCAGCATTTTGCGCGCACCTGTTGTTTTGACACGGAAATAAATTCCTCCCGAAGGTAAAATTTACCCTCGAAAGGGGCAAATAATGCCCTGATGCAGTTATCCGTCACAAACGGTCTCTGTCGCGACCGCACAAATCTTAGAACGAGAATTCCCGGCTCGCGTATTGACGAAACCGCTATTTTCAGGATAACTTGATAAGCTGACTGCCCGGCATTGGATTAGTCCCGCATTAAGTGCAACAATATTCGTGCCAGGGATTTTCCTGCCGACAAAGAGACCGCTATAAACTGTCTCCGTACAACTAATCCGAGTGTTGACTTGATTAAACGATGAGGTTGTTCTCAGAAGGTAGAATGCGGAAATTAAGAAGGAGGGAATCTTGAAGGGAGATCCGAAACGAAAAAGGGAACCGCCGGAGGCGGTTCCCTTAGAATCTCTTTTCGCTCAGAAATGGGCAAGATGAAGCTACTTCGTCCGCTCCATAGCTTCAAGTTTTTTTCGCGCGCCTTCCAGTGTGTAGCCTTCCACCTTAAGCAGATGATTGATACGTTTCACATTTTCAATCGAATCCGTGTCGTAACGGCGCTGGTTTCCCGGCGTTCTGTAAGGCTCGAGGAACTCCTTGAACTCCTTTTCCCAGAAACGTAAAGTGGGCTTTGGAACTCCAGTCAGGGCGTGAACCTGACTGATGGAGTAAAGCTTGGGCGAGTTTGCAACTACTTTAGCCACGCAACATCACTCCTTTCCCAAGTTTATGTTTAATCATCATATTCTACCTATTCTATTTATCGGCAAATCGCGCTTAATCTTTAGCAATTCCAATTCAGGTCTGTGATTTTTTCACCGATTCTGCCGATAATCTGGAGATTCAGGGTTTCGCCCCGCTGATAATCGATTTCGACCATCAGCGGGTTTATTTAAATAACGCTCAAAGCAAACCGCGCCAGCTGTCAAACAGGTCGCTCAAGGGTCCGGTAAAAGGCGCCACTCAAGCGGCCTATGAACCTAATAACCTACCCCAGAATCCCAGCCACGGTAGAAGGCAGCATATTAGCTTGGGACATCATCGAGATACCGGTTTGCATCAGTATCTGGGCCCGAGTGAAGTTCATCATCTCCTCAGCCATATCCGCGTCTCGAAGCTGCGACTCGGCGGATGAAGCGGTTTCATGACTGATCTGCAGATTGAGGATGGTGTTCTGCAATCGCTCCACCATTGAACCGATGAAGGTACGCTCGGTGTCCTTGGAATTGATGGCGGCGTCCAGCGATTCGATAGAGGCTTGAGCCGCTGCCGTAGTGCAAACGTCCGCGCTATCCAGCCCCAGCGCCGATGCAGTCATATTACCCAGGTTCACATAGTAGTAATCCTGGCCTATGGTGTTGTTGGCGCCGATGTGGAACTTGATAGCGTTGGTTCCGGCGGTGCTGGCCTGGTTGCTGCCCAATCCGATACAGGTTCCGGTTTGAGCGGAAGTGGCGGAGAACGTACCGTCGATAAGATAGAGCCCGTTGTAGTTGGTTACCTGCGCCACTCGCGTGATTTCACTCTTGAGTTGCTGGAATTCCACATTTGCCACCTGACGGTCAGTCGATGTCAGCGCCCCGTTAGCCGACTGAATGGCGATGGCTCGCATCCGAATCAGCTTTTCGTCGATTACCGAAAGCGCGCCCTCCGCGGTGGCCAGCAGGTTGATGTTGTAATTGGCGTTCTTCTCAGCCTCCACCATACCAGATATCTGGGCGCGGAAGCGTTCGGAGATGCCAAGTCCCGTGGGGTCATCCCAAGCATAATTAATCCTCATCCCTGAGGACAGCCTCTGTACCGCAGAATCCAAAGCGTTTTGCGTAACCCAAAGATTACGCTGGGCTGTCAAAGCCAGGATGTTTTGATTAATCCGCATGCTCATTTGATTGACCTCCTTCTCCTTTGAGGTTTATATTCTAAATCACCAGTTGTTTTCGAAAATATGAGTCTTGCCCGTCAATTTTTCGAATTTCAGTTATTTTATCGGCTGCTTGAACCACCACTTTAGAGATTTTTAAGTGAAAATTGGAAATATTTTCCATTCTATTCTTGAAAAAACCTAACAGAATACCGCTAAAGAAATAAAAAACAAGAATAACAAGAAAGTAATCAAGGCAAATTTTTGTCCAGAAAACAGAAAAAACACCGCTTTAGTTTCCCCAATAAAGTAGAAAAGAACCGACACTATAGAATTTTTCTTAAAAATTATCTTTAAGTATTATTGAACCAATTTTTAATAATATTTGCTCGTCAACTTTAAGTAACCTGAAAAAGGCTTGAAAAAATACGAAACATATAACTGCTAAGATGTTGATAGAATAAACTCAAATAACTTGAGAGAAGAATGGGAAATATAACGGAGAGAGAGGTGCGGATATTTCATAACTTAGAATACAATTATAGTGAATGTTGTACGGAAAGAATGGAAAGGCGAGATATAATTACAGTATCGTTAAGGAAAGGCAGAGTTTACATCACTAACAGATTGTTAATAATATAATCGAAACCGGCGTCATCGTCCCCGCTATAGTCCTGAAGCAGTTTCCGGCAATGGTAGGTTGCAATAAAATACAAGTGGTCGTTCAACATTAAACGTAAAAATCGAGGCGGATTGTCCATATTGCGCGTTAAATAACCCGCGCTGATGCAGGAACGGTAAATGAAGTCACCCTCCTCCGCAACCGACATTGCGGAGATGGAGATGTGGGAGAGTTCGCCCGGCGTCCGCATCCCCTTATCGGAAACCCGAAAACTTTCAAGCCCCTGCCCTTTCGCAAACTGCTTGAAACTCTTCTCGGCGTTCTCCCAGGAAATTTCACCCCTTGACCGAGCCATCGCATTCGATACTTCACCGCTGAAGACCACCTGTCCCTCGTCATTGAAGTAATCCTTAGGTATATTCTCCCCCTCGGCGCCCATAATTCCCATCACCGCCTCCGGCTGAGCATCGAAGGGTAAAATAATTACTTTAACTACGATTATCCCGGAGGGGACGCCTCCCAAATCCGGAATCTCGATCCAGCTCCCCTTTACGGGCAATGTGAAACTAAGAGGTTCTGTTCCACCCGGAAGCCCCAACTCCACTCCCAGCATAGCGCTGTCAGGAAGGTTAGTGCGCACCCTTACCTTCGCCCCGGTGAGTTCCGGTTCAAACTCGACTCCCGATTCCAATCCTAAAGCCGCGCGGGCGCTGTCCAAATCGCCGAATAGTTTCTGAACCTCGCGCGCTTTGAAGCGGGTATTGATGTATATATCCGAGGGCTTAGTCATCATCTCCGCCAGTTTCAGCCGCGCCAATCCATTCGCTACTCCGGGGTAATCCTTCCGGCGCATCGCCCGGCGCCCGTCGTTGATTATCGCTTCCAGTTTCTCGGACGTAAGGTCCTGCCCCCCTGGCAGTTCAGCGATACTCGGCGGTAGTGTGAAATCGCCGGAAAGCTCCCTGGCGCTGGGAACCGGCATCGGACTCTGAATAGTCCCGGGAACCTGCCCCGGAGCTGCCTCGCCGCCCCCGCCTAAACCAGGCGAAGGAGTCTGGGGAGCAGCCCCCCCGCCAGCCGACGGAGTCCCCGCGGCTGCAGGAGGCGCTTCTGACGGAACGGTCATAATCGCGGGTTTATCATCCGCCGGAGCGCGTTTCTGCGCCAGCTTCTCCTGGGGACTCTGGGTATAACTAAGTTTTTTCGGCAGCTTGTCCACATCCTGATATTGAACCGTCTTCGCCTTTCTTGGAATCAAATTTTGAACCTTCTCGCCGCCCAGGAAATATACTAAAATCACCACCACCAGAATCAGAATGAAGGGCAGGGTGTAGGTAAGCGCCGAAGTTTTCTTGCGCGCTTTCCGCGACAACCGGCTGGGGGGCATAGCTTCAGTAGAAATTTCACCCGGTTCCGACGGCTTCCGTCCCTGTTTAACCTTGTCGCCGGCTGCCTCCGCATCTAACTCCTCTCCCTCAGCGGCTCCCGGCATTCCCACCAACGCGGCTCCGGAAATCGAAGTGTCCTTAGCCAGCGCCTCCACCGACTTTATCTCCGCCTTGAGACCATACTTCGCTAACTGGGATTTCACATCCAAAGCTTGGTTAAGGGAAACCCTTTCCAGAATATTGGACGGCGTCGAACTCATCAGAGTGGAAACATCCCAGATAGTCTTGCCGGTGAGGTCTCGGATATACTTATTAACCTTTGGTGAAGTCGAACTATCAAGCAGAACCACATTGTACTCCCTGGGGACGGATTTTTCCTTCTTGTTCATGCCTGACTCCGGTCTATTATATTATTTTTAGAAAAATGACTATCAATGGTAAAGGTGATAATTTTCTAAAGCCCTATTCTCAAGGTATGTTTACCCCGGCTTCGCGGTACTCCCTTAGTTTGTTGCGCAATGTCCTGATGGATATTCCCAACGCCTCAGCGGCGCGGGTGCGGTTGTTGTCGTGTACTTTAAGCGCGTGCAGAATCATCCGCTTCTCCATCTCGGAAATGGTGGAAACGCTTTCCGAAGTCAGAGGCATTACGGAAGAGGGCGCAGAGGATATTGCGGGGACAAAACCCTGCTGAAAATGCGAAACCTGGAGCATATTATCGGTGCATAAAACTACCGCACGCTCCAAGGCGTTCTCCAACTCCCGAACATTACCCGGCCAATCCCGGCTCTGCAGCCAGGACATAGCATCATCCGATATTCCCTCAATCTCACGGTGATGATCCCGGGAAAATTTACATAGGAAAAACTGCACTAACAAAGGAATATCTTCCCGCTTCTGGCTAAGTGTTGGCAGTTTAATAGGAACCACATTCAGTCGAAAGAAAAGGTCCTCCCGAAATTTTCCATCGTTTATATACTGCTGGATATCACGATTGGTGGTGGCGATGATACGAACGTCGATATGGATGGTACGGCTGTCCCCGATCTTCTCGAATTCCCGCTCCTGCAGCACCCGTAAAAGTTTAGCTTGAAGCAGCGGATTCATCTCCGAAATTTCATCCAAAAGCAGGGTGCCCCCGTTAGCCAGTTCGAACTTGCCCTTGGTAGTCTTGATGGCGCCGGTGAAGGCGCCCTTTTCGTGGCCGAAAAGCTCCGATTCGATGAGCCCCTCCGGCATAGCCGCGCAGTTTATCTTGACGAAGGGCTTGGTGCGGCGAGGACTGTTGTAATGAAGCGCTCGGGCGACCAGTTCCTTTCCCGTGCCGGAAGCGCCCTGGAGAAAAACCGTGGCTCGAGAATCAGCCACTAATTTCAACTCATCGAACAGCTCCAACATCTTCCGCGAGCGCCCAATGATGTTCTCGAAGCCGTAGCGCGTGTCAAGCTCGGAGCGTAGGCTGCGGTTCTGCTCCTCTAACTCGCTCAGCTCCTCCCGCTGTCTCTGGTGGCTGATTGCTTTCTCCACCCGGTGTTCCAGGGTAGGAATCAACAGCCCCGAACCCTTCTCCACATAGTCGAAAGCGCCCAGATGAATCGCTTCCACCGCATTTTCGATGGTCCCGAAACCGGTCATCATTATCACTTCAGTGTCCGGACGCTCCGATTTCACCTTCTTCAGGATTTCCATCCCAGCATATTTGTCCTCCGGCATCCGGATATCGGTGATAACCAGGTCGAACATATCGTCATCGAGTTTATCCACTGCGGATTTCAGATTTGCCGCAGCCTCCACCCGGTGACCCAACCGCTCCATAGCCATTACCACGCTGTCGAGCACCAGCTCTTCGTCGTCAATGACCAGAATTTTTATTTCCGACTGATTCATATTTCGCTGTCTATTACATAATAATATACGATATCCGTCTATATCCGGAATAACTAAAACAACCTAACCGCTCGATTCGCTTTCAGGTGATAATCAATCCTTAAACACCAGAAATATAATAATAACCCTCCGGTTGCGCGCCCTTCCTTCAGCGGTGGCGTTGGATACCAGCGGCCTGGTGTCAGCGAAACCCACTGCGCTAAGGCGTGCAGCCTCCACCCCCTGTTCAATGAAATGCCTCACAACACTGGAAGCCCGAGCCGAGGAAAGCTCCCAATTGGTGGGATAACGCTCCGCCAGCGCATCGGAAATGGGGACATTGTCCGTGTGTCCCTCCACCGCGATGTTGTAGGGAGTCTGGTTGATAAGCCTCGCCAGACTGTTCAGCATCGGCATCGCAGTGGTCTTCAAGCGGGCGCTCCCGGAAGGAAACAGCATCGAACCTTTGGCGGAAACCGCCACTCCGCGAGGATTGACGTCCACCTCCACCACCGCCTCCATCTGTTCGTGGGCGATGGCCTCCTTCACGTCTTGAATCAGGCTGTCGATGGAGATATGCTGTACCTTCTTCTTGTCCATAGCCTGACTCATCGACTTTGCCACCATCTCATACTTGGCTTCATCCACGCTGGAAACCGCTATAATGATGACAAAAAAGGTCACCAGCAGAGTGAACATATCGCCGTAGGTCAGCAGCCAGGCGTCCTCGGTTTCCCGTTCCCGCTTGCCTATTCGCAGTCTATTCATAGGTCATAACCAACTTAAAACCGCCGTTTCCTTCTCGAACGCCAACGCGGTGGAACGTAGGAGTTAAGATAATCCTCAACCTTCTTGGGATGCCACTCCTTCTGAATCATTATCACGCTGTCGGTTATCATATTCATTAAAAGCACCGCCTCCTCCGTCTTCCGCTCCAGTTTCAAGGCGATGGGTCTGAACACCAAATAAGCCAGTATCAACCCGTAAAAGGTAGTCACCAGCGCCAGAGCCATCTTGGGACCCAGTTGGTCGAAGTTTTGGGGTCCCATATTCAGCAGCATAGCGATGAGTCCGATAAGGGTTCCAATCATCCCGAAAGCGGGAGAAAAACTGGCCATAGTGCGAAAAATCTGCGATTCGGAAAACTCCCGCGCCTGGCGATATTGAGTCCTCCCGTCCAACATCTCCCGAATCTCCTCCGATGCGTAGCCGTCGACCAGCATCGTTATTCCGTCTCGAAGGAAGGGATTACGAATCCGGGGAAGCTCCGCCTCCAAATTCAGCACTCCCTCGCGAGCCCGCTCGGCATAGGAAACAATCAATCTCAAGTATCGGTCGAGCCGGGGTTCCTCCCGCCGAAAAACCACCATAAAAGACCAAAAAACCTTTGCCACGTCCTGCAGAGGATAACTTATCAAGGTAGCCCCAAAGGTGCCGCCCAATACTATCAAAAGGCCGGGTATGTTGATGAATATCGCTGTAGTACCGGCGCCTATGATTATCGCCGCCGCCAAAAGAGCAAGGCTGAGCAGGAGCCCTAACACTGTGGTTACGTTCATAATCGGATATTATGTATTTGTTATTACATTTCTTACGCAATCACACCTAAGTGATTGGGAACGAATACAAAGATGTTTGTCATTGCGAATCCCGACTTGTCGGGATGAAGTAATCGGGTGATTCTGCGTTATATCAAGTCTTTAGCGAAACCGAGACCTGTCATTTGTCCGCTTCAGGCGGATTTATTCTGCAAGATGGGCAGGTCGATGGTGAATTTTGTCCCCTGCCCCACTTCGCTGTCCACTTCAACCCTGCCGTTATGCAGTTCCACCACCCTGCGCACTATCGGCAGCCCCAATCCGGTGCCGGAGGGATCGGTGGTGAAGAAAGGGTTGAAGATCTTACTCCGGTCATCTTGCCCTATTCCGGCGCCGGTGTCGATAACCTCCAGAACGCACTTGTTATGCATCAACTTCCAGGATAGGTTCACGGTGAGCTTTCCCCGGTCACCCATCGAATTCGCCGCGTTTTTAAGCAGATTCAGCAGCAAACGCATCACGAGCTCACGGTCAATTTCGGTGTCGATGTTCTCCGCAGGATGATTATACTCAATCTCAATCTCGCTCTCCTCCAATTCCATCCTCACCAACGTCACCGCTTCCTGGACCACCTCCTTGATATTGACCGGCTCGAAACTGGGCTCTATCTTGCGGGTGTACATCAGCACATCCGTGGTAATCTTATGCAGACTGTTGATACCCTCAATGATGCGCCTCACCAGCTTCTGCTTAACCGGGTCCCCCTCCAAATCCCGCTCCAACAGGGTAGCGAAGCCTCCGATGCCTCCCAGAGGATTGCGGATTTCGTGAGCGATACTGGCCGCCATCTCTCCCAATTCCACCAGAGTGCGGTGGCGGTGGACTTCCTCCTCCAGCTTCTTGACCTCCGATAAATCCTCGAAAATCTCCACCGCGCCAAAAATCTCTTCGTTTTCATCCATCACCACCGAGGTGGAAAACACGATGGGCTTTTCCCCGCCCTGGCCGGTCTTGATTGTCCGTTCCCGCTTGTAAATCCCTTTTTCGGTTTGCATAATCTTCAGCGGGTCGTGTTCAGTCTTATCAGGCTTCCCCATAATCTGGTAATAGGGTTTGCCTACTGCGTCTTCCGGGTTGTAGCCGGTGATTTCGCCGGCGACTTTGTTGAAAATGGTGATGTTTCCCGCCACGTCGATCACCACCACTCCGGAGGACAGATTCTCCAGGATTTTGCTCAGAAAGTTCTTTACCCGGGAGATTTCAGCCACGCTCCCGGTGAGGAGACGGTTCTTCTCCTCCAACTCGGAGCGCAATTCATCTATTCTGACTTCCAGTCTCCGGTAAGCCTGATTCAGCGCGGTGGTGGTTTTGTCGAAATACTTGAAGGCCTCGATAAGGTCGAGAATCTCTTCATCGGAAGGCCGTGAATCCTTTTTACTGCGGGGCATTTACATAAACGCTTGAAATTGGTGAGTATAAATCCTCATTGAGGATTTCAATAGCGAACCTCCTCAACGAAGTATGAAAATGACAATGCGCATACTGACTCTACCGCTATTATCAAATTAGCGACAATAGTTCAGTATCAGATTGTCGAATAATAGTCTAAGCCTTTTCGAACCAAGCGCAGCATCTATCATTACCAGGGAATTAACAGGGCCATCGTTTCCGTACGGCGGATTCACAGTGAAATAACAGTGCAGTTGATAAACAATGATATGTAGTTCCAGTATGAGCATATATCGACGTTTTCAATATATATCAAATATCACTACTGTCCCAACTTTTAGTCTAATAAAGACAATTGATTAGGATTTATT
>CAYQZD010000014.1:0-46828 GCA_964421875.1 uncultured bacterium
TCCATCTTCTTGTATTTGTATGAGATACTGGACTCCCGCTTTCGCGGGAGTGACATATATTCGGACACTCTTTTCTAGAATCAATATATAATATGCGCAAATTCTTAAGATACTCTGTATAATACATTAATTTGACAAGATTTATGTGACAATAAGGATAAGTCTCATATTTTTAAAGAATTATGTTCTGTATTATTAATTTTAGATTTTAAATTATAAATCCTGTAAATCCTGTCTTTTTTTAGTTTATGAATAATTCAGGCTAAATGAACAAAAAACATGAAACCGGACAAAATTCGGGAGGATAATATGCCCACGGATGCTCTGGCAGGTATCGGATCGAAGGTGTCGTCGGACAAGTTGTCGCAGTTTTTCAAGGATTTGGAAAATGTAAAAGACCTTTCCGAAATCGAGAACCTCTTCTGGCTTGAATTCAACGAAGCAGTCAAGCCTTCCTGGGGGTGTTTCTATTGGCATCATCCCGCGGAAAGAAACTGGAGTCAAGGAGTGGGATCGCCAAAAGACATCGTGGAAACGCTTCCGGAGGCTCTGGAAGAAGATAATCCTGCGGTGGAAAAAGTCTGCCGGCTGAAAATGGCGGGGACCAGGAATATCTGCGAATTGTCAAACCGATACCTCTTCAAGAATGCCTCATTCAAAGAAGACAGCGAGGTCCTGTTGCTCGCTTTTAGCGGCGAAAAAAGAACTCCCGCTTTCCTGGCAATCGGACCCAAAGAAAATCAAAAAAGATACAGCCTCTCCGACATCTTCTTTATGCATCAGCTTATTGGAATCTGCTATCGAGCCTACGAAAGGACTGAACTTTCTCTGCAAATGCTGACCGCGGATAAAGAAGTCACTGTCAGTATGGTCGCAGCGGGAATCGCGCACGAAATCAACAATAACATTATGCCCATTATCGGCAGAGCCCAACTGATTGATAGGAGTTTGAGGAAAATCCAGGACCAGGAACTGGTGAGGGAGTTGCGTAACAACATTAAAATTATTTTTAATCAGGGAAGTAAAATTGCCAGGATTGCCGTAAATCTTAAAAAACTTTCACAACCGGTAAAACTCCAGATACAAGAGCTTTCTCTGGAAGAGGAAATACGCGCCACGGTGGAAATCCTATCCGAAACCGCCGGTAAAATCAAACACTTCAAGGTGGACGACCCGGCATCGCCTTTAAAACTCAAAATGGATTTTGAGCCTGATTTACCCCGAATCAGCGGCGATTCTCAGCAATTGCAACAGGTGTTCATCAACCTCATAATAAACGCCGCCCATGCAATCGAAGAGAATCAAAGAGGAATCCTGACGGTGGGAGCTAAAGCCAGGCCGGAGAAACACGTTGTCGCCTTTATCAAAGATGACGGTATCGGAATGACCCCGGAAACTATGAGGAAGTTGTGGGAACCATTCTACACAACTAAGAAAGAGGGGAAGGGAACAGGACTGGGGATGGCAATTGTGAAAAATGTGATAAAGGCTCACGAAGGCGAGATTAAGGTAGAAAGTGAATTTGGCAAAGGGACGCTCTTCGAGCTTGTTTTCAAAGCGGCGGATTAAGTCGCTGACCGCGAAACTGTCGTTTATTGAAAGTGCGCGAATAAACTTGAATAATGGTGAAATAAGAGTTCTTATCGCTGATGACCACAGGATATTCCGTCAAGGAATAATCGCTATGCTGGAGAAGGTGCTTGACATTGAGGTGGTGGGGGAGGCGGCAAATGGCGGAGAAGCTGTGGAAAAAGCGGCGGTATTGAATCCGGATGTGGCGCTGCTGGATATTATGATGCCCGTTCTGGACGGGATTTCAGCGGCGAGGAGAATCCGAAATCTCAATCCCGCGGTGGAAGTGGTGATGTTGACAATGCACCGCAGCGAAACTTACCAGCGCGAAGCGTTTGCCGCCGGAGCGAAAGGATATCTGCTCAAGGATTGCGATTTCGAGGAAGTCATCCTGGCAATCCGCCACGCCTCCAGAGGGGATTATTACCTGTCAGGATCCGCCGGTAAGAATCTGGTGGCGGAATACGTGAAACCGCTGTTAAAGGAGCAGAAGTCGGGGGGGATAATAACCCAGCGTGAAAAAGAAATCGCCCGACTCCTATCCGATGGGTATTCCACAAAAGAAACCGCGAAAACGCTGAGCATAAGCCCCAAAACGGTGGAAACGCACCGGGCTTCGCTGATGAAAAAACTCGATGCCCGCAACGTAGCCGACATCGTAAAATACTGTATCCGCAACCACATCATCGAACCGTAAAATCCTGCCCTTCATTCATTATACCTTGCGTTATGTTTTGCCTTTAGCTAAGCGGAGACCTGACATTTTGTCTGTACTAACGGTAACATATCCCGCGAGCAGTGAATATTCTCGTTCCCACGCTCCGGCGTGGGAATGCAGACCAACCTGAACAATTCATAGTTCGTTTTTTATAGTCATTTTTGAAAAGAATGACGGAAAAAGGATGTCATTCCCGAGAAAGCGGGAATCCATCTTCTTGTATTTGTATTATTTACTGGACTTCTGCTTGCGCAGGAGTGACAAATCATAGGACAATCTTTTTTGGAATCGCTATAATCGGCAGTTTTCTATACAGTCACTTGCGCTTCTTAGGCGGTGCGGCTTCATCGGTGACAATGTAAGCCATCGCTCTTTCCAGCCAGAACCAGTGTTCAAGGTAATCCTGAGCTTCGGGATAGACCAGCACCACCCAGGTTCCCATTGCGCTCTTGCCGGGGCTGAATTTCTCGGCCTCATCAAGTTTGAGGATTTCCGCATAATCCTGCGGGGATAATTTTATACTCAATCCGTCTTGATAGGCGAAGCAAAAAAATCGGTTCTGAATCTGAAATCCCGGATGTCCAAACATTTTGCCTTTTCGCACCTGTAGGTATTCTTTGAACTTATCCTCCAAAGCTTCGACGATGTCGTCGCGAAATTCGCTCATATTCTGGAATCCTTTATGTTAGTGTTTTGGGGTTGACCAAAACGGAAAATATTGTTAAATTCTACTTGAAATACGGGAAATTGATGATATGGATGAAACTCTGCAATCCTCAATAGTGTTCCAGACCTACGCTACGGTCTTGAATTTGTTAAACAAGTCGTTGCTGCTGTTGGCGGAAAAGGGCGCTGACCAGCGGACGCTGTCGTTTATGGTTCAGAGTATCAACAGCCTGATTCAGAATATCAACTCCTATGCCGGGGATTTGGCGATGGAGAAGAAATGGAACGAGGAATTAGACCGGATTTGCGCACGGTATAACATTACCCGCGCTGATGATAGTAAAAACGATGATGTCGGCGGGGAAGGTTGATTCCGCAAAAATCCCCATCCGAGAGTAATCGGCGAGTCCTTGTATAACAAAATTTAAGGGAGATACAACGAAAGAAAACTGCAAAGCTGTTTTCAAAGAAAAATGTCCGCTTAAAGTTGATTTATTCCCCAAATGTTTGTACATTTAATGATGTATGGGGCATTAGCTCAGCTGGGAGAGCGCTTGAATGGCATTCAAGAGGTCAGCGGTTCGATCCCGCTATGCTCCACATGATAAATTTTCCTCGCGGGAGTAACTCAGTTGGTAGAGTCTCTCGTTGCCAACGAGATTGTCGCGGGTTCGAATCCCGTCTCCCGCTCATAGATTAACCGCTTGTAATATGCAGGCGGTTTTTCTTTTCTCTACCATAAATCCTTGAAAATGTAAAAGAAAAAAATTATGAGACTTTATTTGACAAAATATGAGTATTTTCGTATATTAGTTTTTTGAGTCTTATTAATCTATGTGCCAAGTTAGCTTGCGCCCCTGTATAGAGATTTTACTTGCAAAATTTCTTTCTTGATTCAGGTCACCTTACATTCTATGAATCGATAATATATTAAATAGGATTACTATATCCTCCGATATTATTAATATAAGCTCGATTATGTTTATTGAGTGACAATATTGTTATTAAAATATTCAAGAATTTATTAAGCTATCTAATTGCCTGAAACAGTGTTTAAGTTCAATGTTCTTGTAAATTTGGCGCTATATGCCCGCTGTCTTACGATTGTTTTTAGTCTATCTGATAATGCCAGTGCCGGAGCGGAGGTATCCCAGGGATTATCGATACATCTGGAGGGGATTTCACGGAGGCTGATTGAAGACGGAGCGGATTCACAATATGTGGATTCTCTGTTTAAAGATTTCCGATTTAACCTCATTCCTGATTTGCTGAATCTAAATCTGCGTCAACTTGTTAGGTCTTGAGGAAAGCGCCAATCAAGAAATAATTGAAATTCCCAAAGTCGTGCTATAAACCTGAATCTAAAAGCTGTAATTGAATTTATTGATGCCTGAAGGATAAACTTGAAAAAACTGTCTGTCAATTATTGACTTTGTTAAAAAATTTATATAGAATATAGAAAATATTATCCACTACCAAAGGGATAAGCAGGAGTTTAGTATGAAAATCAGAACAATGTCTGTTTTGGTGGCCCTGTTACTGCTGTTCCCAATAGTCAGCAATTCAGCGCAGTTCGTGGGCGGAAAAGGGTTGTTCTACACAATCTCGCCTCTCGCAAATACCACCGGACAGTTGAGTCTCCACCTGGTAAGCCGGGGGTACTATAGATCTGATCCCGCGATGCGTCATGCGGTCGCAGCAGCTAACATCTATTTCGGGTTTTCTAATCACGTAGAACTGGGAATAATACAGGTATTATACCAGGATTTTGAGACAGAAGTGGAGCAAAACCCGATGATACCCGGCATTACAATTATCAATTTCAAACTGGGTAATTTCAATTTGAAGTCGGGAACCCGTGCTTTGTATTACGGCCTAAATTCTACGATTCAATATCGAACCGCCAGGCATTACAACATCTATCTTGAACCCTACGTCAACGAGGGAATAACCGGTGGAATGGACCTGTTATTCGCCTATTTCTGGAAGCCGTTCTATCTGTACGAATCCCCGGCATTATACCTCAATCTTGGTTATAAAAATCACAATGACAAGGAGTCGATTACTCAAAGCACTCAGAATATCGTATTTGCCTTAGCCTTCGCAAAGCCTGGAGTCAAGTACGAATATTCCTTAGAAGCGCACGGGGAATTCTTCATGGAACGTCCCGACTCTGAAATCTATTCGCGGGAAAACTTCCTATACTTATCCCCTGGTTTCAAATATAGGCTGTATATGGGAGTATCGCTGGGATTAGGAGTGGACATCCTTGCCTATAGTGAAGATGAGAAAAGCAAAGAAGACCTGTTGCCGCCGGGTGATTGGCCCCAATATCCCGAATGGCGCGTGAATTTTAGAATCGATTACATTCCCTCTACCGCTTTCTATTCAGTGCCTACATTCGGGAAAGTCCAGAGGAACGCTCTAAGCAGAGAGAGCCTGCGCGAGCAGAGGTTGTCCACCGAGAAAAAGGCGCTGTTCGAGTGGATTGTCGATGAAACTAAAGGAGCCGAATATATCGATCTCGACCTTGAGAAAATCCGCGAAGAGAGGAAAAAAGCTGAAGAAGAACTCGAAAAACTGAAAGAGGAAATCAACAAAACCGGAAAATGATATTAGTTGTGCTTATTGAATATAAAAGCCTGGAATCAAATCCAGGCTTTTATTATTATCGTCGATGATTCTAATCACGCTAAAAATCCATCCGCTTCTTTTTAGGAACGCGTTTAATTTCAGCGTCGAAAGCGGGCTCTTCCTTGAGTTGTGCTAATCGAGCCGCTGACCTGTAAACCAACTTCACTACCTTCTCCATTTTAATGTAGTTTATCTTATCAGGTGTATCCCGCGGAGTATGATAGTCCGGCTGAAATCCCGTAAAATAGAAAAGGCTGGGAATAGTAAGGTTGTGAAAATGAACCTGGTCCGAAGAACCGTGAAAATGCACATTCGGATCGAAGTCTAAATCCAGACCAATCCCTACGTTTGCTTGTTCATTAATCTTTTTTAGCAGAGGTGACTGTGCGGAATACTGCACCATCAAGTAATTAGCGCCCTTTGTTTCCAGGTCAGGATCGCGCATACCGCTGAAAGTCGAAGCGCCGTTGCGGCCAATCTCGTCTAAATTAATCATCGCCGCGGTCCTGTTTATGGGATGCAGAGGATTCTGGGTGTAGTAAAGCGAGCCCAATGCCCCCTTTTCCTCTGCCGTGAACGCGATGAAGAGTACACCTCTGTTGGATTTTTCCTCTACCTCCGAAAAAGCCTCCGCCAATTCCAACAGCCCCGCTACCCCCGAAGCGTTATCGTCCGCCCCGAAACAGATTCCCCCGCCGGTAATCCCCAAATGATCGTAATGCGCGCCGATTATCACCATTTCGCTTGACGAGTCGTTTCCCGGTATGAAGCCTGCGACATTGGGAGATTCTATCTCCTCCCGCTCCCTGAAACGAATTTTAACGTTGACCATGACATTGTCGATCGCTATCGGCTTCGGCTTGAGCTTCTTCTCTATATCCTGGAAATAACCGTCCAAATCGAAACTATCCCCCAAAATCTCAGCCGCGGTTTCGTCCTTGAGGTAGAAAACCGGCAGTGATTCGATCTTTCCCGCCAACTGTACTATAGGTTTTTCCAACTGCTCGCGATAACGTTTCAGTGTTTCTTCAAGCAGAGGATGACTCTCGGTGGGAGGCCGCATTATCAACAGAGCTTTTACGCCGTGTTCCTTAGCCGTTCGAGCTTTAATCATAGGTATCGAATACTTGGTCATACTTGTTCCGTTAAAGATTGAATTGCTGTCTTCAAGCTGAGGCTCCCGATTCATCACCAGAACAAATTTCCCCGCCACATCGGCGTGCTCGTAATCGTCATAGCCTAACTCCGAAGCGGTGATGCCGTATCCGCAAAACACCACCGGCGCTTCGAAATAGTCGTCGTCGCCCCCCTTGGGATAGAAAAACAGGTCCCGGTCGGTGACGAAATCGGTCTTTTCACCCCCTCTTACCACAGACAACACGGTCATTTCGAAATCCGGACGCATCAAAAGCAAAGGAACCTGTTGATAATACCCCGGAGCGCCCGGGAGCTCCCGGAGCCCGTATTCTCTGAACCGGGTAGCGATGTATCTGGCTGCGGCGTCGGCGCCTCTGTAACCGGCTTCCCGCCCTTCTAATTCCGGTGAAGCTAAAAACTCAACATGAGCACGAAGTTCAGCCTTAGAGATTTCAGGTCCTGCCGAAACCGATAAAGGTATCGACAATGACTGGAACGCGATAACCGCCGGTATGAATATCTTGTGTATCATAGTAATAAAATGAAAATAATCCCAGAGTAATCCTGATTATGTTTTGGGTATCGTTATAGTTCTTTCCCAAACCTATTAAGCTTTTTTAATGTATATACTTGATAACTAGTGACATATGAGAATTTAATAGCCATGATAGCCTTAATAGCCTGTGAATCTAATCACCAAATAAACAAACAGATATCAGATTATATGGGGAAAAGCGTAACAATTTACATTTTGAAGCGTAAGCGTCGTGCTGGCGGCGCCAGAATGACTATCTTGCTTAGAACTTCATATACCTAAAGTCTTACGAATTAAAATCCTGTAAATCTTGTCAATCCTGTCTATTATGATTACTGAATATTTCAGGCTAATTAATGCTATGAAAATATTTATCGCTCTCTCGGGACAATAATATAAAGAACGCATAAACCGCCAGAGCGGTGCCAAAAGGAAAGCCGAACAGCATGAACACCGCCACAATCAACGCTAATATCCTGCTCCAGGGCTTGAATTTCAGAAGCCCCATCCCCGCAATAACACCGGGCAGCGATGACAGTAACAGCGCCCCTCCCAGCAGCCAACCGGCACGGCTCAAATCCCCCAGCGGCAGCGGAGGGAAACCCTCGGCAACAGCCTCAAGGAAAACACCCACTCCCAGAAAAGTGAGTTTAACCACCAGGGCTAACATCAATGAAATCATGTTGTATATGATATACAGTATCCCGAGAAGTCTAATTTGTTTTTCCATAATAATATCGACTGATAGGTCGAATCGCAGCTTTCTTATTCCTTATCAGCTTCCGGCGTCTCCGGCTTGAGATGCTGGACCATAAAATCGGTGATGGTGTTCTCCAGCTTCTCCTTGAGGTCGGTCGCGAAGATGTCCGAGCCGTGACGATTGGTGTCAAGCAGCATCCATTTCCGCGGGTCGCCCGCCCTGAGATACATCGCGCGAGCAGCCCGGAGCGTGAGATGAGCGTCGTGCTTCGCGCCGATGAAGAGGATGGGGCGGGGCGATACCTTGTGGACATAGTCTATCGGCTCGGAACCCTGCCAGGAAGGAGGAGCGGCTACAGTGAGCACCGCCTTGATTAATTCGCTCTTCGCCGCCGCAATCACCACCGCCATCCCCCCCATTGAAGCCCCCGCCGCCCCGATGCGGTCCCGGTCCACCCGTGCCATGCTGGCTAATAACTCCGCCGCCGCCATCGCGTCTTTGTCCTGATTGGCAACGTCCATACTATCACCTTCCGATTCGCCGCAAGCGCGGAAATCGAAGGCTAAGACGACGAATCCTTTTCCGGCGAGCTTCCGCGCGTATTCATCCCAACTGACGCGGCTGTTCTGATACATATGAGCCAGTATCACCCCGGGAAGCTTCTCCCGCGCTTGAGGCGAATATACCGTCCCCTTCAGAGCCAATCCGTCCTCCGAAGTAAAATCTACGTCCTGCACAATCAGGTCGGACTTTTTCTCGCCGCATCCCGTCAATAGCAGACCACATAATAATATTATTGCGATGAGTCTATTCATCCCTGTCCTCCGTTAATAATATATTGTTATTGAGTAATCTCAACCTTTCAGCCCCGTTATCAAATAAGACCGTTCGGTCAAGGGCGCAACTTCAATCCCCGTAAGACCCGCCTGTGACAGCCAGCCCGCCACCTCCTTCACCTCATAAGTCCTCTCTTCCGGCGAGTGAACCAGCAGGTTGATGTCGAACAGCGCCGGGAACACCCGCCCGTCGTCATCGTCTAAGAAATACCCCCGCACCGCGATAATCCCCCCCTGCTTCAGCGAAGCGCAAGCCGTTCCTACTAATTTCCGGCACTCCTCCTCGGACTGATACAGCACATCCGACAGCAGCGACGCGTCGAATTCACCGCAGTATCCCATCGAATGCCAATCCCCCGCCGCCGCCTCGATGCGCCCCTCCAAACCCGCTTCCCTTACGAAACGCTGCGTTACCGGAACCACTTCGGGACGCTCCACTATCACCGCGCTAAGCGTTTCAGTATAAGCCCGGCACAGCGCGATGGAATAAGCCCCCGAACCTCCCCCGAAATCCACCAACCGCCCCGCCCCCGACAAATCCAGTCCCCGGCACAAGGCTTCCGCCTCTTCCTGCAGCGACATACTGTGCATCGCCCGAGTGAACATCTCCGCCGAAGCGAGTGTTTCGTCCACAATCCCGGACGCGGAATCCCCCCCCTTGACTACTTCCGGCAAAGCCCCCCATATCCCCGCCGAAAAATCCTCGCTCATCAAGCGGCAGAACCCGCTCGCATCCCTGTTCCCCCCGGCGGTCATTCTATCAGCCGCCCCCTCCGGCAGCCGGAACTTCCCCCCCTCACGCATCACCAATCCCATCGCCGCCATCGCCCGCAGCAGCCTCCCCGTTAAATCCGCCTCCGCCCCCGCAGCCCCCGCCGCTTCTACGGCGGTGAGCGACGCCTCCTTAAGGATCTCGAACAGATTCAACCTCAAAGCCGCGAACAGCGCCGCCGACCGCCAATAAGCCGTCGATATGTCTAAAATGTCTGTCATCTTCGCAGATTCACTTCAATGACTGAACTTATGGATTTCCGACTTTCCGACTTGCAGACTTGAATACTATATTAATAAATTCCCCTAACTTTATCAATCTCATACTTGAAAAAAAGCCCCGTTTTCCCTATATTTATTGTTTGGAGGACTAGACCTAATTGGTAAGGCAGCGGTCTTGAAAACCGCCGGCTTTCGAGCCTTGGGGGTTCGAGTCCCTCGTCCTCCGCCAAAATATTTCCCCGGAGAGATGGCCGAGCTGGTCGAAGGCGTTCGCCTGCTAAGCGAATGTGGGAGCAAAACTTCCACCCTGGGTTCGAATCCCAGTCTCTCCGCCAAAATCCCGCGAAAGCGGGATTTTTTTATGGGGGGATTGGCGGGGAAAGTTGATAAAGTGACTGAAATTAATAAATTCATATGATAGAAAACTCATATACAACCAGGAAATTGGATGTCAAAACAAAACTATACAAATGAAATTGCTCAACTATTGGAATACCTGACCAGCGGTAGTAGTGAGAAAGCAAAAGACCATCTTGTCTTTCCGCTGTTTAAAAAGATATTCGGGAAAAAATTCAGAAAGGAAACTGATGCATGCGGAGCGGATATATATATTGAAGGACAACTTGTTGTTGAATTAAAAACTAATATAAATAATTATTTACAGGGATTCTATCAAGCTCTCCATTATGAAAAAAAGGGGCTGAGTTTTTCCGCGGTTTGTGTAATCGCTCATCAGTTCATCGGATTGTGGAAATTAAATGACATCCCACAGTTTGCCAAAGAGTTCGCCGCTAAAGCCGACCCATATAAACCATCCAATGAAATTGGAGTTAAAAATGCAAAGAATACCTCGAAAATTCGAAGTAATGAAATACTGAGTGCAGCATTGTTCAAGTTGACTCCAACCGATTTCGAAGGACTATTGAAAAAAGACTATAATATTGAACTCTATGAATACATCCAATTACTGAAAAACCTTGATTCCGAAAGGATGCAAATTAATACCTTCAACTTCATCAATAA
This sequence comes from uncultured bacterium, assembly GCA_964421875.1. Classification (GTDB taxonomy): domain Bacteria; phylum Electryoneota; class Tariuqbacteria; order Tariuqbacterales; family Tariuqbacteraceae; genus CAYQZD01. The sequence goes on from CAYQZD010000014.1 coordinate 10,815, forward strand.
GATTGAGATTCTGAAAAAATTCTTTGACAACCCCATAGATGCTGTTCACTGTTTTTATGCGATAGTTGGCTATTGGGATATGACTTGCACCGTAGCGGAAGTAGGTGAGACTGATAAAATCAATGTTATTGGACATAAAGGAAGTAAATCTAGTGAATCCGTTCAAATCAAGCCCAACTGTAAAGATGAATTTAAGAAATTTGTGGAGAATCATTATGTGTTTACCAATGAAGGTTCGGGATTGACAATCGATTATTATTTCAGTCGATTCGATGAGGTTATATCTAAGGTAAATCCGGAATATGCCAAGCAGCACGGTATATTTTTTACTGATATAAACCTGAGTAAACTCGCCCTCTGGTTTGTCCAAACATATTATGAAAAGAAATTGAGTGAAAAATACATAGTGTTAGACCCGGCGGGAGGCTCCGGTAATTTAGTGACCAGTTGGAAAGAACACTTAAAACATAAAATTGTCTCGGAATTACAGCCGGATTTATTAAAAACCATTGAACAGCGTATGAAGTTAGACCCCCAGCAATTTAAACCGGGTTTTACTATTATTCCAAAAACCACTGAAAACAGAGGATTGAATTTCCTGGATAAATCGGCCGAGGAATATGTGTTTGAGTTGATGAAAGAACTTGACCTTAAAAATCAGAAATTGGACAAACCACTCGCCTTCCTGCTCAATCCACCCTATAAAAGCACCGATGAAAGCGAAAAAGCCAGAAAAAATGTTGAGGCTTTGTATGATATTCACAGGACAATACTTGAAATTACCGGTAATGACGCCGGTAAAGAGAGATATTTAGCGTTTCTTGGACAGATTTTAAATATCGCGAGGCTTCAATCCGGTGATTTGGAAATTGGTGAATTGGATTTTGAAAAAGTTACAATTCCCAAGTCATTAGACGAGAACGCATCGGAAACTCCGTTATTGATGATATTCACGCCTACTTCCTGGCTGGTTCCAAGACCCTCCTTTAAAAGATTCAGAAGTGTGTTCGACCAGTATTTTAAATACGAAAACGGCTTTATTTTTCTGGGCAGGGAATTCTTCAAAATTAAAGGCAAGTTTCCCATCACCTTCACTATTTGGCGATACCATAAAAACCTTAAGGGCAATAATAATAAAATAATAGTCAAAGATTTAACTCATCTGATTAGAAATGATATTAAGATTAATTGGAATGCTGATCCGCGTCAAATCGATAGTATTCTGAAGCCTATTATTAGAAACGCCAAACCGGTGAACTTTTCTCAAAGAAAAAGTCCCATCCAAAAATGGGTGTCGCAAAAAATGTACGATTTTAAAAGAGACCCGACACAATATGAATTGAATTCGGGAAAAATATATGGTGGACTCCCGATAACTGACCCCCGAAGGCGTAATAAGAAGACATATGGTATCGAAAATTCGGAATATATTGGTTTTATGGATAATAATACGCCGGTAAGAATTAAACAGGATAGATACGGAAGGATTTCTAATAAATGCGATAGAGTTTGGTTCCGCCTTGATACTGTGTTTCAGAATGCGAATGTGACACGAATATTGAATGGTCCGCCGGATAACAGAGGATATGCAGCTTTTGATTTAACAAGCTCTAGAAAAACATTTACATGGTATGCGATAACTAAAGTGTTCAATGGAAAATATCCCATTTGGGCTAATCAGTTCGATATTTGGAAACCAAATATTCTGAAATCTATGGAACAATATTTTTATTCTCTATGTTTTGCGTTTGGATTAGCTGATAATAGTTGTGTTGTCACTAAATATGAAGCGGATAATCCGGTGAAAGGCGCTCCCGAGGTTTTTATCGATAATCCGATGTGTCCCGCAAATCATGAATCATTCTGGTCGCTTGTCCTTGATAAAGAAATTGAAGAATCTAATCGGATATCATTTGTACTGGCGCAAATCATTAAAGACCTTTACGATTATTGGAATCAGCATTATTGTCAGGGCCAATTTTTATTTGATATTGGTCTGAAGGACGAACCGTATTTTAAGTATTTCAGTTATCCTGATTTCCTGACGCCTTATTCCGGTTTAATCCAGATTAAGAAATTTGCTTACATTCATAATCATTCATCCTTAGTGCGGATTTTTGATGATATCTCCCGTCATTCGAACACTATCAAGCAGGAATTGTACACAATCCTTACAGAAGATTTCAAGTATTTTGATTAATCAAATATCCCCCCCCAACACTTGCCATTTTCCTCCAAAACCGCTATAATTAAAAAAACGCGGTAACTCCGCAGCCTTCACTGCAAAATCTGTTTCACAATATAATTTGGAGAAATTATGTTTAAACGCGCTCTCTTAACAATCATCACCCTCCTCGCCGCCGCTGTCCTCTTCGCCCAGCCGGGCTTGGACGAATTAGTGGAGGAGGAATTCGGCAGCTGGGATATGGTTTACAACGCCACCAGCGTCGCCAAGGGCAACCTGTTTTTCGTGGACAGCACCGTCAATCTTTACGAACACCGCTTCCACCTCGATTTCAACTCCGCCCAACCCCTCTGCTTCTTCGTCTATCAGGGGACTCAGCTTGAAGGCACCTACACCCTGGTCGATTCCGTAACCCACGGCAATCAGGGTCCCGGCAACACCTTTTACGCTTCCGGCGAGCGGAATTTCGAACTCACTTCAGGTTACTTCTACTATGTCGGAGTCTGCTGGAGCGGAGTGGACACCCGCTACGCCCGCGCCAACGGTCCTACCCCGCCCATCGCCTGTTCCTTCGGGCGTCTGGAATGGGGGGTGGGCTACTGTTACACCGGCTTCCCCCCGGCGGCGACCGTGACCTACCGCGTGACCCAGTACACCGCTTACCACGCAATCATCGTCACCGGCACTCCCGGAGTGTCCCCTCTGCTGGTGACCCTGACCCCGCATAATCCGCCGATACAGATTCCCGCGGGCGGAGGCCCCTTCACCTACGACGCTTCCGTCGAGAACACCACCCAGGATCCCATCACCTTCGACGCCTGGGTAATAGTGATGCTCCCCAACGGCATCCCCTACGGGCCCCTGATTCAGCGCAACGGACTGATCATCCCCGCAGGCGCCACCATCCTGAGGACATTGAACCAGAATGTCCCCGGCATGGCTCCCCCCGGCGAATACACAATGGTGGGCAGCGCCGGAGTTTACCCCGATTCGGTTATTAGTACCGATTCCTTCACCTTCAACAAACTGGCGGGCGATGGCGCTCAAAGCAATTATAATAATTGGACTTGCACCGGCTGGGAATCCGAATACCAATCAATAATCGAAAATCACAAATCACAAATCACAAATCTTGCAGCGTCCCCCAATCCCTTCAACTGCAATTCGACCATCACCTTCACCCTTGGACAGGCAAGCCAAGTAGAATTAGCGGTTTACGACCCCGCCGGGCGGCAGGTGGCTCTTTTGGCGGAGGGATGGATGCCTTCCGGCGCCCACAGCGTGAATTTCAACGCTCAAGACCTCCCCAGCGGTGTCTATTTCGCCCGCCTCAGCGCCGCCAACACGGTCAAAACCGAAAAACTCCTGCTGCTGAAATAATTTTACTATTGTACCGCCGGCCCACCGCGCCCGGCAGTCGTAGGGTGGGTTTCAACCCACCAATTTACAATTCATTCCGGCGAAGCCGGAATCCTTCTTTCCCCCCTTTTATAAAGGGGGGCAGGGGGGATTATTCAATGCGCCGCCGGCCCCCAGCGCCCTGTCCCACAATGTCATTCCCGCGAAAGCGGGAATCCGGAGAGCGGTTCCCCGCGCGGACTTGTTACTTGATACTTGAAACTTGATACTTATTAAAGGTAGGCGGGGGATTTATCCCCCCGCAGCGATTAGCGTTATGTTATGCCTTTAGCGCAGCGGAGACCTGACACTATCAATGCTACAAATCATGTTTACGCATCATCGCCCGGGCCTCCAAGCTTAAGTCCTAAGTATAAATTCACTTTTTTTGCCGAAAACTTGACAAATGTTCACCAAATTCGCATATTACCTGAGAGGGGCATTTAAGACTCCGGCAGCCTCTGGAGAGGGTATAATAGAAAATTGCATTTTCTTTATCATCATCATCCGGGGAAGACCTTTCACCCAATGTTCTTAAACCATTGGAGTTAGCTATGGCAAGATTGACATACATCGGAACGCTTTCCGCAGTTGCCGCAATCCTGGCCCTTGTTTCCACTGCTTGGACTCAGACCACCGTTTACAACAACTTCGGACCCGATCACGGCGGATGGGACTATAACTTTGGTATGGGGTGGACCGTAGCCGGCGTAAATGTCCCCACCCAGTACGGCGTGGAACAGGCGATGGAATTCACTTCGACCACCGACGGTGTGGTTACCGACATCTGGGTCGCTTTTTTCCGTGTTCCCTCATCGACAATGCCCGATACGGTTACCATAAAACTCACCGCTAATCCCACGGGAAATCCGCCGGAGCCCGGAAATGTGATGGAGGAGTGGATTATCACCCAATTTGAAACCTGGTCGCAATGGAGCCCGCCGCATCATCTTCAGGGCAGCGGGATTTCCACCTTGCAGGCGGGAGCCTCGTACTGGCTCTGGGCGGTCGGCGGCGAAACCACCTGGACCGGCTGGTGCCTGAACATCAATCCCAGTCTGACCTGTCTGCACACCCTGCGCCGCGAAGGTGAGAATTGGTTGACTATCCATCAGGAGACCGCCAGCGCTTTCCGCGTCGATGTGGGGCAGCTATCGCCGCTTTCGGTGACCCTGATCCCGCATAATCCGCCGATACAGCTTCCCGGGGGCGGCGGCGCCTTCGCCTTTGACGCCACTATCGAAAACACTACGCAGGACCCCGTCACCTTCGATGCCTGGATTATGGTGACGCTCCCCAACGGCAATCCTTACGGGCCCCTGATTCAGCGGAATGGACTATCCATCCCCGGCGGCGCTGCCATCCTGCGCACCTTGAATCAGAATGTTCCCGGAGCGGCTCCACCCGGCGAATACACGATGGTGGGCAGCGCCGGGATTTATCCCGATTCGGTCATCGATTCCGACAGTTTCACCTTTTTCAAACTGCCTGGCGACGGCGCACTAAATAACAGTTTTACCTGGACTTGCTCCGGCTGGGATGACAACGGATTCTCAGTTCCCAGTTCTCAGTTCTCAGTTCTCAGTTCTTCCCCCAATCCTTTCAACGCCTCTACAGTTGCGAGATTCGAGATTCGAGATGCAAGTCAAGTCAAACTGGCAATCTACGACATCGTCGGACGGGAAGCGGCGGTTCTCGCCGAAGGATTCTATCCGGCGGGGGCGCACCAGGCGGTATGGGACGCGTCGGGGATGGCGAGCGGAGTGTATTTCGCGCGTTTAAGCGCAGGTAATGTGTTGAAAACTCAGAAATTGCTGTTGGTTAAGTAAGTTTCGAGTCTAAGGTCTCAAGTCTCAAGTTTAAAGCCCTCAAGGATGAGGGCTTTTTCTTTTGGAGCTGTGGGGATACTATCGGTAGTGAACGCGGGGGTGATTTCTGAAAAGTTGTTTTAACTGAGAGGAAAGGAGTTTTCACAAAGCTGGTGAATTCAGGCTAATTGTTAAGCATTAAACAAATTGGCACGGATGTTGCGAAACTCCTCGCCAGAACGTTAAATAAGCCAATTTTCAAAAATATAAACTTTCAGCCCTTGCGGCTGGAAGGAGGTTAAAATGAAGAAACTATTAGTCCTTTTCGTCCTTATGGGCCTCAGCGGCCTGTCATTTGTTCAAGCTCAGTCCCCTGTGGAATTCAGTGTAATTCCTAATGACGCTTCGGTGATGATTCCCGCCGAAGGCGGCAGCTTTTCCTACGAACTGATTCTTGAGAATCACTCGGAGATGGATTACGCTTTCAACATCCGTTCTGAAGTTTACAGCATTGACAGCGGAGCTTTGCTACCGGTAAGGTCTTACAGCTATGTGAAAGTCCCCTCGGGTGAGATATTCAGCAGGGAAGTTATGCAGTATGTGCCGAAGCGGCTTCCGGCTGGTAACTACTACTACCTGGTTCATATTGAAGATGCAATGAACGAGTCAGGTTCCCCTATGAAGCCTGCAGAAATAATGTTCAGCAAGCTCAGCCAGGATGACGATGAGATGGTTTCCGACAGGCCGGTGTTCAGACCGATTTGGTAACGCCATCCACCAAGAGATTAATCAGCATACCTCCTCCTAATGTTGATGAAGAAAGCCCCTGCAAAGGGGCTTTTTTTATTTAGGATAACTGCAACAATCAGCGGTCAATTTGTAGGGCGGGATTTTAAAATTATGCTATAGAGATTATCGAAAAGAATGTCGGATACTGGCATTTTAAAAACTATCATAATTAAATAATAAACAAGGCTCTGGATTCCCGCTTTCGCGGGAATGACATCCTTTTTCTCGTTATTCATTTTCAAGAATGACTATAATGGAAACTTCTGGTACGTTTTTCGCGCTATTAACTAATCAAAGAAATTAATGATAATTTAAGTTAATGTTTTATTAATAGATAAAGACAGTGATGCCTAAAATGTTGAAAAGAATTTTCACTTTACCCTTGTCCATTGCAATAATGTCACTGTCAGCGAACGCTGAAACGGTGATACCTGCAGGCGATGTTTCCGGCGTTTGGAGGATGGCGGGCTCTCCTTATATGATAAACGGCGATATAACGATTCCGTCGGGTGAGACTTTAACCATCTATCCCGGTGTGACGGTGTTTTTCGAGAGTTGGTACAAGCTTACGGTCAACGGCAGATTGATGGCAGTCGGTTCTGAAGGCGATTCCATCCATTTCACGGCGACGCCTCCGGGACCGGGCGAACCGGGCTGGCTGGGTATCAGGTTTATCAACGCTGAAGAAGGCAGCCGTTTACAGTACAGCATTATCGATAATGCCAAAGCTACAGCGGGTGACCCCTATGACAGAGGCGCGGGGATTTACATTTATAATTCCAACCCGGTTATTAGTAACTCCACCATAAAGAATAATCAGGCCAAGTACCGGGGAGCGGGAATCTATATCGAAGCGTCAAATCCTTCCATTCGGGATAACCTCATTGCCGACAATCTGGTGGGATATTTTGCATCGGGTTACGGCGGGGCGATATATGCATTGAATTCCCAGCCGGAGATATTGAATAATGTCATCACAGGCAACCGTATTGTCGCTTCAAACGGATACATTGGCAACGGTCATGGAGCGGGCGGCGCGATATATTTGAACGGTTCTGACGCTGTCATAGCGAGGAACTTAATCGCGGGGAACTCGGTCACCGCTTCCGGTAATACCGGCACCACTTCAAAAGGCGGGGCGCTGGCTTTACGCAGTTCCGACCCTCAAATAATTAATAACACCTTCTACGACAATCCGACGATAATATTCAGCTCCCCTGTCGAAGGCGGTGCTATCAATCTGTATTACTCTTCACCGGTGATTAAAAACAACATCATCGCGGGAAATTCCGGCAGCGGGATTCATTTTGAAAACTCTTCGGGCGCAGCGGTCAGCTACAATGATTTTTCCGGGTATGGCGTCAATTTCAGCGGTTCGAGTTTTCCCGGCGGATTGGGCTATGTGAGCACCGTCAACGGCAACGGAGATCCCAGCGACGTTTACTACAATATCTTTCTCGAGCCGATGTTCAACTCCCCGGTTAGCGGTGATTTCAGTCTTCAAAGCGTTTCCCCGGCAATCGACGCCGGCGATCCTGGCAGTGCGCGTGATCCTGACAGCACTTTTGCCGACCTGGGGGCGTTCTATTTTCACCAGGGCGGTCTGACGCTTACGTTGACGCCGCATAATCCCCCGATTATGATTCCGGCGCTCGGAGGCAGTTTCGCTTTTACCGCCGAATTAAGCAATATCTCCGGGAATGTCCAATACTTCGACCTATGGACCGAAGTCGAGGCGTCGGGCGGCAGCGCTTATGGTCCGATACTTCTGCGTATGAATCTTAGCCTCCAGCCGGGCGGCGCTATTTCGAGGGATATAATCCAGACAGTGCCGGGCCGCGTTCCGGCGGGTAACTACATTTATGCGGCTAAGGTCGGGACCTATCCGGACAATGTAGTTTCCAACGATTATTTTAATTTCACCAAGAGCTACGGCAATGTTGGTGAGTATCCTGTCGCCGGGTGGAACGCTTCAGGTTGGGATGAAGAATCATCCGGGAGTATGGTGGAATCAGCTGCGGATTACCAAACATTCACCGCCTATCCCAATCCATTCAATCCCGAGACGGTTATCAGTTTCGAACTTAGAGACGCGGGTTACACCAAACTTGCGGTGTACGATGTGAACGGACGCGAGGTGGCGTCGCTGGCTCAGGGATTATTACAGGCGGGAGCGCATCGATTCGACTGGAACGCTTCTTCCGCGCCCAGCGGTGTTTACTTTGCGCGCTTGAACGCCAACGGGCTGGATTTAACTAAGAAACTGTTATTAGTGAAATGAGCCGAATAAAAAGTGTTTTCGCTCAGGCTGAGGCGCGGAGTGGGGGGGGGGGGCTCCGCGCCTTTAAGCCAATACTACGGATAGTATAAATGTTTTCTTTTCGCCCTATTAACCGCCTATTTAAATACCAGCCCTTTTTTTTTATTCTCAACCTTGTACTGCATATAGAGTTTGATATTTAGTTCTTTACCCTTGATATTGTGAAAAAAACTATTATTATAGTATTGCCTGATATTAAACAAATCAACAAAATCAAGGGGAAAACCTGATAAAAAAAATTATCATTCCTATTCTTACCCTTATCCTCGCTCTGGGGGCGGTATCCTGCAGTAAAACCGGCGATGAATCACAAACTGCGGAGGTCAATCCTGCGGCGGCGGGGATTTGCTCGCCGGCGGCCAGCGAAATCACTCCGCCGGATACGGTCTGGGATGTGATTCTCCGCGACACCGACAATTGGTATTTCAAACTCGATTATACCATTACGCGGCAATCTTCCGATTATTATAACGGCGTATTGGAATATCAATTTGGTGGAACAATTTACACCGGGGGCGCTTGCGGAGTCTATGACACAGGCAGCGACATCTTAGCTTTAACCGCTGAAGACGGCCGCAATCACGATATCCTCACCTATCTACTCCATTGGGATACCAGTCGTTTCTACGGTCCATATGTTTATTTTACCGAAAGATACAGAGGTTCAATCAGAGTTTATATCGAATCCGGTTCCATCGGGCCTCATTCCTCTGCCGCTTTGGAAGGGCGCGAGCCGCCGAATTGGGGATTGTTCGAGCCTTCGCCTAAAGCGATGTTGGAGCGTCAATAGCGGGAATTCAGCCTAAGATTTCAGTTCCATCACATCATTCTCGATAATCATAGTATAACTTCCAAATTTTTTTAGGGATTATTCTTTACATCTTCGTTTTCCCTTGATATTAAAATAAAATACAGTTACCTTAGCAGTATCTAACATTTTTACAATTAATTAATATCGAGGGGAAAATCCGATGAAAAAATTTCTTATTCCTTTTCTTGCCCTTATCCTCGCCCTGGGTGCGGTGTCCTGCAGTAAAACCGGCGATGAGGCTGAAACTGCGGAAGTCAATCCTGCGGCGGCGGGGATTTGCTCTCCGGCGGCCAGCGAAGTCACACCGCCGGATACGGTCTGGGATGTGATTCTCCAAGACAGCGACAATTGGTATATTAAACTTAATTATAACTTTACGCTGTATTATTCCGATTATTATTACGGAGTATTGGAATTAACGCATTACGGCACAGTGTATTCCGGGGACGCTTGCGGAGTCTATGACCAAGGCAGCGACATCTTGGCTTTAACCGCTGAAGACGGCCGCAATCACGATATACTTACTTATCTTCTCCACTGGAGCGCCAGTTATTTCAATGGCCCCTATGTTTATTTGACCGGAAGATACATAGGTTCAATCAGAGTTTATATCGAATCCGGTTCCATCGGGCCTCATTCTTCCGCTGCGCTGGTAGGTGGAGAACCGCCGAATTGGGGATCATTCGAGCCTTCGGCTAAGGCGGCGTTCGAGAGTGAGTGAACAGGCTTATCATTCTGAGTGAAGCGTAGAATCTCCTTGTTAAATATAAACATAATGTAAATTGGAGATCCTTCACTGCGTTCAGGATGACAAATGTAAGTGTTTGAAAATAATAATATTATAGTAAAGTGAAAGTTGTTTGTCAACACTTCCTTAACAAATCCGTTCTAGAAAGAAAAGGAGTCTCTATAAAATGAGGAAATCCTGGATATTAGTTTTTCAATTCATCATCATCGTTTTTCTGTCTTTCGCGATAATATCCTGCACCGACGATGATTCGGAATCAGGAACCGGACCCTATGATTTCACCGAGATTAACATCGGCGTGCTGGTTCCGGTTACGGGAGATTTGGCTTCATTCGGGGAATCGAGCCGGGTGGCTGCGGAATTAGCGGCGGACGATATCAACGTCGATTTCGCCTCAGCCGGGATTAAGTTCCGTGTGAATCCTCTGATATTGGATACGGAATCGAATCCTGAAGCCGCTCTTATCCTGCTGAAGGTGTTGAAAAAGCTGGATTGCCGGATTGTAACGGGTCTAATCAGCAGCGCGGAGCTTGAGGAGATGAAAGATTACGCTGACGCCAATGACATAGTCATAATCAGTCAAGCCAGCACCGCGCCGGATCTCTCAATCCCCAACGACAATATCTACCGTCTGGTCACCGACGACACATATCAAGCGGAAACAGTGGCGGAAGTAATGTGGGATGACGGTATTCAGGCGGCGGCGGTTTTTTATCGAGACGATAACTGGGGCGATAACTTAGCGGATTGTTTCACCGCTTCTTTCCAATCACTGGGGGGGTCGGTAATCGAGCGTAGAGCCTACAACTGTTGGAAAAGCATCAATTACATCGATAGTCTCAATATCGTTTCTCCCGCGGTAGAAAATGCCATATCGACCTACGGTGACAGCGCGGTGGCGATGCAGCTCATCTCTTTCGATGAAGGCAGGGATATATTGAATGCCGCCTCCGCTTATACACCGCTGTCTTCGGTGAATTGGTATGGGAGTGACGGTTTCTGTCAAAGCAGTTATCTTTTCACGGATCCTGTCGCGGCTGATTTCGCCATCGATAGAAATTTAATATGTCCCGTTTACGGTGAATACGATTCGCCCGAATACGCTGCCACTGCTCAGCGGATAGAAGATATCACCGGCGTTCACCCCATTTCCTATGCGCTGCTGGGTTACGATGCGTTGAATATCGCCGCCCGGACATTGGCTGAGGTCGATTCCGCAGCTACAATCGATGAATTGAAAGCGGAGATGATGAATGTTATCGCCAATTACGATGGTGTTTCCGGGGATATTATCTTAAATGCAAACGGCGACCGGGAAAACGGTATGTACGATTTCTGGGGGGTGGAGGAACAGTTGGGTGAGTATGTTTGGGTGAAGCGTTTTTCCCAATGAATCGATGAAGTAATTATTGCGATTCTAAGAAAGATTGTCCTATGATCTGTCACTCCCGCGCAAGCGGGAGTCCAGTATCTCATACAAATACAAGAAGATGGATTCCTGCTTTACGCCATACGGCGCACAGGTCGCAGGAATGACATCCTTTATCTCGTCATTTTTTTATGAATGACTATTGAAAACAAGAGCCCCGCCGTTTACCGGCGGGGCTTCTCTCTCCACGTTCCCCAGGGGGGACGTGCTTATTTTTCTTTAACCGCTTCGATGATGATTTCGATTTTGACTTCATCGCCGACGACTAAACCTCCGGCGTCGAGTTTTTTACTCCAGGCGACGCCAAAGTCCTGGCGGTCGATTATTAGGCGGCCTTCGAAGCCGACTCTGGTGTTTCCCATCATATCGGTTACTTTACCCACGATGTTGAAGGGGATTTCCACAATTTTTTCCACGTCTCGCATTTTCAGCGAGCCCAGCATACTGAAGCCGTCCTTGGTTTTCCTGACTTCTTTGCTCATAAAGGTTATTTGCGGATGTTTTTCAGCGTCAAAGAAATCAGGATTTTTTAAGTGTCCATCGCGTTTTTCGTTGTCGGTATCGATGCTTGCGACCTTAATGGCGGCGGATACCGAGGATTTGGAGATGTCTTTTTCATCGTATTTCAGTTCTATGGTGTAATCCCGGAAGTTTCCGCGAACCTTTGAGACCATCATATGCGAAACGGTGAAGCCGATTTCCGAATGCGCCATATCGACTTTGTATATATCTGCTCCAAACGCCAGTGAACCAATCAGCAGAACTGCCAAGAAAGCTCTCGTGATGCTTGGGATCCGATTCATTGAATACATTTTTGCCCTCCTGTAAGTTTTTTTCAACTGGAATATTTTTATGGGGATTTTTTTAACTATTCACTGTGTATTGAACAGCTAAGAGTGCAACTTTCGTGCCGCTAAACTTTAGGATCGAGCCAATCCGGGGGGCTTTTCGGTCGGAATTTTCCATATACGATGGGGTAAATCCAGAGCAAGAATCTTTGGGCGAGTTTCCAGCGTGATGCGGCCTCCGCGGAAGCGCGGTGCAGGATGTTGTCAGGTTCGGTCCAGGGGCAGGAGGCGATGCAGATCCCGCAGTCGGTTTTGGCTTCATGCCAGAAGCGGTAGCATTTGAGCGGGTCCAGCATCCATTTTAAAGTCCCCCTCACTTTAGTTTTACCTCCGATGGGTATCGCTTTTGAAGGGCAGGCTTCGGCGCAGAGCTTGCACCGTTCACAGAAGTCCTGGACGCCGATGTCGATGGGATTGTCAATCTCCAGAGGCAGGTCGGTGGTTACGGTGGCGAGTCGGAGACAGTTTCCGAAGCGCTTGGTTAGCAGAAAACCGCACCTCCCCAGTTCTCCCAGACCGGCTTGGACTGCCAGGGGCACAGACAGCGTTTGGTAATTGCGGAAATGATGGGCGCGGGCGGGGTATCCCAGGGAGCGGATGTAAGCCGCGAGTATTACTGAGACTACCGCTGTTTTAGCGTAAATCAGTCCCGATTCCAGCATTTCTCCGGTATGAGGACCTGCGCGGACCAGGTCGATGTTCTCCCGGATACCGATGCTGATGGCGAACCGATGGGGGACTTCGATTTTCGCGCCCCAGGGTTCTTCAGGATAGAATATCCTTCCACGATGGGTGTAGGCGAAGGCGGGGTTCATCGGGCTGATACCTACGGTATCCGCTCCCAGCCTTTGGGCGAAGGTTTTGACTTTCAAAGCGGCTCGGTCCGGTGAGAGCTTGACCTGTTTTGTGGCTGGTTCTCCATCGACAAAGCGTGGTTCCCCTATGCCTCGCAGGAACCATGCGGGCGCAAAGAACATTCCCAGGTCTGCGGGGGCGGTTCGGGCGCCGATGTAGGCTTGTTCGCGGAGGCGGTCATCCGCCACTTTCCATTGGGGATGGCGGTAATAGAATCCTTCGTATTCGGGAGTTCCGGGCTGGAGGTCTCGGCGGGCGAAGACTGTATCCCGTTCGTCGAAACGCTCAAAGTTATTTTGGTAGTCGATGCGCCGCTTGCCGCGGTTATTCATATTATTCTATTTGGTGAAGGATAGTAGTGAAAAGACAGTCCGTATCGTATTGTCAGTTTATTTTTGGTGAAAAATCGGATCAGGGGATTGGTGTTTTATACGCTATCACTTGAATCGGTTGGTTTTCCCACGTAGAGCCTCATCCCCTGGACTCTCTTAACCACAAGTTTTTCCCCCTTTTTAACTTTTCCGTCGGCGATAGCCATCCACATTTCCCCCTCGACCCGCACCAGACCTTCCGGATTCAGCATTTCCAGGGCGAGCGCTTCCTTGCCCAGGAGGGCTTCTTTACCGTAATCCGGCGACCTCCTTTGGGCTCTTATTCCGAAGCCGATAACGACTAAGAAAAATAGTACGGTTAGCACTACTACGGGAATGAGCACGTTGTAGGAAACTTTAATGGCGGGGACGGTTACGCCTTTATAGAGCATTATTGAGCCTAGGATCAGAGACACTATACCCCCTATGGTCAACATACCGTAACTGGTGACTTTAATTTCGAGGACGAAGAGAATAATAGAGAAGAGAATGAGCAGTAGTCCGGCGTAATTTACCGGCAGGGTTTGCAGGGCGAAGAAGGCGAGGATGAGGCAGATTCCTCCGATGATTCCGGGGAGTACCGCGCCGGGATTGTATAGTTCGAAGAGCAAGCCGTAGAATCCCAGCATCAGCAGGATATAGGCGATGTTGGGGTCGGAGAGTTTGTTCAGGATTTTTTCCCGCCAGGTCATTTCGGTTTCGATGAGTTCGTAAGTCTCAAAGGAGAGCGTTACTTCCTGGTCGGGCAGTTGTATTTTTCTGCCGTTAAGCTGGCTCAGGAGTTCGTCGATGTCCCTGGCGACAACGTCGGCGACCCCTTTTTCCAGGGCGTCTCTATCAGTGATGGAGACCGATTCGCGGACTGCGGCTTCAGCCCAGTCTGGTTCTTTGCCCCGTTGTTCGGCGATGGAGCGGATGAAAGCTACGGCGTCGTTGGTGACCTTTTTATTCATCGTGGAATCCATCCCCCCGCCCATATTTACGGGGTGGGCGGCTCCGATATTGGTTCCGGGCGCCATAGCGGCGATATGTCCCGCCAGTGTGATGAACACTCCGGCGCTGCCCGCGCGTGCGCCCGAGGGGGCGACATAGACGATCAGGGGGACTTTCGCCGGCAGCATCCGCTTTACCATGGAGCGGGTGGAAGCCATCAGACCGCCGGGTGTGTCCAGCTTGATAATCAGCGCTTCGGCGTTTTCCCGTTCCGCCCGGTCCACGGCGTCGATGAGGAATTGAGCGGTAACGGGATTGATGGAGCCTTCAATGGTTATAAGGTGGACTTCTCCGGCGAAGCAGGCCGCGGCGACTGTGATGGCGGCGAATATGGTCAGGAATTTACGCATAACGTTATAATATAATATTTGATTAAGGAAAAGGCAAGGGTAAATCCAGATTATGTTCAAAGATTTCTTTAGCCTGGATTACTCATAAATTAGTTAAAATAGACAGGATTAACAAGATTTTAATTCATATTTTCCCTTAATCCCGATTACAGATTGTTGTAGTGTCGACTCTCCGCAGTTGGCAGCATATTCAATATTAATAATTATTGGGTGTCGCGTGCGGAGACTCGACACCACGGTTGTTTTTTTTGACAGGATTAACAAAGTTTACAGGATTTAAATACAAATTGAATTCTAAACGAATTTATAGTCATTCCGGGAAAGAATGACCAGAAAGAGGGATGTCATTCCGAGCGAAAGCC
This sequence comes from uncultured bacterium, assembly GCA_964421875.1. Lineage (GTDB taxonomy): Bacteria > Electryoneota > Tariuqbacteria > Tariuqbacterales > Tariuqbacteraceae > CAYQZD01. Next base: position 26,082 of record CAYQZD010000014.1, read on the forward strand.
GGAATCCATCTTTTTGTATTTATATGAGATACTGGACTCCCGCTTTCGCGGGAGTGACATCTCATAGGGCATCCTTTTTTAGCATCGGTATAGCATTATGAAGTTACGGGTACGGAATCATTCCGGTGAAGAGGGATTCTGGCTCGCTTCGCGGCCAGAGTGACGATGTTTTTTTCACTTCAGTAAAATGTTAATAATAATTAAAGAAAAAAAAGAAAAAAAATTTTCGGAAAAAACTTGACATTTAGTCTGCACTTTTGTATATTGCACATAAGTTCAGTTTATCCTTTAATATTCAAATTGGAGTCTGTTATGCACACAATCTGTCATTTCGAAATCCCCGCCGAGGATATGGAGCGGGCGAAGCGTTTTTATTCCGAGCTTTTCGGCTGGAAAATCGAAGGTTTCCCCGGATACCAGGATTATTGGGGAATCACCACTTCCGAGGAGAAAGGAGCGGTTCCGGGAGGAATGATGAAGCGCCAGGCGCCGGAGCAACAGATTATGGTCTACGTCGATGTGGAATCTGTCGATGAAGCTACGGCCAAACTGGTAGGACTGGGCGGGAAAGTGGTGATGGCCAAGACTGCAGTGCCTAAGATGGGGTGGTTCGCGGTTTGCCTGGATACGGAAAACAACGCGCTAGGGCTTTGGGAGTGCGATGAGGGAGCGAAATAGTGTTTGTTTTCCCGTTTCTAACTTCCGCCGCGCCGCTCCTGAATCAGGGGCGGCGTTTTTTTTTTAGGGGGGCATTATTTCAGAGCGGATATAACCGCTTCGAGCATCGGCTCTATTTGGTGGGGGAAGACGGTTCTGAAATCGAGGGCGAGTTCGTTTTTATGCAGGATTCCGATGACGGGCGGAGCGCCGGTGCGGAGCCTTTTGGCGAATCCGTTGAGGGAGCCTTTGGGTTTTAGATGCAGGGCGAATGAGGGGATTTTTTCCAGGGGGAGCGCGCCGCTGCCGGCTTGACCGTGCGAAGGGCGCACTTCGGCGCGGTCTAATCCCGCCGGATTGTTTTCCAAGAGCCGGGCGAGGAAATTGTCCGCCGCGGCTTTAATCTCGTCTGCATCGGCGGCTAAGAGCCGGAGTGCGGGGTTTTCCTTCAGCAGGCTGCCGGGGGAGAGGTATGATTTCAGCGCCGGTTCCAGCGCGGCGTAGATGAGTTTATCCAGCCTTAGGGCGCGCATCAGGTGGTTTTTGCGGCATTTATCCACCGCCCGCTTTTTCCCCACGATTATGCCGCATTGGGGACCGCCCAGAACTTTATCGCCGGAGAAGGTGACCAGGTCGCAGCCGGCGCGGACGTGTTCCGAGGCTACGGGTTCGTAGGGTAGTCCCCAGCGCCGGAGGTCCAGCAGGATGCCTCCTCCCAGGTCCGAGAGCACGGGGATTTCGCGCTCGCGCCCCAGGGCGGTGATTTCCTCGATAGCCACCTCTTGGGTGAAGCCCATCACTTTGTAGTTCGAAGTGTGCACCTTGAGGATGGCTCCGGTGCGGGGAGTGATGGCGCTGCCGTAGTCCTCGAGTCGGACTTTGTTGGTGGTTCCGATTTCCACCAGCTTGGCGCCGGACTTTTTCATCACCTCCGGAATACGGAAAGAGCCGCCGATTTCCACTAGTTCACCACGTGAGACGATGACTTCTTTGCGATATGCGATGGAGTTCAGCGCCAGCAGGACGGCTGCGGCGTTGTTGTTGACCACTGCGGAGGATTCCGCTTCAGTGAGCTGGCAGAGCAGGCTGTCCACCAGCGCGAGGCGCTGGCCGCGTTTGCCGGTTTTTAGGTTGTATTCCACGCTGGAGTAGCCTTCGGCGATGCGGTAGAGGTTTTCCTGGGAGGCTGGCGGCAGGGGGGCTCTTCCCAGTCCGGTGTGGAGGATAACGCCGGTGGCGTTGATTACCGGTTTTAGTTTGGGGGCGAGGCAGTATTCCAGCTTTTTCAGGACCAGTTTCACGGCGGCGGCTTCCGGTTTTTGGTGGATGGTTCCCCGTTTGATGCGGGCGCGGAGTTCATCGACCGCTTGCCGGGCGAAGGTAGTCATCAGAGCAGGGTATTTTTCCCGGAGGGGCGCCAGTTTGGGATTGAGCAGGAGGCGGTCCACCTGGGGGATTTTTTTCAGGGCTTCTTGCTGTGGTTCGGTCATTTAATTTTATAGATATGATTTATTGTTGACAAGTTTAATGTGTACAAGTGTACAGGTGTACAAGTCTCCCCACATAGCTCCCCTCTAAGTTTGCAAGTTTGCAAGTCCCCGCTCGACACCGCGATTTTGAATCACTGAATTACACTGATTTCACAGATACAAAATCAATTAAAACAAATAATTGAGCCCTTATCAGAAAGAATAGACAGGATTAATAGAATTTACAGAATTTTAATAATTATTAACAAAAGCTTCACGGCAAATGAAGCGGATTAAACGGATTCTCCAGTAAGGGCGGTTCGCGAACCGCCCCTACCGGCAACCTGCAACCTGCAACCGGCAGCTTATTTCTTATCTCACATTTCTTATCTCTTATCTCACATTTCTTATCTCTTATCTCATATTTCTTATCTCTTATCTCATATTTCTTATCTCTTATCTCGATTCTATTTAACCAGTAAAACCTTCCTCGCCCCCCGCATCCCCGTTTCATCACCAAGCGAAATATAATAAACTCCTGAACCATATCGTGCGCCATCCCATTGAATTATATGCTCGCCTTTTGCCATTTTCCCTTCAAACAGCGTTTCCACCCTTTGCCCCAACTGATTATACACCACCACCCGAACCGGCAAAGCCCGCTCCAGCGTCAAAGGAATAGTGGTGACAGCATTGAAGGGATTAGGATAGTTCTGCTGTAAGGTGAAGGATGAAGCCTGATTTGTCTGTCGATGACGCGTAATATGGTTTAAACGATTATTTCTATAAAACCATACTCCTCCTCCAGCGTCACCAATAAACAAATCAGGGTCATTGTCTGAATCTATATCGCAAAAATTCGGCCTGCCGACATTCAGAATTCGCAGGTCTTGAAATGTGCTGTCTATCAATATGAATTCTGCATTCGAAGGACTGCCTGTATTCATATAGTATGCGATATAACCATTCAATAAACCGATGAACATATCATAATCGGCATCTTCATCGTAGTCAACGAAAGCGAGATTGATGATTGATGATAAGTCAATGTTCATATAGGTACTGGTAACGAAAACAAAATCGGGCCTTATGGAATCACCTCGATTTTCGAAAAACCGGATACAGCCGTATCCGTCGGCAAAAAACAGGTCCTCATCGTTGTCATCGTCGATATCAACCAGACGGGGAAGAGCTTCATCAATCATCCCCACAATATTAGATTGAAAAAGCTCAAAAACGGCGCTGTCAGGGGAACCGGTGTTCTGGTAAACATCCGTATAACTAAAGCCATAAGAATCCGATGATATGACCAAGTCGTAATCCGAATCGGAGTCCAAATCGGCAAAATCCATTTGAACACCATAACCGACCTCAATTCCCTGATACTGTTCCGACTCCAATATGAAGCTCGCATCTGTCGGAGTCCCGATGTTCCTGTAAAATACTATATGGTTATGAAGGTGAGTAATGAATAGGTCTTGATCACCATCAGCGTCTATATCGCAAAATCGGGGATTACTGGCTAAACTCACATCGATGGTCAAGTAGTTTTTGGTTACATGTTGATATTCGGGATTCGTTCTTGTGCCAATATTCCGGTAGAAAAACAGATTGCCTCCGATGTTGCCTCGAGGATTATCGCTCGGATTTGTTCCCCCGCGCCCCACAAACAGGTCAAGGTCGCTGTCATTGTCTATATCCACCAAAAACGGGGAAGCATAATCCTGGACAAGTATCGAATCGAAATAAGCCGATACCAAGCGATAGTCCCATTGCCATGGCGTGCCAATATTCTCATAATACATAATAGTGCCATTTATCGCAATGGTGGAGTATATGTCGTGTCCTATTCCTATGAATAAATCGAAATCGCCGTCGCCATCGTAATCGACAAAATGGGGGTCGATTGAAGCATCAATATCGATACCTGCAAAACTGTCACTGATAAAAACATAATTGGGAGATTGAGGTGTTCCAATATTTTGGTAGAAAAAAATCTGTCCCAAAGTGGCTGTTATAGATTGGGGAACGAAGAAAAGGTCATAATCGTCGTCTGCGTCTATATCACAGAAATCTATTCTGATGTTTGTACAATCTCTCTGAATTCCTGCGAAGAAGCTGTCCGCCAGTTGCGGTATGAAGTTGCAACTGTCACCTATGTTTTCGTAGAAAAATATCAGGCTCCCGATGCCATCATGGTAACCGGCGAAGAACATATCCTGGTCGCCGTCGGCGTCGATGTCACAAAATTCCACATCGGAACAGCCCCAGCTGTAATATCCTGGGTGGATCGATTGCGTCAAAATCGAATCGAAGTATTCCGTGATAAAGGTATATTCCGGTTGGAAAGGCGTGCCTGTGTTAAGGTAGTGCCCCACGCGGCCTCGACCATCACCGTAAAACAAGTCATAATCTCCGTCGGCGTCTATATCTACGAAATGGGGTGTTATCCTATTTGATCCGCCGGTCCAGGGGGCGGGAAGAAACCTTCCCTCCTGTTCCACCGGAAACGCCGTCACTTCACGGGTAAAATCCTGGGCGAATACCGTAACCGGAACCACCAGTATGATTAATATCCATCTCATCGCGCGCCTTTATTTGTCTAATAAGTGTTTGTAGTGTGGGTTCTTAACCCACCAAATAACAGGTCATTCCGGCGCAGCTGGAATCCTTCTTTTGTAGGGGCGAAGCATTTTTTACAAATGATTAATACTTTCAGTGTTAACCTAAAATGCTTCGCCCCTACCGGCAACCTGCAACTTGAGGCGCTGAATGACCTGCCCTATATAGCCACCATAGCCATCATAGCCAGTGAATCCTCTTCACCAGCGCCTAACACCCAGCGCCTTTTCACTGTTTCACTGATTAACCAGTTCACCGTTTCACTATTCATTATAGCTTCCCCCTTCCTTCATCCGGCGGTAGTTTTCCAGGGCGTCCTTGGCGGGCTGGAAGGTGGAGTCGATTTCCAGCGATTGGTAGAGGTGTTCCAGGGCTTCCTTTTCATCGCCCATTTCCCCCAATACCAGTGCCAGGTTGTAGTGGGAGATGGGTTTTCCGGGGAGGATTTCCACAGCCTCTCGCAGGTATTCCGCGGCGATTTCGAGGGAGTCCTGCGCCACCTTAACGAAGGCTATGTCTGAGAGCGCTTTCGCCAGGTTGAGGCGGGCGTCGTGGGCATTGGGATTGATTTGCAGCGCTTTGCGGTAGAAGAAGAGCGCGCCTTCCTGCTCGCCTTCCCGGAGGCGGATGTTACCCAGGTTGTTGAAGGCGTAAGCCAGTTCCAATCCCCGGTTTATCTCCATTTCCCGCAGGAATTCTCGCTCTGCCGCCTCGAAATCCCCCCGCTCGTAGTATATCACACCCAGGTTGAGGTGTCCTTGGGTGAGATAGGGATTCGCCTCTAACGCTTTTTTAAACTGCTCCTCCGCCAAATCCAGCCTGCCTTTGCGGTGGTAGGCGTTCCCCAGGCTGAAGTGGGCGTAGTCGTAGTGAATTTTGCGCAGTCCGAACCAGTTGACATCGATGATCAGCGCCAGGATTGTCAGCGCCGCCAGCGGGATAATAAGTTTCCGCCATTTCCGCTGTTTCAGGCGGTTCACCATCCATTCCACCGACGCCGCGGAAAAAATTATCAGAAAGGGGACCAGCGGCAGGCGGTAGCGGGCGTTGACGAAGAACAGGAGGACCGAAATCGAGTACAGGATGGCGAACCAGGCGATAATCCGCGCTCCGGGCAGCTTGCGGTAGAAAATCCCCAGCCCCAATATCCCCAGCGGCCCGTAGAGCCAGAATCCTAAGTTCATCAGGGCAGTCAACACCTTGGAATCCCGGATGGAGAAGTAAATCGCTTTATTGTTGGAGATTTCCACGCTTGTGAGATAGAGAACAGTCTTGGCGGCCATCAGTTTTATCCACTGAATGGGATGGCGGGCGATAAACTCAATTCCTTTCCAATAATAGAAGCCGGAGACTTCGGTATCATTTAGTTCCCTGCCTGCCTCCTCTTCCGCCAGCATAACCGCGTCTTCCATACGCCAGGTGTTGCCCAGTCCGGGGAAGTTGGATTCCGCTCCTCTTGACCAGGGATTATTGCCGATGTAGAAGTTTACGCCGCCCTGGGTGGCGATGAGGGCGAATTCCCCGGCTTTGAAGTTATGATAGGTTACCGGCGTTAGCGGGATGATGAATCCCAGGAGAACCAGTCCCAGCCTTCCGAGTCCCCGTTTGAAATCCACATTGCGCCAGAAGAGGTAGAGCAACAGTGGAATGATGATGAGGATATTGGGCCGGGTGATTGCGGATAATCCGAACAGCAGTCCTGCCAGCCACCAATGAAGGTTTCTGTCTCTTTCACGAGCGTTCAGCAGCAGCATATTCAATCCCAAATCCAGCGGGAGTAGCAGCGCTGGCAGGAGCAGTTCGCCTTCGAAGTAGATGATGATTCCGGTCGCCGCCGCGGCGAAACCGGCGATGATTCCCACTCCGGGGGAAAAGAGCTTTTTCCCCAGGAAATAGACCAGCGCCGCGGTTAAAGCCCCTATCAGCGCCTGGATAACGCGGATGATGAAGTAGTCCCGCCCGAACACGGCATAGACCGCTCCCAGGAAGTAGGGGTAGAGGGGAGCGCGGAAGAATGGTTCTTCGCTATGCAATTTTCCCGCGGCAATTTCCGCCGCCCATTCGTCGTGGTATTCAGCGTCCACCGCGGGAGCGGTGAAATAGGGCTGGCGGGAGATTTCCACTACATATATCATCCGCAACAGGTATGCTGCGAGGAATATCCAGAACCATACGGGTATTTTTCGGAAAGGGGACATTATTATGATTCGATGTCGATTGTGTAGGACTTTTACTATCTGAAGTAATAAGCTAAATGGTCATTCCGGCGTAGCCGGAATCTATCCGGAAAAGAAGGATTCTGGCTTGCTTCGCAGGCAGAATGACGAGAATGCTTCATATGTAAAATGATACTCGATTGTCAATACAGATACTCAGTCAGCTTAGTATTTGGATAATAGAACCGCAGGATTTCTTCGCAGTTTTTCCCCGCTAAAGCCATATTCAATGCGCCCATCTGGCACATCCCCACGCCGTGTCCCCATCCCGCGCCGCGCAAGACTACCATCTCCCCGCTGTCATCGATCTCAGCGGTGAAGCAGGAGCTGGGGAGGTGGGTATCCGATAGGGCGCGCCGGATATTCAGTTCTCCGGCGATTTCCACTTCTTTTTCGCCGATTATCAATAGGCGGTTGATTCGTCCGGAATCACCGCGGGAGAGGGCTCTGATTTCCTTAATTGCGCCTACATCGACTCCGGTGCGTGCGACGATGATTTCGGCGAGCTGGTTGTTGTCCTGGGAAATTTTCCAGCGGAACCAGGGCTTAGCGTGATCGAAATATTCGGGGTAAGGGTGAGTTTCCGGATTGCACCAGCAATCCGGGCGTGAGGCGATGCAGCGATCCCAATCGCGGTTCAACAGCAGAGGCTTTTCACCGTCCCAGGCGGCGGGGAGGTATTCCGGATTGAAGCTTTCCCAGACCGCATCGAAACGCTCCCGCATCCCGCCGCAGGTTTTAGCGTAGCGGGCGTCAGCCACGATTCCCCGGTGGGTCAGTATCACGCTGTCCGTGGCGGAAACCGCCTCCTGCGAGCGCGCCTCGACGCGGGTTATTCCGTAGTAGCACTGGCAGTGGTCGCCGTTGCAGAGGTCGAAGGGTTCTCCGTAATGGTGGCATCCTTTGGTGGCGAGGACCGCGCTTCGGGCGGCGATGGTCTGGGCTTTGAGGAATTCCAGCGGGGATTGAGCGGACATTTCGGAGGAGTTCACTGAGGCGAGGTATTCCTCCAGCGGGATTTCGTTTACTGCAAGCAGTCCCTTTTCGCCGGGATGGAATTCCAGCGCGCCTTCAAATGTCAGGTCTTCCCGGCGCTGCCAGTGAAATGTTTCTCCCACCGGCGCGTTGGTGATGGTGATACCGTGAGTGGATTTCATCCGAATCACGGGTTTGTCGGCTATAACGGAACCATCGGCTGATTTGATGACGACATTTGCGCCGGGAAGCTGGGAATAGCGCCGGTAAATACCGCCTTCGACCTGTATGCGGTTTCTGAGCGCGCGGTCTAAACGCGGCGATGTATCACTACGCCAGGCGGCGGCGTCCGCTTCCGCGGGGAACTCTTCCTTGACCAGCCAGAACCTGGGGATTCCCAATCCGTCGAGTCTGTCGCCGGTTTCGATGATGTCGAGGGTGGAGGCGACTTCACGGGGGAAGGATTTGTGGAGTTTTTCAGCCTCGGCTTGGGAGTGGAGATGCAGGAGCCGCAGACAGTATTGAATTTTATTCCGTTCAGGACAGCTCACTTTGAAGCGGCGGGGCAGGGGAGCGCCTTTTTCCAGATAGGCTTTGCCGCGGCGGCATTCAATGATGAAACCCTCAGGCTCATCGGCGATTTTTGTACGCAGGTTCATTCCTTTCCCTCAGCCTCTTCAGCGCCGGAGTCGGACTCAGTTTCCAGGGAAACGGGGTGCATTTGTTTCGTCAATTCGAAAAACCGTTTCATTGACCAATACAAGAGCGCCACTGCGATTGTAAGCACAACGGGCGAGATGTGCCCGTTCCATTCGTAGAAGGGGATTTCCTCGGCGCCGGCGTTTGCCGAGTATAGCCCTAAACCGTTGTTGACCGCGTGCACTATCACGCAGGGCAGGATGCTGTTCGCCCGCCAAGCCATTATTCCCAGCAGCATCCCCAAGAGCAGTATTTGAATTACCCACCAGGGATTGAGGTGTATCAGGGCGAAAATCAGGCTGGAAGTGGTGATGGCGCGAGTGACTCCGCGGCGGTATTCCAAGGTCCGCTGCAACAGCCCCCGGAAGAGCGCTTCCTCCACTACTCCCGCCACGATTATCACTCCAACACTGACTGTGATGAACTCGAAGAAGTTGTTTATCTTCATCGTAGCAGCGATAGCCTGATAAATCTCCTCCGGCATAGGATAAATCAAATTCATCAGCCGGTCCAGTTCATCGGATATCACAATATATGACAGCCCTGCCAGCAGGCTCATAACCGCCACACCGGGTGAAATGCCGCTCAATCGTAATACCTGTTTCCAGCGGTATTTGAGCTTTATCAGATAGACCATCGCGGGAACGATGATGAGCCCCTCAGCGACAATGTAACTGCTTTTACCCAGCAGCCGGTAAAGGGGCTCCGTGACCACGAACATAATCAGGAGGGTTATGGCCAGGACGATGACGAGTTCCTTTTCCGGGGGTAGAACGCGGTTTCGGCGTCGCTTACTGCCGTTATCGCCGGGGTCGGCTATGGGGAGGTTTGTGGGCATATGATATTTTTAGTTGTTCGGTAACGTCATTTCATATAATAATATACTGCATGCAACCGACAGATTCAAGGATTCCCCCTTCCCCAGCTTGGGTATGCTGAATATTTCATCCGCCAGGGCTGTTATCGCTTCCGGCAAACGCCCTTGCTCGTCCCCCATTATCAGCGCTGCGTCGCCTTCAATACGCCGCGGTGAGATTCCGCCGCGCAGTGCGGGGATAATCAGCCGGAGTCCTCCGCGTTTCAGTTCCTGCAATGCCGTGAGTAAATCCATATCCTCCTCCACCGGCAGTCTGAAAGCCGCTCCCATCGAGCCCCTCACCACCGCCGGATTGTGGAGTTCGGCTGAGCCTTTCGAAAGCAGAACTTTCGAAACGCCGAACCAGTCCGCCGACCGCAAGATGGTTCCCAGGTTGCCGGGGTCGGAAATCTGGTGCAGAGCCACTACCAGCCCGCTTTCCCGCGCCGGAAGTTGGAAATCGGTGCGGTAGATTACCATACAGCCCGGCGGAGTTTTGAGGGTGGAAATCCGCGCCAATTCACCCGGACTGAGGGCAAAGGCCTCAGTTCTGGCATCCCGCACTTTCTTTACCAATTGGGGATGTTCTTGAGCGGTTTCGCCGGTGAAATACCCGGAATGGAGAGGAATTCCGGCTAGCAGAGCTTCGGTTATCAGTTTAACTCCTTCAGCGGTGGAGAGTTTTTCCAGGCGGCGGTATTTTTTACGCTTCAGCAGTCCCGCCAGTTTTATAAGGTTGCGCGGCGGTTTGGGAAGTTCGTTCATTTCAAAGACGCTCCCTTCATCCTGCGATATAGCCAATAACTCAGGGTAATTCCTAATGCCACGAAAACAATTCCTTCCATAGTTTCAAGCAGAAGCAGTTTTCCCGTTCCTACTAAAAGCCCAATAAGCGCAATTGTGCCAAGCAGCCAGTTCATTATTGCGCCTCCCAGAGGCTCCGGTTTAACATCGACTTCCGATTTTATCGGTCCCCAGGCGCCGCCGGGTCTGACGCGCCGGTAGAATTCCTTCAAAGTGTCCCGCTTGACCGGCGGAGTGACATAGGAGACGATGAGCCAGACCACCGCCGACCCTGCGGCGGTTATCAGCACCTTCAGCGCGTAATCGATATCGGTGGCGGCGTAGAGCGAGACCGAGATGACGGAGGAGGCTGTCATCGCGGCGATTTCGCTCCAGGCGTTGATACGCCACCAGAACCAGCGTAAGATATATACGGGTCCGGTTCCGGCGCCGAAGGCGATGATGAATTTGAAGGCTTCGGTCACCGAATCGGTAAAATACGCCGCCAGTCCGGCTAAGATGATGAGTAGCAGCAACGCGCCTTTCGCCGCCCAGAGGTAGTGTTTTTCCCCTTTCCCCGGCGCGATGAAACGCTTATAAAGGTCGCTGACCAAATATGACGCGCCCCAGTTCAACTGGGTGTCGATGGTTGACATAAAAGCTGCGATGAGGGAAGCCACCACCAGCCCCCTGAAACCCGTCGGCAGGATTTCCATTATCATTTTGGGGTAGGCGGCTTCCGGGTCAGCTAAATAGGGATAGAGTTTGATGGAAGCCAGGGCTGCGATTATCCAGGGCCAGCTTCGCAGTATGAAATGGGCGAAGTTGTACCAGAGCACCGCCCCTAAGGCGTGGCGTTCGTCTTTGCAGGCGCTGATGCGCTGGATGACTTTACCGCCGCCGTCGGAGTTGATATTCGCCCACCACTGCACTAAGTTATAAGTGAGGAAGCCGATGAAGGCGGCGGATAACAGCGTTCCCGCATCGCCTGAATTGACCGCTGGAATAAAACTTAAAGTATCGCTGTAAGTTTCAGGCTTGGAAGAGATGAACTTCAGCACCTCATCCATCCCTCCGGCGGCGTGGACAGCGTAAATCGCTAAGATGATTGCGCCGATGAGCGCCAGGGTGAATTGGGCGATGTCGGTTATCACCACGCCCCAGAATCCCGCTAAAAGGCTGTAACTGAAAGCCGCCGCGGAAAATACCAACAGCGAAGCCCCTTTGGGCCAGCCTAAAGCTGCCGCGTTTATCTTAGCCATCGCTAAAAGAACCCAGCCCATCGCGATGCAGTTGATGGGGATGGCGAGGTAGAATGCTCGGAAGCCGCGCAGGGCTTTCGCCCCCGCGCCGCTGTAGCGCAGCTCGGTCAGTTCCACATCGGTCAAAACTTCCGCCCGCCGCCACATTTTCGACAGCAGGAAGGCCGCTAACATCCCGCCGATGAGAAAACTCCACCACTGCCAGTTCAGCCACACTCCTCCGGTGCGGACCAGTTTGGTGACATAGAGCGGGGTGTCGCAGGAGAACGATGTCGCCACCATCGAAGTCCCCGCTATCCACCAGGGGAGGCTTCTGCCGGTGAGGAAATATTCCGCCAGCCCCTTGTGCGCCCGGCGGGTGAAGTACAATCCCCCGGCGATGATGGCGGCGAGGTAAACGAAGGTTATGGTCCAGTCGGGAAAAGTCATAATACATTCACTGGCAATGATGGCTATACTGGCTATGAAGGCTTAATGAGCTTACTTATTATTGCCAAAATTACCATTATAGCCAGTGAATTATTTCTTTCTTAACCTGAATTCCTGAATTTTTTTAGTTGGTAATATCCGTTCATACTGCAACCTGCTTTGTCCAAAATTAATCAGTAGCGCTAAAGCATAGTCGGTTGCAGCCAAGTATTTAATCACTTGAAACTTATGTACATTATCCAACATTTTTACAGACTTGATTTCCACAATCAGTTTATCTTCTACTACAAAATCGAGATAACACAGTCCCACCTGAATTTCCTCATACATCACCTGAACCGGCTTCTGAGGTTCGAATACAAGCTCTTGTTTTCTAAATTCGTATTCCAGAGCTTTCTGATAGAAATCTTCAGGGAAGCCGGGGCCGAGTCCATTGTGGACACTCATACAAGCGCCCCGAATCCGGTAGCATAAATCGTTGAGTTCAGATGATATTTCCATATTATCCCTTGTAGGGTGATTTATTCACTGGCAATGGTGGCTATACTGGCTATAAACCCATTACAGCATTGCCATCATTGCCATAATAGCCAGTGAATTTTCTACTTCACCAATACCACCTTACGCGTTTGGGAGAAATCCCCCGCCTGCAATCTTGCGAAGTATATTCCGCTGGACAGATTAGAGGCATCGAAATGCAGGGAATGATGTCCCGGCGATAGGTTTCCTTCCGCCAGAAGAGCCACTTCCTTACCGGATACATCGTACATTGCCAGTTCGATGTAACCCGCCTCCGGCAGTTCGAAACTGATAGCGGTCGAGGAGTTGAACGGGTTGGGGGATAAGCATAGATTTGTGATTTTTGATTGTTGATTTGCGATTTGTGATATATCCTCTTCGTCCCATCCGTATAGAGTCCAGCCCTGATGATGATTCGCCAATCCGTCTCCGGCGAGTTTGGCAAAGGGGAAATTGTCAGTTCCGACAATCGAATCTGGAAATACTCCCGCATTGCCGGTGTAGGAATAATTTCCCGGCGGCGCATAGTGGGGAACGAATTGCGAGATTTCTCTTATTATAGTGCCTCCCCCGGCGATTGTCAGTCCGTTCCGCTGGATGAGAGGCCCGTATATCTGGCTATTGGGCAGGACAACTTCGGTCCAGGCGTCGAAGGTGATGGGATTGTTGGTGGTGTTTTCAATCGAGGCGTCGAAAACAATCATTCCGCCCCCGGACGGAATTTGAATCGGGGGATTGTGGGGCGTTAAAGTTACCACCAGCGATCCGCCACCCGCTCCCAGCAGCAAGTTTGTGATGATGTTTTCCATCAGCGCTGCGCTGGCATTCGCTATTATCCAGTCCTGGTCGGTGGTGGTGATGACTTCGCCATATACGGGGCTGGGCGGACTGAATATCCAGCCAAAATATTGACCGCTGTAGGTCAAGCTGTTTTCGACGGTGGCGTCGCCGGAACCGGCGCATCCGTACCAAAAGCGGGTGAGCGGCGATACCGGATTGTTGATTGTGGCGAGGCGTCCTATGACATTCATCGGCACCAGTTCACCGGCTACGGTTCCGGTCCAGGTAAACGAGCCGCCGTGCGAGTTTACAATTTGCCCAAAGGCGGTGTTGGTGGTATAGGTGGTCTGATACTCCGACTGCAGATAGACCGGACCGCCCTGCTCCATATAGCCGACGATGTTATTCACTCTGGTCGCCGGCAAATCGATGACGCCGGAGGCGACAATCAGGACATCGGTGGCGGCGTAGAAGTTTGAATTGTCGAGAGTGGTCTGCTGATGGATAGAAGCGGTGTGCCCCATACCGGTGGCGATGGTCAGCCAGACCTGGTCCATATTATGACCGGAATGATAGCTCTGGCTTTCGATGATGGTAATGGTCTCGGAATGCAATCGATTGACAAAGAGAATCGAAGCCGCCAGCATAATTACGGCGGTCAATTTTTTAAAACTTAGAGCGATAGACATTGCTCCTCCTAAAAATGTTTGGATAATAGTGGATTTAAATTGTCCGCTTTTTTACCTTAGAGATAGTCTATTCACTGGCAATGGTGGCTATACTGGCTATGACCTATTGCAGCATTGCCATCATTGCCATTATAGCCAGTGAATTTTATTTCACTAGAACAATTTTCTTTGTCTGAGTAAAATCCCCCGCCTGCAATCGGGCAAAGTAAATTCCGCTGGACAGTCCCGTTGCATCGAAGGCGCGCCGGTGCGCCCCGGCGGGATAAATGCCTTCCGCTAACCGCGCCACCTCTTTTCCGGTGATATCATACACCGCTAATTTGATTCGACTAGCAGCTTGCAGCTTGAAGCTGATAGCTGTCGAGGGATTGAACGGATTGGGATAGGGAGGGTGGAGGGTGAATTCAAGTGGCGGCTGGGGCGATGATTGGTTTCCCACTTCGTTCCCGGCGCTGTCGATTTTAATCAGGACTAAATCAGTGTTTTGGAGGGAATCGATATAGGCGCGTCCGGTGATTATGTATCCGTTATCTCTTGTCTTCTTAATACTGTAACCTATGTTTTCAACAGCGTTGAAATATATGTTTGACCATAACATATTACCGAATCCATCGGTCTTCACGATATAGACTCCGTGATACACTAATACTCCACAGAGGACGAATCCGCCATCATCCGAGGGCTGAAGGCTGAACGCTTTAGAGTAAACATCTCCTACACGCCGGGTCCATAAAGAGTCGCCTGCTGAATCGGTCCTGATAAGATACATTGTTGAATTCCACCCCAGCATCCATTCCGAATAACCTGCGATGGCATATCCACCATCCAAAGTTTCTCGGACACACAATCCAAAATTCCCATCGTTATCGAGATGGAATGAATTAGTCCAGAGAGTATCTCCCATTGAATTTGTTTTTTGCAGTAACGCTTTCATATAATAATCGTCGGGACCGACGGTTCCGGTTAAAACAAAATCCCCCTCTGCGGTCTGCAGGATAGATGTGCCCTCGTTGATTTGGAAATAGCGGTATTGCCGGGTCCACAACGTGTCTCCGATCGAATCGGTTTTTATGAGGTATATATTACTATTATTTGTGGGTAAATTATAGGTGGTGTATCCTAATATTATCAAACCTCCGTCATTTGTCTCCAGCGCTGAGTGCCCGTCGTTGAGTCCTGCATAGCCGTACATCTGTGTCCATAAAGTGTCACCGTTGTCGTTTATCTTCAATAACCATATTTTGGAGAAAACCCTTGGAGTAACGGTGTATTTTCCACAGACAACATAGCATCCGTCCGAAGTTCGGCTGATGCAATGCGCTTCCGTATTTTCGTTTTCATGTCCTCCATATCTTTTACTCCAGAGCATATTACCCCGAAAATCGGTTTTAACGATATAGATCTCTCTTCGATGAAAACTGCGAGAATAGGTCCAACCGGCGGCGATGTATCCTCCATCGGAAGTCTGCAGCACATCTTCCCCGCATTCATCTATACTATCTCCATAGGAATTAATCCATCCGGCGGCGGATTGACTATGTACTGCCATTACCGTTATCGCTGCAACGATTGAAACTAAAATGAGACTTCGCATTTTCTCCTCCGTTTTTATTTTGCGGATATTTAGGCGGGTATGAATAACCCGCCCTACATTTTTTTACCGCCGGGTGCTCAAGACCCGGCGGCACACCAGTTCCTAGAATCCAGAACCTAACACCTACTTCACCAACACCACTTTCCGCGTCTGCGTGAAATCCCCCGCCTGCAGGCGGGCAAAGTAAATTCCGCTGCCCAGTCCCGCTCCGTCGAAGGCGCGCCGGTGCGCCCCGGCGGGGAAACTGCCTTGCGCCAGGCGCGCCACTTCTTGACCCGCGATGTCGAACACCGACAGCGTAACATCGCTTGAAACCCGCAGTTCGAAAGCGATGACTGTCGCGGGATTGAAGGGATTGGGATAGGGAGGGTGGAGGGTGAAAATGATATATTCTAGACTATATGGCTTATTATTGATACTTGATAATGAATCACTATCAAGTTTAATTAAATATACATCATAATTTGCAGGTGAATTTATAAATGTATATCCTGCAATAATATATCCCCCATCAGGAGATTGAATAATACTGTTTCCATAGTCATCACCTGCTCTTCCTATAGTCTTCGTCCAGAGTGTATCACTATTGCTATCTGTCTTTATAAGATATATATCATAATATGGTGAAAAGGAGTCTGAGATTCCTGAAACTAAGTATCCTTCATCTGAAGTTTCTATAACGCTGTAACCATAGTCTTGTGAATCTGCACCATATGTTTTGCTCCAAATTGTGTCTCCATTGGAATTGGTTTTTATTAAATATACATCTCTTCTTCCTGCCCCAAAAGAACGAGTATTTCCAGTTATTATATATCCTCCATCTATTGTCCTTTTAACATCAGCGCCCCAATCATCGTGTATTCCACCGTATGAACGAGACCATATTGAGTCACCATTTAAGTCAACCTTAATTAGGTACACATAACTTGAACCTGTTGAATCAAATTGTGCGGTTCCCACTACAACATAAGTGCTATCGGATGATTGACACATATTAAACGCTTTATCTAAATATTCATTGCCGCATATTCTTGTTTGAATCGTGTCACCATTATTGTCAGTTTTAATGAAATATATATTTGAACTGCTGCAGCTATCAACACACCATCCAGCAATTAAAAATCCTTCATCTATTGTTTGTCGTACACAGTTACCCTGATCCCATAAATACTTGCCATATGTTCGACTCCATAACTCATTACCTTCATTGTCGGTTCTTATTAAATACACATCCATGCTATAACCTGGATTAACACCATATATACCTCCTGTAATTACAAATCCACCATCTGAAGTTTTATGGATATCATTTCCATAAGCATCGTATCCTCCTCCATACATTTTAGTAAAAATAGTATCACCGTTACTATTAGTTTTTATTAGATATACATTTCCCCAACCTATAGGTTCAGTAGATTTATTGAATCCTATTATAATATATTCGTTATTATTATACTGAATAATACGGGAACCCCTGTCGTCGTTTATTCCCCCATATGTCCTCGTCCACAGCGTATCCGGCGGCTGAATTTGTGCATAAACCGGCATTGTCGTCATAGCGGCGGCGATGAGAACGATCAATATCCTGGGCATTTTCTCCTCCGTAATTATTTTGCGGATATTTGGGCGGATTTCAATGATCCGTCCAATATTTTTTTAGCCGCCGGGCGCGGAGACCCGGCGGCACACCAGTCCCCAGCACCTAATCCCCAGCGCCTAATTTACCATTTTTCCGTTATCGACTTGCCCTGCAGGAACAGTCCCAGATAGTCCCGTCCTCCGGCTTTGCTGTCGGTGCCGGACATATTGAAACCCCCGAAGGGCTGCACTCCCACCAGCGCCCCGGTGCACTTGCGGTTGATGTAGAGGTTGCCGGTATGCAGTTTCTGGCGGGCGGTTTCGATGCGCTTCCTATCCTGGGAGATGAAGGCGCCGGTGAGGCCGTAAATCGTGCCGTTAGCGGCGGCGATTCCCGCTTCGAAGCTGTCAACCTTGACCAGCGCGTTCACCGGCCCGAAGATTTCCTCCTGCGCCAGGCGGTCGTCCGGCTTTATCCCGCCGATAATAGTGGGCTTGATGAAATAACCTTTATCGCCCCAGCGTTCGCCGCCGCAGAGCAGTTCGCCTTCGCCCTTGCCGATTTCGATGTATTCCAGGATTTTGTTGAAAGCGGCCGCATCGATGACCGCGCCCTGGTGGTTAGCGGGATTGTCGGGAGGTCCGACTGTCAAAGCTTCGGCTCGCTTCACCAGCTTTTCAGCCAATGCGTCGTAAACGTCTTTATGGATGATGGTGCGGCTGCAGGCGGAACATTTCTGCCCCTGGAAACCGTAAGCCGCGGCGGTGACAGCGTCCGCGGCCATATCCAGGTCGGCGGTTTCATCGATGAACATAAAGTCCTTGCCGCCCATTTCCAGGATGGTGCGTTTAATCCAGATTTGCCCCGGCGACAGTTTCGCCGCCAGTTCGTGGATGCGCAAGCCCACTTCCATCGAGCCGGTGAAAGCGATGAGGCGGGTTTTGGGGTGCTGGACGATGGTGTCGCCGATAGCTCCGCCGGGACCGGGCAGGAAATTCAACACCCCGTCCGGCAGACCGGCTTCACGCATAATCTTGAAAAACTGATAGCCGATAGCCGGGGCGGTCGAAGCCGGTTTCAGCACCACCGTGTTGCCGGTCACCACCGCCGCAGTGGTCATACCGACCAGGATAGCGCAGGGGAAATTCCAGGGGGGAATCACCGCGCCCACTCCCAGCGGGAGGTATGTTAGCTCGTTATCTTCGCCGGGATAGGGGACCACTTCCTGCGTCCCGCCCCACCTCAGGGCTTCCCTGCCGTAAAATTCCAGGAAGTCGATGGCTTCCGCTACATCGGCGTCGGCTTCGACCCAGTTCTTCGAAGTTTCCATCACCATCCAAGCCGCCATCTCCAGCCGCCGCTGGCGCAAAATGTGCCCCGCCTTGAACAGATAGCGGGCTCGGTGTTCCGCCGGGGTCCATTTCCATTCTTCGAAGGTGTCGGCGGCGGTTTCAATCGCTTTGAGCGCCAGTTCCTTGGTGCCTTTGGCGAAGCTGCCGATGACTTGTTCAGGATTGGCGGGATTGATGGATTTGAATTTATCGATATCGACGATTTCCTTGTTGCCGATGACGATGGGGTATTCGCGCCCCAGCTCGGATTTGACTTTGGCTAAGGCTTTTTCCATCGCTTCCCGATTGGCGGGAACGGAAAAATCGGTTAGGGGACAGTTTTTGAAAGGCTCGACCATTTTTTTACTCCATTACAGTATTTTGTGTATAAAATTTATCTTTTGTAACATAATAATATAGTAAATATTGGGGAAAGAGTAAAATTATCTCAAGAATTAGATGAAATAAGAGACTTCAGATATAATTAGTTGTCTGTTATACAGTCATTCCGGCGCAGCCGGAATCCTTCCGGTAAAGAAAGATTCTGGTTCGCTTCGCAGCCAGAATGACGTATGCGCAGTGAATCGGTAAAGTATTTCTAAGCGATGATAATTAGCTATATTGACAATTTAGGAATTTATACCTATATTGCATTAAATAGGCTTATTACCACTATCCCTTCCGAATTAGAGCCTTCCGTTTATTAATATGGTTACATAATCTCCGGGGCAAGAATTTGCAGCTATGTAATTTCACAGAAGGAGACTTGAAATGCGCCATAGAATTTTCCTGCTGTTAATACTAATTACACTACCCTTCACAATTTTCACCGCGCCGGTTCTGGGGCAGGGTTGGAATATCAGTTTGACCGGCAGCCTCTACCGTATTATGACTTGCGCATACGATGTAGCTGTAGTTGGAAATTACGCCTATGTGGCGAATGGGGGCGCCCTATGGATATTAGAGATATCCGACCCCGCCAATCCCGTAGAAACCGGGTATTATCTAACACCGGATTGTGCGTGTGGAGTGGTCGTCATCGCGAATCGCGCGTATGTGGCGGACGGTTCTGGAGGTCTGCGGATAATCGATATTTCCAATCCCGCCGCACCATTCGAAGTCGGTCATTGTGTAGCGCCGAGGAGCACCGCCTGCGGCGTGGCTGTTTCCGGGGATTACGCGTGTATAGCGGATTATTACTGCTTGCGCATCGTCAATGTCTCTAATCCCTCGGCGCCTTTTGAAGTTGGGTTTTATGACACGCCCGGTATATCGAGGCGTGTCGCGGTCAATGGGAATTACGCTTATGTAGCGGATAGCGATTCCGGTTTGCGGGTGATAAATGTTTCCAATCCAACCTCTCCCTTCGAAACGGGATATTACTGCACAACCGGGAGCACACAGGATGTACAGGTCAGAGGTAATTACGCTTATCTGGCGGATGGCGGAGTAGGGCTGGTTGTGGTGGACATCTCCAATCCCGCTTTACCTGTCGCGGTCGGGCAATGCAGTACTCAGACTTATGCTCATGGAGTAACGGTCGTTGGTAGTTACGCCTATATAGCTGACGGGGGAGCCGGGCTGAAGATAATCGATGTTTCCAATCCCTCCGCGCCTTTCGAGGTAGGACATTGTTATCTGCCGAGTTCTGCGAAAAAGGTGGCGGTGTCCGGGGACTACGCCTATGTGGCGGATTATGGGGGTGGATTGCGGATAGTCGATGTTTCCAATCCCGCCCGCCCCGGTGAAACCGGATATTTCAACACGATGCATATTCGTAAGTCAACAATTAACGGTGATTTAGCCTTTCTTGCCTGTTGGGATAAAGGCTTGCGAATAGTCGATATCTCCAATCCGGCGGAACCGGTGGAAATTGGGTGTTATAACACTCCGGGAACTGCTTCCGATGTATCGGTCTCCGGGAATCACGCTTATGTTGCGGACGGACACGGCATACGGATAATCGATGTTTCCAATCCTGTTAGTCCCTTCGAAGCTGCGTATTTTAGCGTACCCATCGGTTGAGTTAGTTATGCTTTGAATGTCGCAGTCTGCGGCGATTATGCCTATGTGACGGATGAAGAGGAGGGTTTGTATATAGCGGATGTTTCTAATCCTGCGGTTCCAGTTGAAGTTGGGCGCTTAAGGTGTTATGCCAATGATGTGGAGGTGTCAGGGGATTACGCTTATGTGGCTACTGGTGGCGGAAACAGAGGATTGAGTATCGCGAATATATCCAATCCCGCTAATCCGGTTATGACCGGTTATTTTCATACTTCATATGAAG
>CAYQZD010000015.1:0-46409 GCA_964421875.1 uncultured bacterium
TCTCCTATCAGCAAAGACAGTAAATGGAAAAGATATCAAAGATATAGCAAAACAAGGAAAAGTAAAAAATGAAGATGCAATTAGGTCAACTGATAATCCTTATTACGAAGAAGGTGGAATAGCGGGGTTATTCTGTGGAAAAAGCGCTCAGCGGGGAAACTGCACTTGACTTGATAAATGCAGGGAAGGAAATCAATCTGGCTATTGTCGACCTTACTCTTCCGGGAATTAACGGATTAGAGTTGTTTGAAAGGATTAGAACAAAACATCCAGAAATCTCTGTTATTATTTTGACCGCTACAGGCGGAGTTGAACATGCGGTGAAGGCGATTAAGATGGGGGCGGTCGACTATCTGGAAAAATCCACTAATCCCGAAACGCTTCTTTTGGTAATAAAGAAAGAATACGAATGCAGGAAATTGCATCTAATGAATATGGAATTAACGGAAGGGTTGGATAGAAAAACAAGGGAGTATATCGAAAAGTATCAACTGGTTGGCGATTCAGAACCGATGAAAAGCCTTAGGCATGAGATAATCAAGACTGCAAAACATAATGTATCGCTATTAATCACTGGAGAGTCGGGCACAGGTAAAGAAAATACGGCTCATTTAATCCATTATTACAGCGATAAACGCCATAGGCCTATGATGAAGGTGAATTGTGCCGCTCTATCCCCGGATCTTATAGAGAGCGAACTCTTTGGTCATGTCAAGGGAGCTTTTACCGGCGCAATCTACGACAAAGCAGGACGAATTGAATCAGCTAACGGCGGAACCTTGTTTTTAGATGAAGTCGGCGACATACCCCTTCGTTTTCAAATTAAACTCTTGCGGGTTCTTCAGTCTAAGGAATTTGAGCGGGTCGGTTCTGCCAAAACAATGAAATCGGAGTTCAGGTTGATTACAGCGACCAATCGAGATTTGATGGAAAAAATCGAACAAGGGAAGTTCAGGATGGAACTTTATTATCGCATAAATGTGAAGGAAATAAAAATTCCACCTTTGCGAGAGCACATTGAGGATATGCCATTGCTACTAAAGCATTTACTAATTAAGTTCTCTGAGAAACACAACATTTACATCGAGAAATTCTCTGATTCCGCGATAAATGAGCTAATGTCGCATAATTGGCCAGGTAATGTCAGGGAATTGGAAAATGTGGTCGAATGTGCAGTGGTGAATTCTCAAGATGCTGTTATTGAATTAGAGGATTTACTTAATTTATCGAACTATAACGGCAATGGTATGGTTCAAAAGTATCCTCCCACTATGAACTTAGCTGAAAACGAGAAAAGAATTATCGAAGCAAGCTTGAGTAAAACGAGGAACAACAGAACTAAAGCAGCAAAGATGCTGGGTATCAGCAGAACCACTTTAATCAGCAAGATTAGAAGATTGGCGTTAGATTGATGTCGACTTTTATACTGAAGTTGTTTAAAACTCGACTTTAATTAGCAGAATGTGTGGCTGTTTTCTAATCATAATCACCCTCGTATTCCAATATATTAATTATAATCAACTGTTTAATCGCAAGGTTAAGCAGTTTTTGTTTCGGGCACAGGTATTGCGTTATAAATAAATAGAATTGCCGGATTGCCTCCACCCTTTGGGAGGTGGGGGTGGAGGCGTCCGGAAAAAAAATCATCGCAGAACTTTAAACCAGTGAATAGAAAGGGAGATAAGATGAAATCTAATGATGAAAGAATCCTGATGGTAAATATGGAAGATGTTCATTCTGAAGTGATGTTGGATTTTCTTAATAAATGGGGATTTTCGGTTTATAAAAAGTCCATTCAGGATATCCTATCGCACAACTTAAATAATTCAAAACCATCAAAGATAGTAATTCAGCTTATAGAATTTTCTTTAAAAGAATCCGATTGTCTTCACAGGCTTAAAAAGACATACCCTTTAGTTCCGATTCTTGCCACTTCTCCTATCACATCATTAAAAAGAATAATCTGGCTTCTGAGAAATGGAGTATGCGATTATATTATTCAACCTTATGACCCATATGAGATTAGAAGGCAGTTACAAAATATTTATTGTCCAAGTACTATGGTAGTCTAGAATTAGGACTGATTGAATCTTCTAAGATTCAATATTCTTGAATTTTTAAATCGGTTAATCACACCAACCATATATTATCCAATCTATGTCCTCAAGACCAGTCAGAAAAATGGAACTAAAGATGCTGTAAGGATTTCATGGTTAGTAGATGTCGTAAAGCGCATATAAAAAAGACTCACGATTTGCATCGTAAGTCTTTGTTTTTTAAGTGGGCGATACAAGAGTTGAACTTGTGACCTCCTGCTTGTAAGGCAGGCGCTCTAAACCAGCTGAGCTAATCGCCCCCGCGATTTACTTAGGGCGCTCCTATCGCCGGGAGCGGATAAATGAACGCCCTCAGTCATTACACCGGATTATCTAACGAATCGTTCCCTCATACTTCGCGCTATATTGCCGGACTTTGGTGTGTTCCAAGGTGTAATCCGGCAGCAGCATTGGCGCGATGCGGTCGGTCTCTACTCCCGCGGCTTCTATCTCCTGATGGTATTTCCGCACATGCTCCAGCGACAGCGCGCCCTCTTGAGCCTGGTTCAAGGCGTACTTTGCCGCGTTGCCGCCGGAAATCCGTCCAAAGACCATAATGTCCAGCAGGGAATTTCCCATCAGGCGGTTTTCGCCGTGAATCCCGCCGCCGACTTCGCCGGCGACGTAGAATCCCGGTATCCGGGTAGCGCCGTCGGACTGGAATTCCAGTCCGCCGTTCTGGTAATGAAGCGTGGGGTAAATCAGCATCGGTTCCTTGCCGATGTCGATGTCGAACCGTTCATAGAGCTTATGCTTGCCGGGGAACTCTTTCTTCACATACCCTTCGCCGAACATTTCGTCCAACATCGGGCTGTCCAGCCACACGCCGAACTTGCCGGTGGGAGTGGGAACTCCAAGCATCCGGTCCACGCATTCGCGGATGATGCAAGCCGCTTCCACATCGCGGGGCTCGCGCTCGAAAACGAACTGCGCCCCCTCCACATTCACTAAATTGGCTCCGGCGCCGCGGAATTTCTCCGTGATGAGGATGCCTTCAGCCTGTTCCGGGAAAATCACGCCGGTCGGGTGATACTGCACCGTGTGCAGGAAACAGACCGGCACTCCCGCCCGGTAAGCCATCACAATGCCGTCGGCAGTCGCGCCGTAGTGGTTGGTGGTCATAAAATTCTGTATATGCAGCCGTCCGCTGCCGCCGGTGGCCATCACCACCGCTTTGGCTTTAACCAGAATGTATTCGGCGGTTTCCATATTGTAGAGCATCGCCCCGGCGCAGTGCCCTTTGTCGTTCAGCAGCAGTTCCACCGCCGGCGAAAACTCTATCACCGTAATGTCTTCCGCCCGATTGCGGGCTTCATCGCGCACCGTGCGCATCATCTCCGCGCCGGTAATGTCCGCCGCGTAATGCATCCGCTTGCGTGAGGTGCCTCCGCCGTGCATCGTCATCAAGGTACCGTCTTCGTATTTGGAAAAATTGCATCCCAGACTGAGCAGCCAGCGGATGACGTCAGGAGCTTCGGTTGTCAGTGTACTCACAAGCTCAGGTTTGTTGGTGAAGTGGCCCCCGCCGATGACGTCCAAATAGTGATAGTAAGGCGAATCCTTCCACCCTTTAGTGGAAGCCTGAATTCCGCCCTCAGCCATCATAGTGTTGGCGTCGCCGTGGCGGAGTTTGGTGGAGATAATCACCTTTGCGCCCTGCTCCTGCGCCAGCAGCGCCGCCGCTGTTCCGGCTCCCCCCCCACCGATGACCAGCACGTCGGTTTCGTAATCCGGTTTCGCAAGATCCACCTGGTCGGGATTAACCCGGCTTCTCGCCTCCAAAAGATCCACCATCTCATGGCAAATGCGGTAACCTTTGTTAGGGCCTATCTTGATTTCACGCCGGCCTTCCTCTTTGATGTCAGGGTGAAAATTCATCAATACTTCGTGGCGCTCATCAAGGTTGAGAGCGGGGAATTCCTCGGCTTTCTCTTTGCGCTTGATGCGTTCGGAGCGGGTGGCTTCAACCTTCTTCATCAGTTCCTTCAATCCTTCAGGATATGGCATTCCAAACCTCTTTATTGGAAATTATGAAAAATTGCGGTTTTTTAACGAAGTTCTTTCCTCGTCAGTTCACTTAAGTAACGCGTAATCGCTGTCAGGCATCCATTCTTTATCGGAAGTGTGCGGCTCCATCTGCCGCTCGTTGTAGAGCTTTATCAACTTATCGATTTTCGCGCCCGCCGCTTCTTTGTTGAACGGGTCGATGGTTCCCAATTCCATCAGTTCCTTGAGAAAATTATCATAGAAACCGGATTTGATGGCTTCGACCTGCTGGTCGCAATGCTCGCTGGGAGGCGCCAAAAACCTGCCTCTTAAACGTCGTACCATTTGCGCGATATGATACTGCGCCATCTCCGCCATACAGCGGGAAGCGCAGAGCCCGCACTGGATGCAGTCGAAAGAGATTTCGGCGGCTTTCTCCAGATTGCCCTGCTTGATAGCGGACACATAGTCCATTACCGGGATGTCCATCGGACATACTTTGGAGCAGGCGTTGCAGGCCAGACAGCGGAACAGTTCGGGATAGGCGGCGTAAACCTCCTCCGCCTCGCCCTTCATTTCATCCCAGTTATAGACCGCGCGATTGGCGGGGAAAAACGGTATCTGCGTCAGATACATCTCCGGTTCCACTACCGTCTGGCAAGCCAGTCCCACTCTGATATGGTAGTCGCCCGGCTTGCGGTAAACCGTTCCGCAGGCGCCGCACACTCCACCGCGGCATCCCGCGCCCCGGATGAACTTGTAGCCCGCGTATTCCATCGCCTTCATTATGGTGAGGGATTCCGGCACCATATATTTCTTCCCCATAATGAATACAGGGATGAGATTAACTTCGATTGTCGGAGCCTTTTCTGCTTGGGCTGACTTTTCGCTCATTCCATATCCTTAGTTTATTGTTTTTATAGTTTGTGTTGATTCTATTTCGCTATTGTAGGGTGGGTTTTAACCCACTATAACTCCTAAATTACACCTGTGCCAGCAGCCCTTTCTCTTGAAGCAGTTTCTCCGGCGCGCCGGAATTCATTCTGAAATCGCAGTCTTTGGAGTCCAATCCTAACGCTACCGCCAAAAGCTGTGTGAAATAGAACACCGGCAGCGGCTGTAGTCTCTCGCGAACCTTCAGAACATCCGGCTGGCGGCGCGCCAGGTTGTATTCACACAGGGGGCAGGAGAGCGCCAGCGCTTCGGCGCCATGGCTTTCCGCCGATTCGAGCACTGTTACGGCGGAACGCGCGCCCGCTTCGGGATTGGATATCATCTGGTAAGAGCCGCAGCATTCCGAAGCCGCAGGGTATTCCACATACTCCCCACCCAAAGCTTGAATAAAATCCCGGAAAACCACCGGTGAAACCGCCGGGTCTATGGTCACTTCTTTGGGCCGGGTCAGGGTACAGCCATAGTAGGGGGCCAACTTCAAGCCGTTCAGGGGTTTTTTCACTGCTTGGCGCAGGCGTTCCCAGCCGATTTCGTCCCGGAGGAAATTCAGCAGATGCAGGACTTCAACCTCGCCTGCGTAATCGGCTTCCTCTTCCATAAAGTTGTTGATAGCATCTCGCTTTTCGGGGTCATTTCGCATCAGCAGGTTCGCCCGGGCCAGGGTGTTGTAGCACATCGAGCAGAGTACCACTACCCGGTCGAATCCCTGTTCCTGGGCGCGGATAAGGTCCCGCACGGGAGCTAAGATATGCACCAGGTCGTCGTCGGAAAGCGAATAGACCGCTCCGCAGCAGTTCCAGCGGTCAAGCTCGACCAACTCCACCCCCAATTCCTTCATTGCGCTTACTGCGGGTTTTTCCAAGTTGGACGCTTTGGTTTTTAGTGTACAGCCGGGATAATATCCTATCTTCATTAAATTTTAAGCCTTTATGTTGAGATTCAGCTTTATTCGCGAGTATTTATATATAACGACATTACAATATGTTAAGCGATATTTGTCATTGCGAATCAGCCGTACGGATGATGAAGCAATCGGGTGGTATATTACCTTTAGTTCCCCGATTGCTTCGTCGCTGCGCGCCTCGCAATGACAGCGATAATATTGCTACGATAATATAAAAGCATTACTCTGATAACAATCTCTATTAACTATCCTTCTTACGCTGTATGCTTGCGGAAACAGCTCACCAGGGCGA
Organism: uncultured bacterium; assembly: GCA_964421875.1. Lineage (GTDB taxonomy): Bacteria > Electryoneota > Tariuqbacteria > Tariuqbacterales > Tariuqbacteraceae > CAYQZD01. The sequence goes on from CAYQZD010000015.1 coordinate 6,233, forward strand.
TTTGCGGGCATTCCTCCACCGTTTCCTTTTCGATTTCGAAGGGTTCGACGTAGTTTTGATTCACCCTCAAGGTGATTTGGCGGATAGCTTCCATTACGCGGGTGAGGTCGATACCGCGGGGGCAGCGAGCCATACACTGGTGGCAGGAGGCGCAGAGCCAGGTGGTCTTGCAGGCTTGGACCCGTTCCCGCTGGCCGAAAATTGTGTTGAGGATAACTTCTCGGGGGGTGAGGTCTAGCAGTTCCTTCATCGGGCAGGAGCCGGAGCAGGTTCCGCACTGCATACATTTACTCACCGGCTGCCCGCTGATTTCCTCCACCTTACGTAAAAATTCCAGGTCCACAGTCTTATCGGAGATGGTCAAAGGCATTATGCACCTCTAAGGTTCGATATTAGCGAAAAAACAATTGATGTGCTACTGGGGCTACTCAGCTTGTCCAAGAATGTCATTGCGAGGACGCCGCAGGCAGACGAGCAATCTTTATTCCTCCATTAAGCAATAGGATTGCTTCGCTTTGCTCGCAATGACAGCGATTGTTTTTCTTATTGTTAGACAAACTAACCGCACTTTACAGCAGTGTATTCTAATTGTCGCAGAGTGCAGGGACTCTTTGACACAAAGAAATTCGTCCATGGAGAGATGTTAATAAAATATTAATATAATCAAAACAGGGAAATTATTCAAGTGAAACTTTTATCAAAGTCATAAAAAAACGGTTCCACTCTGTTTTGTTTGGATAAATCCTTACAAGAAGGTTTTTATCGCGACCTTGCACAACACAGCCTCAGTCAGGTCTCCGCTTCGCTAAAGACCTGACTGAACAAGGAACGATTCTACATTATACCCATACAATTTGGCGAAAAGCTTAATCATTCGTCGTTGACAGCTTTTTCGCTTAAGCAGTGTACATATTTGATTATTACTGCATTAATTTTTACCTTTTCGACAATAGAGGTCGCAAAAACGGGCAGGTTTTTATCCGTAATTTAAATTTCTAATAATATGCCTACTGAACTTAGCAATAAGGCGCTGGACTTTATCAGGAGAACCGGAATGTTGGAGGTCGGTGACAAGGTTTTGCTGGCGGTTTCCGGGGGGGTGGATTCGACCGTGATGTTCCAGCTTTTTTGGGAATTTCAAAGTGAACTGGGGATTCACATCGGAATCGCTCATTTCGACCATGGACTGCGCGGCGAGGAATCCGACCGGGACCGGGAGTTTGTCCGCGCCCTTGCCGAAGGGCGCGGCCTCGAATTCCACGTGGAACAAGCCAGTTTGCAGGAGGAAACAGGCGAGGGATCGCTGCAAATCCGCGCCCGCGCCCGCAGGTTCGATTTCTTTTATCGGGTGATGGAGCGATACGGTTACAATAAACTTTCCCTGGGGCACAACCGCGACGACCAAACTGAAACGGTGTTGATGGCTCTGCTCCGGGGATACGGCTTCAGCGGGCTTTCCGGCATCAAACCGGTTTCCGGGCGGCATATTCATCCCTTGCTCGACTTTACCAGGGAGGAGATTGAAGAGTACGCTCGTGAGAAGGGGTGCCGCTGGGTTGAGGATTCCTCCAACCGTAAAACCGATTACCTCCGGAATAAGGTGCGTTGGGAAATTCTGCCCCAATTGAAGAAAGCCTTTCCCCGCTGCGACAAAGCTCTGGCAGACCTTGGCGGGGAAGCTCAGAATATATACGCTTTAATTCAGATTGAGACGGATAAGATACTGCAGAGGGTGGCAGCGTTCACTGAAAATCAGCGGGCGGAACTTGATATTGATTTATTTTTGAAGTACATTGTAAATCTACGTAAATATGCACTTTTGCGCATAATCCGGAGGCTTGCTCCCGATTATCGGCCTACTCCCGCAATGCTGGAGGAGGTGGACAAATTGTGCCTTGCTCGAACCGGGAGCGTGGTCACTGCGGGGCCGCTGGAGATAGTCAAGGATCGCGGCGCGCTCATCTTCTCTTTTAGGTTCGATGAGGAGATTGGGGTGCAGGTGGAGGTCGACCGCGACCTGGTGGTTCACGGGATGCTGTTCCATCTGGAACCGTCGCCGGTCGATAGAGTTAAATTCACTTCAGACCGGGCGGTTGAGTATATCGATTTGGATGCGGTGCGGGGGCAATTGGTCCTGCGGAGCTGGCAGGCAGGCGACCGTTTCCATCCTCTGGGGATGGAGGGCAAATGTAAAGTGTCGGACTATCTTGTGAACTCTAAGGTTTCCGTGTTGGATAAGAAACGGGTGCTGGCGCTTTGCGACGAGGAGAAAATTCTCTGGCTCTGCGGGATGCGGCTGGACGATCGGGTGAAGATCAGCTCCGCGACTAACCGCGCTCTTAAACTTGTCTATTTGCGGGCGAGCCAGTCCTTCGGAGGATGATGCGCAGTCACAGATGTTATCTCTATCGGGCGATTCCGTTCATTAATAGGGCGGATCAGCTTAAGGCTCGCAATTATGCGTTGCCGTCTATTATCAAGGTGTATTGATGGGTGAAAACAGAAATCGAAACGGCAGACGTTCCAAAGGAAACAATAAGAAACTGCCTCCCAACGGCAAATTCGAATGGAAGAAGGCGACTAAAACGCTGACCTTTTGGATTTTGATAATCCTGGGGTCGATAGTGATTTCGCAGCTCTATACCGGTCAGGGACAGCGCGAGGTTGAGGTGGCCTATACCGAGTTTGTGTTGCTGGTTAGTGAAGGCAAGGTCGAGAGGGGCACGGTTATCGACCGTAAGTTCCATGGGGAACTTAGAATCGACGCCGTCAACGCTCTGCCAGAGGGGAAACGCTCTTTCGTCACGGTGCTGCCCCCCAATATGGACGCCTCGATACTGAAATTGTGGGATGAAAACGGTGTGGCTTATGAATTCAAGGAAAAAGCCACCAATTGGTTCGGATATCTGCTCACTTCGATCCTGCCCTGGGTGCTGCTTATCGGAATCTGGATTTTAGTGATGCGGCGGATGCAAGGCGGCGGTCCTAAGGGTATATTCTCTTTTGGCAAGAGCCGCGCCAAACTGCTCACCGAAAATCACCCCAAACAGACCTTCGACGATGTCGCCGGGGCGGAGGAAGCCAAGGAAGAGCTTCGGGAAATCATAGATTTTTTAAAGGATCCCAAAAAATTTCAGCGTCTTGGGGGACGCATTCCGCGCGGAGCCCTATTGCTGGGACACCCCGGCACCGGGAAGACATTGCTGGCAAAAGCCGTTGCAGGTGAAGCCGGCGTTCCCTTTTACTCCATCAGCGGCGCGGATTTTGTAGAGATGTTTGTCGGAGTGGGCGCTTCCAGGGTTAGGGACTTGTTCGAACAGGGGAAGAAGAACGCTCCCTGTATCATTTTCATCGACGAGATCGACGCGGTGGGACGGCACCGCGGCGCCGGCTTGGGAGGGGGGCATGACGAGCGTGAGCAGACCTTGAACCAGCTTCTGGTGGAGATGGACGGATTCGATTCCAACGAGGGAGTAATCCTGTTGGCGGCCACTAACCGGCCCGATGTGCTTGACCCGGCGCTGCTGAGGCCGGGAAGGTTCGACCGGCAGATTGTGGTGGACCGTCCCGATGTCAAGGGCAGGGAAGCGATAATCAAGGTTCACACCCGGAAAATCCCCCTTTCGGAGGACGTCAACTTCGAAGTTTTAGCGAAAGGAACTCCGGGACTGTCCGGGGCGGACTTGGAGAACATCGTCAACGAAGCCGCCCTCATCGCCGCCAAACGCAGCGCGGATAAGGTCAAAATGGGCGACTTTGAGGCGGCCAAGGATAAGGTGATGATGGGCGCGGAGCGCAAGAGTCTCATCATCAGCGACCGTGAGAAACGCAATACCGCCTATCACGAGGCGGGACACGTTATGGTGTCAAAGCTTATTCCGGGCAGCGACCCTGTGCATAAGGTCACTATCATTCCTCGAGGGAGAGCGTTGGGCTTGACCCATTTTCTCCCCATCGATGAGAAGCACAACTATTCGCGGAGCTATCTTGAGACTTCTCTTTCTCACCTTTTGGGGGGGCGAGCCGCGGAAAAGATCGTTTTGAGCGAATACACCACCGGCGCCGGGAACGACATCGAACGCGCGACCGAGATCGCCCGAAAGATGGTTTGCGAGTGGGGTATGAGCGATAAAATAGGGCCGCTTTCCCTGGGTAAGAAGGAGGAGGAGATTTTTTTAGGGAAGGAGTTCGCCCGCCACCGCGATTATTCCGAGCGCACCGCCGAGGATATCGACAGTGAAATCAGGCGCATCGTCGAAGACGCCGAGAAGCGGGCTGAATCACTCATAGGAGCCAATCTCGATAAACTACATGACCTTGCCGCCGCTCTGTTGGAGCGGGAAATTCTGGACGGGCATGAGGTCGACCTGATAATGGAGGGTAAAAAACTTCGCCCGAAATCTACGCCGAGGAGACGCCCCGGAGGCCGCCGCCGCAGAAAAACTCGCAAACCAGCCACTCCGGTTTCCGAAGCCGCTGAACGTAAGAGCACGCCTCAGCCTAAGACGGAGCGAAAGCTGGATTCCCGCCCTGCGATGAAATCCCACCCGAAGCTCGCGGATTCCGAACCCAGTAAGGGTAAAACTTCACCGCCGGCGAGGACTGCTTCATCAGAACGAAAGCGGAAGACGCGGAGTAGGGGCGCCAGAGTCAAGCCTAAAACCGATGCGGGCCGGAATCAAGCCTCCCCCAGCGCTAAATCATCAGCCCCTACACTATTGAAGGATGAGGATTTTAAGGTGCTGACTTCCCTCGATCGGCTGGAAAGGGAGCCTTCCGAGGTTAAACCGGTGAAGGAGGCGAAGAGTCCTCCGGAGTCTGAAACTAAAAGCGAGAAGCCCCCGGAACCTCCCCGAAAGCAGGCGCAGGATTCGGAACCTAAGACTCCTTCGCGCCTGAGGCGGGCTTCGGCGAGCCAGGGCGGGATGATAAAAACCGACGAGGACCGGGAATCCGGAGAAAATCTATTCAGCCAGGTTGAGACCGGCTCCGCTTCCGGCGGGCATAAACCGAAGCAGTCCACCGAGGCCTCTAAAGGGCAGGAAAGCGATAAGTGAACCTAAAAGCCATAGAAGCAGCCGTCAGAGAGCTGCTGTTAGCCATCGGAGAAAATCCCGACCGTCAGGGGCTGAAGGATACCCCTGTCCGCGTGGCTCAGATGTACCGTGAGATTTTCGCCGGAGTGGGAATTTCGCCCGAAGAACAGTTCAAAGTTTACGACACGGACAACCAGGATGAGATGGTTCTGGTCAAAGATATCCCCTTCTATTCCATGTGCGAGCATCATCTGCTCCCTTTTATGGGCAAAGTCAGTATCGCTTATATTCCCAATAACAATAAGATAACCGGTTTTTCCACTCTGGTCAAGGTAGTAGAGAACTTCGCCCGCCGGCCTCAGATACAGGAACGGATGGCAACCGATATCGCCGATTTCCTGGTCAGGGAACTCAGACCGATGGGGATTTTAGTGGTCATCGAAGCCAGCCACACCTGCGTGACAATGCGGGGGGTGCGAAAGGAGGGGACAAAGATGGTGACCTCGGCGATGCGCGGTGTGATGCGGAAAACCGCTACTCGTATGGAAGCGCTGTCACTGCTGAGTAAGGATAAATGACCACCGGTTGTCCGAAAATTGAATTGTGCAGTGGAAATCAATCTCCCCGGGAGGGGAGTTTTTAATTAGATTCCGAACAAGAGCGATTATAATCCTACCGGGAGGAATAGTCTCAATGATAATCACCGCCGGTCCCTACAGATGGGACCTTTCCCGGCGGACCCATTTGATGGGTATTCTTAATGTAACCCCCGACTCCTTCAGCGACGGCGGCAGATATATCGACCGGGAACAGGCTGTCGAGCGGGGATTAGAGATGTTCAGCCGGGGAGCGGACATCATCGATGTGGGGGGAGAATCGACCCGTCCGGGGGCTCAGCCGGTTTCCGAAGCGGAGGAATTGGAGCGGATTCTTCCAGTGGTGGAGAAGCTGTCGCATAGCGGTGTGCCAATTTCAATCGACACCTACAAATCCAGGGTCGCCGGCGAGGCGGTGAAGGCGGGCGCGGTGATGATTAACGACATTTCCGGGCTGAGGTTCGATCCTGCGGTCGCCGATGTCGCCGCGGAAAGCGGCGCAGTCCTGGTCTTGATGCACATTAAGGGCGCTCCCCGCGATATGCAGACCAATCCCCATTATGACGACCTGATGGGGGAAATTCTATCTTATCTGGCGGAATCGGCTGAGACTGCCCTCAATGCAGGCGTGAATAGGGATAAAATTATCATCGATCCCGGAATCGGGTTTGGTAAACGCGTGGTTCATAATTTTGAAATTATCCACCGCCTCAGGGAACTGAAAAATCTGGGTTATCCCCTTTTGATAGGACCTTCACGGAAATCTTTCATCGGCGCTGTGCTGGACCTTCCCCCGGAGCAGAGGCTTTACGGGAGCTGCGCAGCCTCCGCTTTAGCCGCCGCTAACGGCGCCGATATCATCCGCGTGCACGACCCTTATGAAATAAGTCACGTGGTCAAGGTTGTCGACGTTATCTGTCAAAAGCGAGCCTTTGTTGAGGGATAGCTCTGTCAAGGCTGAAATCCGGGAACTGCGCCCCAAAGATTTACCCCGTGTCCTGGAAATCGAGCGCATCTGTTTCCCCGACCCCTGGTCGGTGGAATCCTTCCGGGGAATCATCAGCAGCGTCGCTTACTTCTCCTTCGGATACTTCCGGAGGGATTTATGGGGATATTTAGTCGCGCTCAGGGCGGCGGATGAACTCCACATACTGAACATCGCGGTGGAGCCGAGCCGCCGCCGGGAAGGATTAGGAACGCAGTTGCTACAGTACATTTTAGACAAGCTCGAGTCCAGACTCAAGGTGGTTTACCTCGAAGTCCGCGCTTCCAACGCCCCCGCGCTGGCTTTCTACCAAAAATGGGGATTCCAGTCCGTCGGCGTGAGGAAAAGCTATTACCGCGACGGGGAAGATGCCCTGGTGATGGCGTTGAATTTGTAACCTGTTAAGTTCAACCTACAAGTTAGTCGATAGTGTAATATAGATAAAAACCGATTCTATGTCCTGGTTTAAACGACAAAAAGCCGGCATCCTCACCGCTTCTAAAAAGGAACTCCCCGACGGGATGTGGTTGAAATGCGAAGGCTGCGGCGAGATTATCTTCAAGAAACAGTTGGAGAAGAATCTCAATGTCTGCCGAGCCTGCGGCTTCCATTTCCGCATCAACAGCGAGGATTACATCAGCCTCCTGCTCAACCAGGACAGCTATACGGAATTCGGAGACAACCTCCGCCCCACCGACCCTTTGAAGTTCAAAGACAGCCGGAAATACTCCGAACGCATCACCACCACCGCGAAGAAAACCGGGCTCACTGAAGCGATAAAAACCGGCTCCGGCAGGATTGGAGAATTCGAAGTGGTTTTGGGAGTGATGGATTTCCGCTATATGGGCGGCTCAGTGGGTTCAGTGGTGGGCGAAAGGTTATCCCGAGCTATCGACCTCGCCGCCGAAGGGAAGCCTTTAATAGTGATTTCCTGCTCCGGAGGGATGCGGATGCAGGAGGGGGCGGTTTCGCTGATGCAGATGGCTAAAGTGTCCACCGCGCTGGCTTTTCTGTCCAGCCGGAAGGTTCCCTTCATCTCGATTCTCACCAATCCCACCACCGGAGGGACGACCGCCAGCTTTTCGATGCAGGGGGACGTAGTCATCTCCGAACCGGGGGCGCTCATTGGTTTCGCTGGTCCCCGGGTGATTAAGCAGACCATAGGGCAGGATTTACCTCCAGGATTCCAGCGGGCGGAATTCCTGCTGGAACACGGGATGATAGATATGATAGTGAGACGCACCGACCTTAAAAGAACGACAATGGAATTGTTAAAATTTTTTGTAGGATGAGCCGGAAACGCGGTATTTGGCGGGGACATTTCAATTTATGAATTCTGTATGTGCGCCATCGATTGTTAGATTAAATACAATGGATAGAAATTGACGCTTATTTCAGGCATATTTTTCTCGGTTTTGACGCTGTTTGCTTTCAAGATTGCGCTGCCGACACTAACTGACAATATTATCGCCGGAGCGCTCCTAATTTTCCTGCCGGCGCTGGCGCTGTTCTATATAGTTGAAGGTGTGTTAAGATTTCTCCGGGTGCGGAAAGCCGGAACTTCCAATGTGGCGGCGGGTATAATACTGGCTCTATCTTTTGTTTTTATCGCCGGCTACGATTTCACCCTGCCGCTGTTAATAATTGCCGCCGGAGTGATTTCGGCGCTTTTGTCCAGGTATAAGTCGATACCCTTAGGGCTGACCGCCGCAGTATTCATCTATGTTGCGCTATCGACTCCCGGCAAGCTGTCTCAGGAGGATAAGCCAAAAATCTTTGTCATAGGCTGGGATGCGCTGACGCCATCGGTATTAGATTCTTTGGCCGGCAGAGGGGAACTCCCTGTGATGCGGCGTTTAATCGAGGGGGGCGCCTGGGGTGAGTTCGAGTCGCGGGAGCCGATGAAGTCGCCCACCCTATGGACTACTATCGGCAGCGGTTACCGGCGTGAGGCGCACGGGACGGTCGGTTTCTTCGATGTAAGCGCCAATGTGAAGGTTCCCCGCCTCTGGGATATGATGATGGTGAACGGGTGGTCGGCGGGGGTGTTCCGCTGGCTGGTAACCTGGCCGCCGGACACCGTGGACGGTTTTATGGTGCCGGATTTGTACGCCAGGGACGACAGTTCCTGGCCGCCGGGGTACGGCGACATCAATTCCATCAGAGATTTTTATAAATCTGGCAAAGGATTCTCCCCCGGTACTGCCGCCCGATTAGGTTGGAAACTGTGCCGCGCCGGGATGAGGGGCTCCACCACCTTGAAAACTATCGGCCGCGCCCTGCAAGCCGGCGTTAAGTTGAAGGACGACAAGGATTTCTACCTCTTCGCCCGCAGGTGGGAGTTGGAAGTTGCCGCTGACATCTTTCTGAATCTGATGCACCGCTTCACCCCGGATTTCGCCGCTTTCTACGACAACGGCGTCGATATTCTGGGGCATCGGATGTTCAAGTATCACAATCCGGCGGGATTCACCATCGAAGCGGGCGATATCGAAAGATACCGCGACCACTGGACTAATATGTACCGTTACAGCGATCAGATAACGGGACGGTTCCTGCGGGAGATCGGCGATGATGTAAAAATCGCCCTGGTTTCGGACCACGGTATGGAGCGAGCCGACGGCGCCGACGAAGCAATGTACTGGGTCACCACCGACAATCTATTCCGGGATTTAGACCTTGACGACATTGTCTATTCCCAGTCGCTCAACCTTTATCAATTTGTTTATCCGGTGCGGGACAGCGATTGGAGCCGCCTCGAAGAGATAATGGAAACCGCCTTCGACCGGCTGAAATTCGCCAACGGCAAAAAACTCTTCACCCTCGACAGGCCTCACGGGGGAGATTATATCATCGCCAATAACTACCTCAAGGGGGAAGGAACGCAGCTCTATCTTGACCAAAAACCGGTTGAACTGGAGCGCTATATTCATAAGGCTTTCAATCTTTCCGGTAAACACGCCCTGAAAGGCGCTCTGGCGCTATGTGGGGAAAATATCAAGGAAGGATTCCACATTCAGGGCGCGGAACTCCCGGATTTCGCCCCCACGATATTGCATTGGGCGGGACTACCGGTGGCGAAAGATATGCACGGAAGAGTGTTGATGGAGGTTTTCCGGAATCCGGGGGAGGTGGCTTACATCCCTCAATATGAGTTTGTTCGGCGAGCCCGCCAGGAGGATATGAATAACAGGGTTCTGGACGAAGGCGTCAAAGAGAAGATGCGGGCACTTGGTTATGTAAGGTAGAATCAAGGTTGATGATTTTATAGAAAATTCAATTTACGATACTGCGATAATGAAGAAATATTCGACATTGGGCGGGGGTTTGACCCTGTCCTTGCTCCTTGGATTAATTCTGTGGATAAAACTTCCCGTATTCATCGACGGGCTGGCGACCACTGCGATACTGGTGGTTCTGCCGACTCTTGTATTGTATTATGTCTTTAATCTACTGTTCTTTAAATTAGGCGATAATCGGGGGAAGGCTTCGCTGATATTCACCGGGCTGATAGTTGCGGTTTTGTTGGCGGTGGTGAGTTCCCTCGACTGGATATTGCTGCTAATGACCGTCGGCGCGGTCGGAATCACGCTGCTGCTGTGGAAAAACCGCCCGGCGCTGTGGGGGATCGCTGCGTTACTCTGCCTCTTCTTCCTCTTCACCGGACATTCCCAGAAAGTAAGGGATGGCTGTCCTAAACTGCTGATTGTGGGAATAGATTCCGCCACTCCTTCGATAATCGACACAATGCGCGCCAAGGGTTACCTGGAGAACATCGACCGCCTCATCAAGCAGGGGGCTTACGGCGGACTGCTTTCCGAAGAGCCTACTTTTTCACCGGCGCTCTGGACCACTATCGCCACCGGCGTGAGCCGCGAAACCCACGGTATCACCAGTTTCTACCATACCGCCGCCGCCATCAAGGCGCCCCGCCTCTGGGAAATCCTCCAACAGAACGGCTGGAGTGTGGGAGTGTTCCGCTGGATGGTTAGCTGGCCACCGGTCAGGATGAACGGTTTCATCGTCCCTGACCTGCTGGCGCGCGACGACACTTCGTTTCCGCCGGGGTATGGCGTGATGAATACCATAAGCGACGCGCTGCATACCTCCGCAGGCTTCTCGGTCATAAAATTGACCCGCCAGGGCTGGCGGCTGCTGGAAACGGGATTGAGCGGCGCCACCGCGCGAAGGCTATTGGCTAAGGGGATAAAATACAACTTCAAACTGCGGGATTACAATTTCAAGTATATGTTCCTCCGGGAGTCGGTGCTTGAGGCGGGAAGCGACATCTTCCTGCGGCTGGTGAAAAAACACCGACCTGAAGCTGCGGTTTATTACGACAACGGGGTGGATGTGGTCTGTCATTCGATGTGGAAGTACAGTTTCCCCGATGGATTCCGGGTAACCTCCGATGAAGTGGATAAGTACGGCGGCTTTGTGAGCGATATTTATCGTTACAACGACCGGGTATTAGGAAAACTTTTAAAATCCTTCGACGATTCCATCGATGTGATTGTACTCTCGGACCACGGAATGGAACGGGTGAAGGACGAGGAAATCGACTATTTCTGGGTCGATGTGGACAACCTGTTCGAGACTCTGGGCTTGGAAGATAAAGCCTATTCGCAAAGCCTCCATAAACATCAGTTTATCTATCCCGTCGGCGAGGTGGACGAGGCCGGGTTTTATGAGTCCGTCGCTGAAACGCTGAAGCGGTTGAGGTTTGAAAACGGAGCGCATCCCTTCGTCCTAAATGTGGACGTGAGCGGTCATACCTACATAAAGAACGTTTCCGAGGCTGGTGAAGGAGGCTTGCTCTATCTTGACGACAAGCCCGCAGAACTCGAGGATTATCTAACTAAAGCCTTCTCCATTTCCGCCTATCATGCGCTGGTCGGAACCATTGTTATGCGAGGGCGCAACATCCCGCCCGGCTCCGTCGTTGAAGGGGCTTCAATCTATGATGTAGCGCCGACCATCCTCGCCTGGCAGGGCTTTCCCCTGGGGAGTTATATGGAAGGAAGACCCTTGACCGGAGTGTTCTCCGCCGAGCCTGAGCTGCAATTCACCGATTCCTATGTTAGAAACGAGGATTTCATCGGCGCTGATGTAGAAGGGCTTTCCCTGGATAAAAACACCAAAGACAAGCTGCGAGCGATGGGGTACGTGAAATAGGTAAAGATCTATTATAGCCATTCTTGAGGGGCTTGTTGCTTAGATCCCATTATCGTGGTGTCGGGTCCCCGCACCCGACACCAACCACTTATTCTTATTGCATATATAGTCGATTACGAAGACTTTACGCTGCGATAAATCGTTGAAACCTGATAATATGATTGGTTAAATGCCCAGACCACTTATACTCATATCGAATGACGATGGAATTTTCGCGCCGGGATTGTACGCGCTTTATAAAGTGATGCGGAAACTGGGGGAGGTCAAGGTGGTCGCTCCCGAAAGCGAGCAGAGCGCGGTGGGGCACTCCATCACCCTGCGCAATCCGCTGCGAGCCTTCACCTGGTACCGCTTCGGAAAACCTTTCGGCACCGCGGTCAGCGGCACTCCGGCAGACTCGGTCAAGTTCGCCCTGGCGGAGGTGCTGGACCGTAAGCCCGACCTGATAGTCTCCGGCATCAATCAAGGCACCAACACCGGCGTCGACCTCCTCTATTCCGGAACGGTTTCAGCCGCTACGGAGGGAGCTATCAACCGCATTCCCTCCGTTGCGATTTCACTGGCGTCGTTTGTCTTTAAGAATTTCGAACCCTCAGCCCAGTTCGCCCTGAAAATCGCCGCAAACACTCTGAAAAACGGGCTTCCGCCGGGGACCTTTCTCAACATTAATGTGCCGCCTCTCGATGCCGAAAAAATCAAAGGGGTGTCCTGGACCCGGCAGGGTATTTCCCGCTGGAAGGAGCGGTTTCAGCGCCGCAGCGACCCCAAGGGCAAATCCTACTACTGGATGGACGGGGACAAAATCCCCGATGAAATGAACGGCAACACCGATGAGAAGATGATTGCCGCGGGGTATATATCCATCACTCCTATTCACTATGACCTTACCGACCACGATTTTCTGGCGGACGGCGCCGCAGATTGGAAGTTTGATTAGTATTTAATAAACAAGGCGAAAACGAGAGACAAAACCGCTTTGCTACAAATCCCCGAAATAATCGTCATCATCGATTTCGGCTCCCAGTACACTCAGCTCATCGCCCGCAGGCTCCGTGAAGCCAAGGTGTACTGTGAAATTCACCCCTTCAATACCCCGTTCGAGAAAATCCGGGCGATGAAGCCTCAGGGGCTGGTGTTCTCCGGAGGCCCCTCCAGCATTTACGAGACCGACGCTCCGGAGCCCGACAATGAGCTATTAACGTTGGGCGCGCCCATACTCGGCATCTGCTACGGGATGCACGCCATCGGGCGGATAGAGGGGGGGACGGTGGAAAATGCCCGGCGTCAGGAATTCGGTCCCGCCACTCTGAACGTTGTCGCCCCCTCGCCGCTTTTTCAGGGGCTTGAGCGGGAAGTCCGCGTTTGGATGAGTCATGGCGATCATCTGACCTCGCTCCCCCCGGGATACATTCACACCGGCTCGGCGGAGAACGCATTCTTCGCCGCAATGGAAAACCCGGAGAAAAGGTTCTACCTGGTTCAATTTCATCCCGAAGTGACTCATACTCCCGACGGCGCGGCTATCATCCGCAACTTCGCTTTTAATATCTGCGGAGTGCGGGGGGACTGGACCCCGGAATACTTTGTGAACCATGCGATAGAAAAAATAAGAGAGACACTAGGCGCCAGCCGGGTGATTTGCGCCCTTTCAGGCGGAGTTGACTCCACCGTGACCGCCGCCCTGTTACACCGCGCCGCCCCGGACCAAACCCTCTCCGTTTTCGTGGACAACGGACTACTGAGGTTCGGCGACCGGGAACTGGTGGAGGAGAAGCTGAAGGAGGAGCTGGGGATTAACTTAAAGGTAGTTGACGCCGGCGAGCGCTTTATAAATGCTTTGTCTGGCGTGACCGATCCTGAGATGAAACGTAAAATTATCGGCGAGACCTTTATCCGTGTCTTCGAGGAGGCGGCTGGTGAGTGGAACGACGCTGAGTTCTTAGCTCAAGGGACGCTCTACCCCGATGTGATTGAAAGCGTCTCGGTGAAAGGTCCTTCGGCGACCATAAAGTCCCATCACAACGTCGGCGGCTTGCCGCAAGCGATGGGATTGCGATTGATTGAGCCGCTGCGGGAACTGTTCAAGGACGAAGTTAGAGCCGTGGGAAAACTGCTGGGTGCCCCGCCTGAAATTGTGCAGCGCCACCCCTTTCCGGGACCGGGATTGGCAGTGAGGATTTTAGGGGAAGTCACTAAGGAGCGTCTGGAAATCCTGCGCCGTGCGGATAAAATCCTCATCGAGGAGTTGAGGCAATCCGGTTGGTACCACCGCGTCTCTCAGGCTCTCTGCGTGCTGCTGCCGGTGAAATCGGTGGGAGTGATGGGCGACGCCCGAACCTATGAATATGTGCTGGCGCTCCGCTCCGTCGATACCTTCGATTTTATGACCGCAGCTTGGTCGCCGCTGCCGCACGACCTCCTGGGCAGGGTGTCCAACCGCATCATCAACGAGGTCAGAGGCGTCAACCGCGTGGTCTATGATATCTCCACCAAACCGCCCGCCACCGTGGAATGGGAGTGAACTATCAGCTATATGTATTGACATAAAGGATTATATTACAAGAGTGGAAAACTGTCGAGATGGAGACCATCCCGACGCCACTGTTTTATTTGCACTTATGTATGGAGTCGGGTTCATCCTCGAACCCGACATTTTAACTAACCTACAGTGTCAGTACCGCTATGGTCAATGCAGCGGACATACGCAGCTAAGAATGTAAATTATTGACACGTGTGACGCTCCGACATCTTAGGATTAATAACGAAATATTTTTCCCGATGTGAATTTCATCACCTTTTATAATCAAGAATGACTATTATTTATTATATAATATCAAGGTTCTTCTCTATCACAGTATATAACCATAAAGGAGTCCTATAGATGTGTGGAATTATCGGCTACATTGGAGATAAAGATGTGGTGCCGATACTGATATCAGGTCTGAAGAGAATGGAATATCGCGGTTACGATTCTTCCGGATTGGCGGTGCTGGGACCGGAAGGAATTCAGGTTGAGAAAAAAATCGGTAAGATATCCGCTCTGGAAAAATCCATCAGCGAAATCAAACTGGCCGGCTGGTCCGGAATCGGGCACACCCGATGGGCCACCCACGGCGTTCCCTCCTCTTTGAATGCGCATCCTCACAGCGATAAGAATGGCGACCTGGCTCTGGTACATAACGGCATTATTGAAAACTACCTCTCCCTCAGATTGGATCTATCCCGAAAAGGGCATAAGTTTCGAACCGAAACCGATACCGAAACCCTGGTTCATCTGGTTCAAGAGTACTATCGGGAAAACGACCTGGCAGAGGCGGTGCGCCAAGCTTTGAGCCAGGTGAAGGGCACCTACGGCGTCGCCGTCTTTTCCAGCCGTGAACCGGATAGAATCGTAGTGGCGAGGATGGGTAGTCCCATCGTGCTGGGAGTGGGGAACGGTGAGAACTTCATCGCCTCCGACCTCGCAGCCTTTGTGGAGCATACCAAGGAGGCGGTTTATCTCGATGACGGGGAGATGGCGGTGCTCAGCAGAGATTCAATCCAACACTCGACACTCCAGGGAAAGCCGGTCAAGCGAAAGAGTGAAAAAATCTCCTTTACCGTGGAGCAGATAGAAAAGGGTGGATACCCGCATTTTATGCTGAAGGAGATTTATGAGCAGGCCAACACCGTCGAAGACGCGATGCGCGGCAGGCTGCTGGAACAGGAAGGGACCTCAATCCTCAGCGGCATCGGTAAGTACCGCGACCGGCTGGTCAACGCTAAACGCATCATCATCGTCGCTTGCGGAACATCGTACCACGCCGGACTGATTGGGGAATATATGATTGAGGAATTCGCCCAAATACCGGTCGAGGTGGAATACGCCTCAGAATTCCGCTACCGCAATCCCATCATCGAGCCCGGCACCGTCATCATCGCTATCAGCCAGTCCGGCGAAACCGCAGATACCCTGGCCGCGATGCGCGAAGCTAAGTGTAAGGGCGCGGTATGCCTGGCGATATGCAACGTGGTCGGCTCCACTATCGCCCGAGAAGCCCATGCCGGACTCTATCTCTATGCTGGTATGGAAATCGGTGTGGCTTCCACCAAAGCCTTCACTTCTCAGATAACGGTTCTAAGTTTGATTGCCCTTTTCATCGGCCGCCGCAAGTGGATGTCGGTGCTGGAAGGGCAAGAATGGATTAAAGAACTGAAAGGGCTTCAAAGCAAGATCAAAGCCATCTTCGAGATGAACGATGTTATCAAAGAAATAGCCCAACGCTTCAAAGACCAGCGCAACTTCCTCTACCTGGGACGCGGCTACAATTTCCCCGTAGCTATGGAAGGGGCGCTCAAACTCAAAGAAATATCATACATCCACGCCGAAGGTTATCCCGCCGCCGAAATGAAACACGGACCCATCGCGCTCATCGACAAGGATATGCCGGTGGTCTTCATCGCCATTAAGAACGGAACCTACGAGAAGATTATGTCGAACATCGAGGAAGTGCTGGCGCGGGACGGCCGTGTTATAGCCATCGCTTCCGAAGGCGACGAGGAGATAAAAAGCAAGGCGGAGGAGGTCATCTTCATCCCCCAAACCGCCAACCATCTGATGCCGATACTGACGGTGATTCCGCTTCAGCTCCTCGCTTATCACATAGCGGTTCTCCGGGGATGCAATATAGACCAACCCCGCAATTTAGCCAAGAGCGTGACGGTCGAGTAAAGCCCTATATCCTGAATGGGGGGTAGAAAAACTGTTCCTCGCTGTTTTGTATGGGTAAATAAACAATGGTGTATTGTTAGAAATCCCCCCTGCCCCCCTTATTCTAAGGGGGGAATCTTAAAGTCCCCCTTTGGAAAAGGGGGATTTAGGGGGATTTGTTTATAGACAGTCAAGCAATTATTCTTAATAGAACCAGTTTACCCACACGATTCAGCGAAGAACCGAAAAAACTGTATCAATTTAGCTATGTGAAGCGCTTACCCATTTTGTCATTCCCGCAAGTGAACGAAGTGAACGCGTCGGGAATCTGAACATCAACTAATTTGCTGTCAGATTCCGGACAAGTCGGAATGACAGCGGTGTTATTGCAGACTTCATTTCAGTAAAGTCTTACGAAAATATTATCAAGTCCCCCTGAAAGGGACTGGTATTTGCGGATTGAATATTGATTTTTATCTGATTTTGTGCTATTATGGTAGGATAATCCTCGAACACCGGTCCCTTTTTTTTGCCTTGATCGTCATTTTGTTGATCGAAGCTCAGATAGAATGATTGTTTTACTAAGGCTTCTTATAGCAATTTTTCTACAAAGGAACCTGTTTTTAGCATTATGTGTCGTATGAAGAAACTTGCTGTTATCACACTGCTGTCATTATCGCTCCTGGCGCTGACCCACTCCGGCGGATTCTGCGCTCCACCGAACTCCGCGGAAGTTCTGCTGACCCAGGGATTGGAGAAATTCCAGAAAGGCGATTATTCCGGAGCGGTGAATGACTTAAAGGCCTTGATTTCGCGTAAAAGGGAGAATCCCTACCGGGATGACGGGCTCTACCTGCTCGCTCGCTCCTATGTCAGAATGCGGCAGTTTGGTGAAGCGATGAGAATGGTCAACCAGCTTAAGAACGAATATCCCCGGAGCCCTTTCCGCGATTATACCCTTTTTCTCGAGGCTGAAATTAAATTCGCCCTGAACCGCAAGATGGACGCGGCGGAAAAACTCCTGTTGTTGTTGAGTGGTGAAACCGAACTATCATTGAAAAACCTGGCGGAAGACAGACTGGAGCCCTTGCTGCAGGGATTATCACTGGCGCAATTGTCCAGCCTGGCGGAATTTTCCCCTGAAGAAGCCAAAGACTGTCTTGAAGGTTTGATAGAGGCCAGAAAAAAACTTAGCAGAATCGTGGTTCTGACGCCTCCGGAAGACAGCGCCGCTGTGGAAATCCTGGAAGGTATGAAGGTCGCTCTGAATATCTATCAACGGAAAATAGGAAACCTGCTGCCGGCGCTGGAGATTAAGGCAATTGAGGGCAGTCTCTTAGACATATACTTTGATCTCAGGAGCCTGACAGGTTCCGGCGCATTATCGATTATCAGTCTTTATCAAGGGGAGGAATCGCTGTTGGCGGCGGCGGCGGCGGCGCATCTGGACATTCCTTTTTTCGTAGCCAGAGACGTCAATCCCGGTCTCTGGAAAATGAGCGATAACATCTGGCAGCTTGCCCCCGACCTTGAAAGTATGGGAAACGCCCTGGCGGATTTCGCTGTGGGAGGAATGGGACTCCGTCGTTTCGTTACACTGGCGCCCCTGGATAACCCCCGCGCCCGTTTCGCCGAAGCCTTCATCGATAAAGTCAATGCGCTTGAAGCTGAAATCGCCGGCGAGGAGTGGTATTATTCCGAAGCGATGAACCTGGGCGACAACTTCAAAAGCCTCCGACGCCTCGGATTCCGTTATACCTACGACGATTCCCTTAACCGTATGCTGGAGAAAGATTCACTCTTCATCGCAGCGGAGGATGCTAATGGGATGGAAGCGAAATTCTTAACGGAAGCCGGTGAAGACAGCTTCAAAGTAACCGCCCTCAATGACACTATCCAGGAGCATTTATGGGGGAAGCACCGGCAATCCATCGTGGAAAAGGCGCGCTTCCAGCGTTCGGAGGTGGATTCGAACAATATCACCCTGAGTTGTTTCGATGGTTTCGTTTTTCCATTGGGCTGGGACGAGGTCGATATGTATATTCCGCAGTTCGCCTTCTACAATTTTAACACTCATCTTTTCTGCCCCGCGGTTGCCTTCACTTGGGAAAAACTGGATAACCTGAAAGACCATCTGAAACAGCTTAAGCTGGTGGGATGGGGCAGGGCGCCCGGAATCGAAAACCGAGCCTCCAGGTCATTGGCTGAGTTTGTAGAATTTAAAGGGTACGGCCCCTCGGAACTGGTGGCTCTCGGTTTCGACTGTATGAATTTCGCCCTCGATAATGCCGATATACTGGACCTTTCCTTAAAATCCCCCGAGCGCAAGATTGTCTATAACGGGGTAAGATACGATTTCATCTTCCCCTCGGCGCGCAGAAACAATCAGAGCATCAGCTTCTATAGGTTTACCGGCGCAGGCTTCATCCTGCTGGCGGAAACGACGCTGGATGGCGGTAAAAGCACTTCGATGCGCTTCGAAGAGGAGTGAAATTGACCTATCTTCAAGCGTTATTATTGGGCGTTATCCAGGGGTTGACAGAATTCCTCCCCATCTCCAGTTCAGGGCATCTGGTGATCGGGCAGCATTTTCTGGGTTTGAGACAGCCCGAACTTTTCTTCGATGTAAGCGTCCATTTCGCCACCTTGATAGCCGTCCTGGTGTATTTCCGCAGTGAAGTCCTTAAGCTTGTCAGAGGGGCTTTCATCCCCAGGGAAACCGCCGGCAGGAAAACTCTCCTGCTGATTATCTTAGGAACCGTTCCCGCTGTCATCGTAGGATTCACCCTGAACCGATTTATGGAATCCGCTTTCGGCAGTCCTAAAATGGCATCGGTGATGCTCTTGCTCACCGGTGTTATCCTATTGACTACCATCCCGGCGCGGCCCCGCGGTAAAAAGCTCTGGAGTCTGAAATGGCTCGACGCGGTATTGGTGGGAATAGCGCAGGCGGCCGCCATAATGCCGGGAATATCCCGCTCAGGCGCTACCATCGCCGCCAGCCTGCATCTGGGTATCGAACGCGACGATGCGGCGAGGTTCTCCTTTCTGCTCTCAATCCCGGCGATACTGGGCGCTGCAGTGTATGAGGGAAAGGATGTCAGCGCCGTATCGTCTGACCAGCTATTGGTGGTTCTAACCGGAATGCTCGCCGCCGGAATCGTGGGTTATGCGGCGATACACATAATGTTGAAGATTGTCAGTCAGGGACGTCTCCACTTTTTCGCGCCCTACTGTATCGCGCTGGGAATGATTGTGTTTTTCCTGACTTGATGCAATGCGGTGCAGTTTACCCGCACGTAGTGGGTTTGAGAATATCGAAAACAATCATTGTCATTGCGAGCGAAGCGAAGCAATCTTATTGATTAATATAGCCTTGAGGATTGTATCCTCCAGCCGTACGGATGATGTACTCACAATGACATTATCGGACTAACTATCCGCAGTCTGAGCCTTGAACAGTGGAGCCGGGATGGTCTCCATCCCGGCGGCATTCCCTTGATGTTGATTATTTGCCGTGGTGTCGGGTCTCCGCACCCGACACCAAATGATTATTAATATTGAATATGCTGTCAATTGTGGAGAGTCAACAGCACATACTAAGCATTTGGGAAACAGCCTCTTCCAGAATATCAATAAATGCTATATACTCAATTCAGCAAGAATATCGAATCGGGCGAAATCGCTCCGGTCTACTTTATAACCGGCGAGGAGTCGTACCTCCACCTCCAATGTCAGAACGCCTTGAAAACAGCCTTGATTCAACCCGGTGCGGAAGACTTCGACCTGGAAGTGCTGGACGGCAGCGAGTTCCGCTACGACGCCTTCATCAACAGCCTCCGTTCCCTCCCCATAATGTCTCAGCGCCGGCTGCTGCTGTTGAAACGATTCAACGAAGTCGACACCCGCAGGTATAAGAACATTACGGAAGCTCTGGAGGGAGACCTGAGTTCGGTGGTGGTGGCGCTGTCCTACGATGGAAAGCCCGATTTTAGAGTTAAATCGATTGCCGAACTTCGCGACCGTTACGCCTGGGTAAACCTCGCCGCGCCCAAAGGGGCTGAGTTCCAACGAATACTGCAGTCGATAGTCCCTGAAAGGGAGCTGGACAGCGGACTGGTTTCCTTCCTGGCGGACTCCGAAGTTGACCTTTATCAGATAAGCGGCTGGCTCCGACAGGCGGACAATATGGCGGATGCTGGCGAAAAACTCACGCTGGAGAGAATGCGGGACTTCATCGACCTCGGAGGCGCCGCCGACATCTGGCAGTTTTCCGACGCTGTCTCCGGCAGAGAGATGAAGCGGGCGCAGCACGCCCTGCTTGATATGCTGAGAAACCGCGAAAAGCCCGGCGCAATAATGTGGAGGCTGAAATCGCTGTTTGAAGATTTGAACCTGGCGCTGAAAATCAAGTCCCGCGGCGCCAGACCCGAAAAATACATTGACAAGAAAATTATGCACCCCTTTAAGCTGAAGAAACTCCTTGAACACAGCGGAAGTTATTCTGTGAAAGAAGTGGAAAGCGCCCTGTTGAAACTGCAGGAAACCGACGCCCGCCTGAAAAGCGCCGGGGGGGAAGACGAAGCCCTCTTAATCGAATTAGTGGATGAAATTATTGGCGGAGAAAAGCGATAATAGAAAGAAAGTCAGCGATGAAGACCTGATTGAACGTTTCCAAAACGGTGAAATCAACGCCTTCAATGAACTGGTTGCCCGCTATAAAGACCCGCTGTTCAATTATGTGTCCCGTATGCTGAAAGATCCCGTGTTCGCCGAGGACATCGTTCAGGAGACCTTTGTCCGAGTCTACCGCAACCGAGACCGCTACCAGAAAATCGCCAAGTTCTCCACCTGGATTTACACCATCGCCATCAACCTCACTAAAACCGAAATCAGGAGGCAGAATCTGCGCAGATTCTACTCCATCTCTCAATCCCCCGACGAAGGTAAAACCTTTGAGTTACCCGACACTAAGGTCAACATCGAAAAAGGAACGGAGGACACTATCATCGGTGAACATATCCGGGAGGCGATAGGAAAACTGCCAAAAACTTTTCGAGAAGTGATAATTTTACGGGATGTGCAGGAACTTTCCTATGAAGAGATAAGTAAAATAGTAGGAGTACCGTTAGGAACTATTAAATCTCGAGTCAACCGCGGCAGGAACCGCTTGCAAAAACTGCTGAAGCATGTTCTTTCGCCGCAGGAAAACTCTGGCGCACGCTAAAAACCGGTTACCATTAAATTAGGAGTCTGCAATCGGTAATTGTTAAAGCTTCACCTTCTACAACTCAAAACATAACCACATTATTCGCTGCCTGTTGACGAATCGCCGCCGAGCGGATTTCATCAATCTAAATCTTCGGCTGAGCTTGTGAGGCTTTCACCGAAATGCAGAGGAGCGCCTGCCGTCACTATCTGATTCCCTGACATAATCCTCGCGGTGCTATTTAATTACGCTGCCGATTCTTGCCTTTGGGGAGGGGCGAATTTGAGCTTCAGAGGAGGGAGCTAAACCCTAATCTCATTGGGAGAAAGCTTATGATATCTTGCGAAGATTATGAAAGCCGTTTCCCGTTTGAAAATTCGCCCGAAATCGCAAGTCACCGTCAACAATGTCCGTTTTGTTCTTCCTTTACCTTGGAGATGAATAATCTCCACAACCTGCTCGCACAAGCCCCTAAATACCAAGCTCCTGCAGGATTTGAACTCCGACTCGACAAAAGGCTGAGTGAGCTTGAAACCGAGGGGAGCGCCCGGCAATGGAGTGTCGCGCCCCGCCTGCTTGCTTACGCCGCCGGAGTGGCGATGGTGTTGATAGCCGGCGCTATCTACGAGGAAACGCACGTGATGCAGCCGGGAACATTAGCGGTTGAAACCGCCGAAAAAGAGTCGCTCAACCTGGCCGCGGCGGAGCGCGATTCCACCGCTGAGGACAGCCTCAAAATCAAGGAATCCGGGACCGGACCCTGGAACGTCGAAACCGTCAGCGCCGGACGCTAAAAATATCTTACTTGACTCTCCCGGCGCTATTGCAGGGATAATTCACGATTGACCTGATTGCCCCGCGGTTTCCCATTGTATTATTTTTAAAGTGGAAGGTGTCTATTCTTGCGGTAGCATTTATAGGATGAAGAACAAATGGACAGGATCGTCTGGTGAGGCTCTGCCTGAAGGTGGGAGCCTTTTTTTATTGGAGTCATTCTTGAAAAGAATGACAGAAAAAGGATGTCATTCCCGCGAAAGCGGGAATCCATCTTCTTGTATTTATAAGTGTTAAATGAATCCTGTTATGCAGGAGCAGCGGAACCTCTTCTCAATGAAAATATAACCTCTCCCCGCACTTCCCGCAGCTATTCCCCCGCAAGCCGCGCACCTTGGTCGTATAACCCCAGCGCTCCACTAAAACTTCTCCGCAATGGGGGCATTCCGAATGAGCGCCCACATTGAGAGCGATATTCCCCACATAAACCCACTGCAGTTCCCGCTTGGCGAGCTGATATGCCCGCTCCAGAGTCTCGCTTTTCGTCGCCGGAGTATGCATTTTATAGCGGGGGAAATAGCGGGAAAAATGCAGGGGAATGTCCCTCCCCAATTCCGCGACCCAGTGAAGCGTCCGGTTAATCTGCTCCTCCGAATCGTTCTCGCCCGGAATTAACAACTGTGTCAGTTCCACGTGAATCCCGGCTTTGTAAGCGGCGGTGATGGTATCCAAAACCGGCTGAAGCCGCACTCCCCCGCAGAGGCGGCGGTAAAAACTGTCGTCCATCGACTTTAAATCGACATTCATAGCGTCGATGAGGGGGATAAGCTTGGCGAAAGGCTCTGGATTGATGTATCCGTTGGTGACCAGGATGTTCGCCATACCGCGCTTGTGGAATTCGGCGCCGCAGTCCCGCACGAACTCATACCACATCAGCGGTTCGGTGTAGGTGTAGGCGATTCCGGTGGAGCCGTGCTGCTGAGCGACATCGGCTAATTCTATTGCGGTGACCTCGCGGGTGGGGATTCGGGATTGGGAAATTTCCCAATTCTGGCAGAATTTGCAGGAGAGGTTGCAGGAGTTGGGTCCTACCGAGAGGATGAGTTCCCCCGGACGGAAATGATAGAGCGGTTTTTTCTCGATAGGATCGAGGGCGACTGAAGCGGTGCGGCCGTAATTGGTGGCGTAGAGCTTTCCCCCGATGTTCATCCGGCTCCGGCAATAGCCTTCCTGTCCCTCCCTCAGTTTACAGCCGCGGGGGCATATCTCGCATACCAGTCTGGAATCATCGCTGTGGTAAAAAGGCGCCTCGACCTTCATCGCTCATAGCTCCAGGTCCTTCGATTTCCAACCTTTTTTGAATAGTCCTTTGGCTGATACATCTTCCAAATCCTCGTCCGAAATCCGGGCACGGAAATGGTCGTCGGAATCGCGCTTCATTTCTCTTATCTTGCGCACTTTGTCGCCGGCGCGGTCCAGAGTGTCGGCTACCTGACGCAGCTCCTGCTTCTCCCTAGTGGCTTCCTCAAGCTGCTGCTTGGTTTTTTCCAACTCCTCCTGCAGCGAATCGAAGCGCTGCTGGATTTCCGAATAACCGTCATCCAGATTCACCAGCCGCTCCGCCATAGTGCGCAAAATCTTCTGAGTGATAGAAGGGAACTTCTTCAAAATCCCGTCGATACCCCCGCGATACACCACCACCTCGCTTTCGGTATCAGCTTTTACGGTGCATGTTCGAGGCATTCCCAGAATCGAACTCATCTCCCCAAACACTGTCCCCCGGCCGGTGATGTCGGATACCTTAGTTTCCCCCTTGTAGACGCCCAGTGTTCCGTTGGTGAGGATGTAGATGAAATTGGAACCCTGGCCCTCTTTGAGAATCGTTTCTCCCGGGTCATACCGAAAGCAATCCCCGGGAAACATGGTTGACCTTGCCCTCTGCACTTTACTGGACTCCGAATTTTATTACAAAAAGATTATTTATCCTGAAAATAGAGGTAGCGCAAATTCGCGAGCCGTGAATTCTCATCTTAAGTTGTGCGAGGTCGCGAAAGAGACCCTCGCATGAGGGTTTGTCCTCTCCCCTCGCAGCGTGTTTTGGTCAATCTATGTTAAGTTAGGTTTTTTGCGCGAATAATCGGAGGAAACCGGATTTCAATCCGAAAATAGAATGTAAGTCGGCTTATTCAAAGCCGATATCATCAAATGTCTGTAACAGTATAGCTATATGAAGTCATAAGCAAGATAGTCATTCCGGCGCAGCCAGAATGACACTTGCACTTCACATCGGTAGATTGATACAAATGTCTTAATAGTCTAATCTCCGGGGGTTCCCATAAATTCTCGGTATGGAACCTTACGAGTGGATATTTTTGCTTTGCCCTCCAGAAATTCCAATACTTTCCGCTCCTCAATATCATCGCGCATCCGGTCCTGCTGTTTCTCTTCCTTATAAATGCTCTTCACCGTTTCAATGCTGTAACCGCCGCTCTCGGCTATCCGTTCCAGTTCAGCCTCCATCTCCTCCGGCGCCGCCGCCAACTCGAATTCCTTTATCAGCTTTTTGCGCAGCAGATACCATTTAAGATTTCTGATGGCTGAATTACGGTAATTCTCCCGGAAACTCTTCTCGTCGATTTTTTCACCGTTGCGCCGCGCCCCCTCCATCATGCGGTCCAGATACATATCTATCATCGAGGGCGGCACGTCCACCCGGTTGTGTTCAACCAGATGTTCCACCATCCGCCCGAACATCCGAGCCCTGGCGCGCTGGCCGCTGCGAACCTGGAGATGGCTCATTACACCCTCCTGAAGCTGTGCCAGCGTCTGGAATTTCTCATCAACACTCCGGGCGAAATCATCGTCCACCTCTGGCAGTTCCTTGGTTTTGACTTCAATGATTTCAAAGTTGTAGAATTTTTCCTCTCCCTTTTCTCCCTCCTCCTCGTTTGCAGGGATAGTGGAGGCTATGCTGTCCCCGGCGCGGCTGCCCAGCAGCTTCTCATCGGCATCGGGTCCGAACTGCCCCTTCCCCGCCTCCAGAGGGATATCCTTCCAACTGTGAGTCAGCACCGGCACTCCGGTCTTGTCCATCTCCTGAATGTTGACCGTGAGCAGGTCTCCCGGCTTCACCGGTTCATCGCTGGAGCTGACTATAGCGCGCTCTTCCCGCAATACGCTGATTCCGGTATCGATATCCTCATCCTCAATCTGGACGTCTTCGATAAAAGTGTTAATGTTATCCAAACCCTGAAGTTCGATTTCAGGCTCCACCTCGACCAAGACTCTGAAGGTGAAGGGATTATCCCCGCTGTAATCGTACTCGGTGATATCACCGGGGGAGATGGCTTCAATGTTCTCCTGATTCAACGCTTCCTTGTAAAACTGTTGCAGAGCTTTGTCCACGGATTCGGCTTCGATAACTTTCCCATACATCTTCTTAATGAGGCCCGCGGGAATCTTGCCGGAGCGGAAACCATCCATCTTAACCTTCTTTCGGTACTCGTTGAATGTCGCGGAAAGAAGGGAATCCCAACGCTCCCGGGGAACCTCGACCAGCATTTCAATCTGATAACTCTCGACCTGTTTCGTTTCTACCTTCAATCTTATCCTCTATTGTCTTAATTATAATGACTTGAACGCTTCATCATCTGGTATCGTTTCATTCTACAAGATGCATCGCCGCGGTAATATGTCAACGGCTTATCCGTGCGAAAGGGGGGACTCGAACCCCCATGTCCGAAGACACTGGATCCTAAATCCAGCGCGTATGCCAGTTCCGCCACTTTCGCCCGCAGAAAAATGCGGTAAGTCTTAAACCCTAAATTTATAGAATATTTATCTGAAAATCAAGTAAAAGAATGCCTGAGCGCCGCAGTTTCTGAGATAATTAATTTAAATTAGGATTTGGGATATTGGATTTTATAAGGGGAGAACGACCGTTCGCCCTTGACCCATGCTCCGCCGTGGGAATGCCTTAAGGTATTTCTCGGTCGGTTCTTGATAAAGTTATCTAATTTGTTTAATATATTAGCTTATATTCGGTAAAAGTTCGTTATGTAGGTGTAATTTTCCTTATAATAAGGAGATGGACATACAAATACCGATGACTATTTCATCAGGGCTTTGCGCGGTTGTGATATTTCTTGGTTTTTCCTGCGCCGCTATAGCGCAGACAGCCTGGGAATTGGCAGACCGTTATGTGGCGCAGGCTTTGGCAGGAAATCCTGACCTCCTGGCGAAACGTTCCCGGCTCGACATCGCCCGTTACGAGGCTAAAGCAGCCTGGGGAAATCTACTGCCCCAGGCGGATTTCCGAAGCCGCCAAACCTGGGCTGACGGCGGAAGGGTAATGAGAATCGACGTCAACGACTTTATGCCCCCGGCAATCCTCCCCGTGGACGTCCCTCCCCGAGAAATCCCCTTCATCCGCGAGCGGGAGCAGGAGACCACAATCAGCATTACCCAGCCCATTTTCGCCGGAGGCGGCATCTATTATAACTACCGAGCCGCTAAAAGGAAGAAAAACGCCGCCAAAGCCCAATTCCGCGCCGCCCAAAACGAAACCGCTTTTAACGTCCGAAAGGACTACTTCTCCTTCCTCCGGGCGAGGGAAATGCTGAAAGTAGCTGAAGAAGAAGTCTCCCGGGTGAAGGAACAACTCCGAGCAACGGAGGCTAAATTCGAGGCGGAGACCGCTCCGCGAAGTGATGTCCTGAGGGCGAAGGCCGAACTCGCAGCGGTCGAAGCGCGCCTGATAGAAGCCCGCACCGCAGTCCGGCTGGCCCAGTCAGCCGTCAACCTGAGCCTCGGCAAACCATTGACCGCGGAAATTGCCCTTCCCGCCGAACCCGGCTCCGCAGCTGAAATTGAGTTGTCGATGGAGGAATCCATCGACCGAGCGCGGAGGACTCGACCGGAACTCGAACTACTGCAGGAAACACTGGCTGCATTGCAGGAATCACGCCGCGCTTCAAGAGCGCTCTTCCTGCCCTCGCTTTCTGCAGCCTTCGACTACGGTATTCAAGGTGAAAAATATGAATTCGATAAGGACGCCGACTACTATATGCTGTCCGGTGTGCTCTCCTGGAACCTCTTCAACGGTTTCCGCTCTAAAGCGCAATGCGAGATTGCCAAGATATCCTGCCGTCAGGTCCAAATGAAAATAAAGTGGACCGAGCAGGCAGTAGCCCAGGACGTCAACGCCGCATTCCTCACCATCCGGGGAAAAATTGCCCAGCATCGTGCCGCCGCCAAGGGATTGGAAGCGGCGACTGAGGGGTATCGAATGACAGAAAAAATCTACGCCGAAGGAATGTGCAGCCAACTCCAATTGATGGACGCTCGCACCGCATTAACAGAAGCCTCAGCCCGCGAAATCGCTTCGCGCTACCAATACCTCACAGCGCTGGCAGACCTGAAAAGGAGTATGGGGATAGTTTTGGAAAATTAGTAAGACCGACCGATTACGGCAGGATAACAAAAGTATTAAGGACGACTTTATGACCGTAGAACAACCCTTGGGCGAATTCCTCGACGATTTAGCCTCGGCTAAACCCACGCCCGGCGGAGGTGGAGCCGCCGGTATCGGCGGCGCAATGAGCGCAGCCCTGACCTCCATGGTATGCAACCTAACCATAGGCAAAAAAAAATACGAGGAGGTCGCCGTTGAAATGAAGGAAATACTGAAGGAATCCGAAACACTGCGGCGCCGTTTCCAGGAACTGGTCAATGAAGACGCCGAAGCCTTCCGCAGCCTTCTGGAGACCTTCCGGCTGCCGAAAGAGACCGATGATGAAAAGGCGTCCCGCCGCGCCGCAATAGAAGCCGCCACCAAAAAGGCGGCTGAAGTCCCCTTCGAAACTATGCAGCGTTGCTGCCAAATCCTCCCTTTGGCGCAGGCGGCGGCGGATAAAGGCAACATCAACGCAGTCTCGGACGCCGGTGTAGCCGCGCTGATGGCGGGGGCGGCGGCGCAAGCCGCTGCACTCAATGTGCAGATTAACCTCGCTATACTGCGAGACCGCGAGTGGGCCCAGGAAAAATTCAGGGAGATGAGCCGAATGCTGGCTGAAGTCCGAGTCGGAGCCGACCAAATCCTCAAAGTGGTCACCAAGAAAATAAGCGGCTGACAGTCCGGAGTTCCATACTATGACCGGTATCATCAGAATCCTCGATGAAAAATCCATCAGCCAGATTGCCGCCGGCGAGGTGGTGGAGGCGCCTTTCTCAGCCCTCAAAGAACTGGCGGAAAACTCCCTCGATGCGGGTGCCGATTCCATATCCTTCGCCCTCGAAGCGGGCGGGACCAGGCTCATCAGAGTCGCAGATAACGGAATGGGAATGTCCGGCGAAGACCTCAGGCTCGCTTTCCAGCGCCATAGCACCTCCAAAATCGCCTCCGCCAAGGATTTGGCAAATATCGTCACCCTCGGTTTCAGGGGGGAAGCGCTGGCGTCGGTGGCTTCCGTAGCCAGAGTGGAAGCGGTCTCCAGACTGAACGGAGCCGACGATGGATACCGCATCGTGATTGAAGGCAGCGCCGAAAAAGCCTTCGCGCCCGCGGGATGCCCGGAAGGGACTGTGGTCACGGTAAGAGACCTTTTCTACAACACTCCCGCCCGCCGAAAATTCCTCAAATCCCCCGAATGGGAAGGGAAACGATGCCTGGCGGTGTTCCGAGCCCTGGCGCTCTCACGACCGGAAGTGGAA
This sequence comes from uncultured bacterium, assembly GCA_964421875.1. GTDB lineage: Bacteria > Electryoneota > Tariuqbacteria > Tariuqbacterales > Tariuqbacteraceae > CAYQZD01. The sequence goes on from CAYQZD010000015.1 coordinate 35,409, forward strand.
TGGAAATACTACCAGGATAACCGCTTACGCTTCCAAACCCCCCCCGCTTCGCTGAAAGAGAGGATAGCTGACCTCCTGGGGAATTCTTACCTGGAGGGTTTGGTGGAAGTCGAATTCGCCGAAGGCGATTATAAAATCTCCGGCTTCATCTGCGACACCTCACGCGCCAGAGGAACCAGAGAACACCAATACCTCTTCCTCAACCGCCGCAGAATCCTCGACCAGATGTTAGCCGCAAGAATCAATCAGGTCTTTCAAAAGGAGGAAGGGACGCGAAATTTCCCCTACTATGTCCTCTTCCTCGAAACCGACTCCTCCCAGGTTGACATTAACGTCCATCCCGCCAAAACCGAAGTCCGCTTCCGACGCGCCAAACAGGTAGGGGACTTCGCTCGAAGGGCGGTGGTTAGAGCCCTGGGAGTGGAGGCGGTGATGAGTATGGATTATCACACGGAGAGGACAGCGAGCCGACCTCCATTCCCGCGTGAAACCGGTCAGCGCATAACCCTGAAAGAATACTCCACCCTCTTCGAAAAACCGACCCCCTCAGCCGCCAATGTCCCGGCGGAAACCCGCGGCAAACCTGCGCCGGCCCTAGATGATAAATCAGCCGGACACTACATCCCCAAAGAAATGTTCCAGCTCCACGGAAAATACATCGTCACCCCGGTCAAGGATGGAATGACCCTAATAGACCAGCACGCCGCACACGAAAGAATCCTCTTCGAGGCGGCGCTCCGAAACCTGTCGCATAAGAACGGCTCACCCCAGAAACTGCTGTTCCCCAGTATGATGGAACTGCCCCCGCCTGAAGCGGGAGCCTTCGAGGAACTGCTTCCCTTCCTGGAGACAATGGGATTCATCGTGAAACCCTTCGGTCCTCGCTCCTACCTGATTGAAGCCGTCCCTTCGGGCGTGAAAATCTCCGATGAAGTCCGCCTGATGCGGGACATCCTGGACTATTACCGCGAAAACGCGGAAAAACTGACCGACCGCGCCGAAGCCGCAGCCGCAGCCTTCGCCTGCCACGCCGCCATCAAAACCGAAGACTCCCTCACTCCCGAAGAGATGGTAAGCCTGATTGAAAACCTCTTCCGTACCGGAACTCCTTTCGCCTGCCCGCACGGCAGGCCTACATATATCAAGATTACTATGGACGAACTCGACCGCCGCTTCGGACGGAAAAAGTGAAACGGTTGTTCTTTGTCGAACAGAACTAAAATACCCGTGATTTTGGGCCCCACTGCCGTGGGGAAAACCGCAGTGGGGATTGCTGTCTGCGAAGAACTTAAGGGCGAAATAATCTCCGCAGATTCGCGCCAAATCTACCGGGGAATGACTATTGGAACCGCCAAATCCTCACCGGGAGAGTTAGCCCTCGTCCGTCACCATCTGCTCGATATTCTAAATCCCGACCAGGTCTTCTCCGCCGGAGAATTCGTCCGCTGTGCGGCACAAGCGGCTCAGGACATTAAGTCTCGCGGGAAATTACCGATAGTAGTCGGCGGCGCGGGACTCTATATCAAAGCCCTCACCGATGGAATTTTCGAGGGGGAGTCCCGCGACCCGGCGCTGCGCGAAAAGCTGGAGCGCGAATATGACTCCGGCGCCGCCGAAGCGATGTTTAAGCGCCTGCGCAGCCTCGACCCCCAATACGCCGATATTGTCCATCTCAATGACCGAAAGAAGCTGGTGCGGGCGCTGGAAATCATCCAAACCGCCGGGATGCCCATTTCAGAGCTGGGGCGAGTCCAGCGCCCGGGCCCCTTCGAAGGACTCTTCTGCGGCTTGAATATGCCCCGGCAGCGACTCTACGACCGTATCGAAGACCGGGCGGAGCGGATGATTGAAGCGGGCCTCGTCGAAGAGGTGAAAGCCCTCCGGAACCAGAGTTACCAGCGGGACCTGAACAGCCTCAACAGCCCCGGTTACAGCGAAATTTACGATTACCTTGAGGGAAAATTGAGCCTTGAAGAAGCTGCGGCGCTGATTAAACGCAACACCCGCCGCTACGCTAAACGCCAGATGACTTGGTTCCGCCGCGACAGCAGAATCAAATGGTTCGAAGCCGCTGAAGACCTCCAAAGAACTGCAGAGGAAATAATCATTCACATAAAAATCGAATTGAGTCTATGAAAGGACATCGCAAAGAAGCTCTTTGTAAGCATTTCGTCTTCGACCTGGACGACACCCTCTTCCCGGAAATAGACTGGGTGAAAAGCGCCCTGAAACACTGCGCGGAAATAATCTCGGAACGTTACTCCATCGATTCGGAAAAGGTCTATACCTCATTCATCAAAGGCTTGAACGAGCGCGGCAGAGGCCAGGTCTTCTATAAATCCCTGGTGCAATTGGGCGTTCCCGACCCGGAGGAAGTCAAGCAATATCTTATTTACCGCTACCGCACTCATAAGCCGCAGCTTGAACTCCCACCGGAAGTGAGGGAAACTCTACTGGAGCTTAAAGCCCGAGGCTGCAAGCTGGGAATCATCACCGACGGCGTCCTCTCCGCCCAGATGAATAAAGTAGAAGCGTTGGGGCTGAACCGGATTATGGACGCTGTACTGTACACCGAAGTGCTGGGATACGAAAGCCGAAAGCCCAGCGTTTTACCCTTTCAAGTGATGAAATTCTGGCTGGGAGAGGGGGAATTCTATTATATAGGGGATAATCCCGAACGGGACTTCACCGGAGCAAACATAGCGGAATACCACACCGTGATGCTGAAATCCCCCAAGAAAGTCCACCGCTTGACCAGCCTCCCCATCGCCAACCTCCCCGAAAAACAGATCGACCGCTTCGAAGATTTGCTGAAATTCGTGAATTCGTAAAATCGTTTCCCCCCCTTTCTTAAAGGGCGCCCTCCCATTTCCACCTTTTTCTAAAGGGGGGCAGGGGGGATTATATGAAGTGTGAAAGTGTAAAAGTGTGAAAGTATAAAAGTATAAAAGTGTAGAACCGTAGTGTGGATTTTAACCCACCGAATCCTGTCATTGCGAACGAAGCGAAGCAATCGCTCTGTTTGACGGAAATATTCACTGGCTATGACGGCAATTACGGCGATGATTATTGATTGTCGATTGGCGATTGGTGATATTTAATTTGCTTTGATTTGCGGGGTATTTTAGGGTGGACTTGTACACGTGTACACCTGTACATTTGCACACGGTTGATTCATCAGTGAAAATCAGTGTCAATCAGTTATTCAAAAGAGTGGTGTCAAGCGGGGGACTTGCTGACTTGCAGACCTGCCGACTTGTTGACTTTTTGGGGGGGCTTCGAGGGGAGATTCATCATTATTCATCTGCGATTCTAAAAATATCAACACGGAAACGAGATGTAATCATATAATATTCAATAAAATATGCTGACAAATTATGAAACAAAAACCGGCCTTCACCTTCGTCCTACACACCCACCTGCCTTATGTGTTATATCACGGAACCTGGCCTCACGGAACCGATTGGCTCTACCAGGCGGCGGCGGAATGCTACCTGCCTCTGCTTAACGCTTTTCAAAATATGACCGACGACGGCCTTCCCCCCAATGTAACCATCGGACTCACCCCGGTGCTTAGCGAACAGCTTTCCGATCACAGATTCAAGTCCGGTTTCACCGCCTACCTGAAGGAGCGCATCCAAGCGGCGGAATATGACATCAAGGAGTTTACCGATACCGGGCAGCCGGAAATGCTGAAACTTGCGGTAATGTGGCGCGATTATTACCGGCGGCAGTTGGACGATTTCGCCCAGCGTTATGACCGGGACATCCCCGGCGCCTTCCGAAAACTGGAGCAAGCCGGCGCTCTGGAGATTATCACCTGCGCCGCCACCCACGGCTACCTCCCCCTCCTGGGAACCGACAACTCCATCCGCGCCCAGCTTAAGCAGGGGGTGGAGACGCACCAATCCCACTACGGCCGCCCTCCCCGAGGTATCTGGCTGCCGGAATGCGCCTACCGCCCCGGATACGAATGGAAAACCCCGGTGGAAAGCGAAATCCCAACCGCGAGCCGTCCCGGCATTGAACAAAACCTCGCCGCTGAAAATTTACGCTATTTCATAGTCGACACCGACCTGCTCTTAGGCGGGGAAGGAGTGGATGTCTATCTGGAACGGTTTCCCGCGCTGAAAGCCTTATGGGAACGGATGGCAGCAGCCAGGACTGAATCGCCCGGCAGTGAGCGGGAACGCACCCCCCACCGCCCCTACATCGTGGGCGGCGATTACACCGAAGGCGAGCCGGTGGCGGTATTCACCCGAGACCCGGAAACAGCGCTGGTGGTCTGGTCCGGCGAATGCGGCTATCCCGGTGACGGCAGCTATCTGGAATTCCATAAAAAACGCTTTCCCAACGGACATCTCTACTGGAGAGTAACCGCCTCCGACGCCGACCTCGCGGATAAGATGATTTACCAGCCGGAAGCGGTCGAAAGCCGCATCGAAGAAAACGCCGAACACTTCGTCCAACTGGTGGAAAACCGCCTCCGCGAATCGCAAACTGAAACCGATGCGCCCCCCATTCTGGTCGCCCCCTTCGACACTGAACTGTTCGGCCACTGGTGGTTCGAGGGACCGCGTTGGATCGAAAAAGTCCTGCGTAAAATGCACCAACGAGGTAATGTCCAGCCTAGGACCGCCGGGGAATACCTGGAAATGTATCCCCCGGTCGAAGCGGTGTCGATGCCGGAAGGCTCCTGGGGGCAGGGAGGATTCCACTGGATTTGGCTGAACGAAAACACCAACTGGACCTGGAATCATCTCTATCAAGATGAAGCGAGAATGGTGAAGCTTGTTCAGAAAGCGGGTGAATCGGAAGATCCCGCGCTTCAACGAGCGCTGAAACAGCTTGGCCGCGAATTGCTGCTGGCGCAAAGCAGCGACTGGCAGTTCCTGATTTCCACCTGGTCGGCTCGAGATTACGCTGAAGCCCGCTTCGCCGAACACCATCACCGTTTCAGCCGCCTGGCGGAGATGGCGGAAAAACTGCTTGAAGGTGAACCGCTTTCCGGCGAAGAGATGAATTACCTGTCGAGGGTAGAAGAATCCGATCCCCTTTTCCCCAACCTCGACCCTGAAATTTGGAAATCGTAAGGTGGGTTCTTCAACCCGCCAATTGTCATTCCGAGCGACTTATACGCCACACGGCGTAAATCCTGGATCCTTCTTCGCAGGGGCGGTTCGCGAACCACCCTTTCCGGAAATCCGCCAATGACGAATAAACCGGCAACTGGTACCGGCGACTCCTTTGACAGCCATAATATCGTTAATAACCTGTGAATCACTTTCAGCCAAACACCAAAACAATAAAAAGCAACACTTTAGGTTTGATAAGCGCCTGCCCGATTTGTCATTCCCGCAAGTGAACGAAGTGAATGCGTCGGGAATCTGACATCTGGAAATTTAAACCATTAATATAATCCTGCGTCGTTAAAATGCGCCACAAAGTTATCTGCACCGCCGGACATATAGACCACGGCAAAACTTCACTGGTAAAAGCCCTGACCGGGATGGACACCGACCGCCTGGTCGAAGAAAAAGTGCGGGGGATAACCATCGACCTCGGCTTTGGCTTCTACCGCGATGACGTTACCATCATCGACCTCCCCGGACACGAGCGCTTCATCCGCAATATGGCGGCGGGAGCCGCCACCGTGGACTTCGCCATCCTCACCGTAGCGGCGGATGACGGCCCGATGCCCCAAACCCTGGAGCACCTTGACATCTTGAACCTGCTCGGCGTCAAGGACGGGATGACAGTGGTCACCAAAACCGACTTAGCGGAGCCGGACTGGGTGGAACTGGTGATGGAGGATATGCGGGAGAAAACCGCCGGAACCTTCCTCGAAGGAAAACCCGTCCTGGCGGTGGATTCATTGTCCGGGAAGGGGATAGAGGAATTCCGGCGGGCGCTGAACCAGGCGCTGGATAGGCTGCCGCCCCGCCCTGAAACTGGAGACTACCGCCAGCCGGTGGACCGTTCCTTTATCATCAAAGGTTTTGGCACAGTCATCACCGGCACTGTGATTTCCGGCGGAGTCGCGCTGAAGGATTCTGTCGAAGTCCTCCCCGGCGGGAAAACCGCCAAGGTGCGCGGTATCCAGGTTCACGGGGAAAATGTCCCCTCCGCCCAAACCGGAGACCGCGCCGCGCTGAACCTGACCGGCCTGGAAAAGTGGGAAATCCAGCGCGGAGATGTGCTGGCGAAGCCCGGACTGCTGAAAGCCGCCTCCCGGCTGGACTGTAAAGTCACACTACTGAAAAACAGCCCCCCCTTGAGACACCGCCAGCGCCTGCGTTTCCACCTGGGGACGGCGGAAATCATCGGCAGAATACTGCTGCTGGAGGACAACCTGCTGCCGCCGGGCGAGTCTATGTTCGCGCAATTGGAGTTGGAAAAGCCGGCGGCGGCGCGGCGCGGCGACCGATTTGTCTTCCGCACCTATTCGCCTCAGGTTACCATCGGCGGGGGCGAAGTGTTGATGCCCGCGGAGGAAAAACACAAACGGCGTCAGCCGCAGCTGCGCAGACTGCTTTCCACTGTGGCTCAGGGGAATCCCAAACAGATTGTGCTGGCGCTGTTGGAAGAAGTTAAAGCTACCGGCGTATCCGGTAGTGAGATTATCGCGAAGGGGAGCGTTGACCGGGATGATTTATCTCGCGCCGCGGCTGAACTGGAGGGTAACGGTGAACTCATCGCCGCCAAAGCGGGCGGGGAAAACTGGTATATCTCCCCGCAGGCTTTCGAGAGCGGTAAAACCGGAGTCCTGGAATTCGCAGACCGATTTCACCGGAAAAATCCCGCCCTGCCGGGCTTTACGCTGGCGCAGCTCAAGGGCGAAATGTATTGGGACAGTCCAGGCCCTTTCCTGGAGCGGGCGCTGGAAGAGTTGGTATCCGCCGCACGGATCGTGCACAGCGGACCGCTGTATCATCTGCCGGGACACAGGATTAGACTCAGTTCCCGGCAGAAACAGCTTTCGGAAAAAATCCTGAGCAAAATCCAGGATATGGGATTATCGGCGCTGAAAGCGAATCCAATGGCGGAAGAATATGAGGTTGAAGTAGAGGAAATCCTGGACCTGTTGGCTATGATGGAGGGGATGGGTGATTTAGTCCGCCTGGAGCGGGATACAGTGATTTCCCCGGAGGCGTTTCGCGGGGCGTTGGAGACCCTTCGGGAGCGGATGGAACAGTCCGAGTTCATCACCCTGCCGGAGGCGGTGAAGGTTTTGGGCTCCAGCCGCCGGGTCACGCTGGCGCTATTGGATTATCTGGACAAGGCTGGGATTACCGAGAGAATCGGCGACCAGCGCCGCTTCAAACCGGCTGTCTGAGCCGCGGGGCGAGGAATTTGCCACCAGCCCCCAGTCCCCACCTACTTCTTCACAAGTGTATGCCAGCAGACGTCGTCGCCGCGGGGGATGCACTTTTCTATCACGTAATCGAGGCTGGGATTGAGTCCTTTCACCAGCGCTTCCTCCATCGAAGTGTGGGCGGCGCAGGTTTGAGGGCGGGTGAAGGGGTAGGGGCATTCCGGCACCATAATGGTCACGCGGCTGTCGCTCCATTCGGTGATTTCACCTTGGGAGCGCATCCCGTTGAAGACCCGGACTAGGAAGAGCCCGACCTCCCGGAGGTCGAATTCCCCTCCGCGTGATTTTACTTTACCGGCGATTTCCCGGCCGTATTCGGCGCTGACTTCGGCGATTAATTTCAGCCCCTCCTCCCCAAAGCGGTCTTCGATGGCTTCATAGAGCTTGCGGATTCTGGTGGTCCATCCGGAGATGGTGCTTTGGTACATTTTATCCAGAGGGATTTCATAGGTTTCAATCCCCGGCGGTAGTTTTATCATATTATCGGTCTCAGATTGTTTCGGTTCCCCTCGATGATATATTATAACACAAAAAATCATTTAAGGCAACTGGGCTAACGCGACTAAGGTAAAATTATGCAGAATTCGGTTGTTCCCATTTCGGATTTTCACCTGGCGCTCAGCGTGCTGCTGGTGATGATTGTTGGTGTAATATCCGCCTTTCTCAAGTTAGGATTGTTGAAATCGCTGGTTTGGGGGACGGTGCGGACTTTCGTTCAGCTTTTGGTGATAGGCTACGCCTTGCTCTGGATATTCCGCATCGATTCCGCCCTGATGGTGGGGCTTATTCTGCTGGCGATGGTATCGTTTGCAGTGAAGATTGTATTGGGGCGGGTTCCCAACGCTAAGAATTGCTCCATCCCATTGATTTTTCTGTCACTCGCCGCCAGCACTTTCATTGTTACCTTGATGGTGACGGGGCTGATTATTTCCGCGGAGAAGTGGTACACCGCCAGGGTAGTGATTCCCATCGCGGGGATGGTTTTGGGCAATTCGATGAACGGCATCGCGCTGGGACTGGACCGCCTGCACGCGGAAATCCGCAATAATTCAGCGGAAATCGAGACATTGCTGTCGCTGGGAGCGACTCCCTGGGAGGCGGTTCAGAGCCGGGTGCGGGAGGCGCTGCGGGCGGGGATGACCCCTTCGGTAAACTCGATGATGGCGGTGGGTGTGGTTTTCATTCCGGGGATGATGTCGGGTCAGATTTTGGGGGGAGTGGATCCTCAGACTGCGGTGCGGTATCAGATAGTGGTAATGCTGATGGTGGGTGCTGCGGCGGCTATCGGCTGTTTGATATTGCTGCTGCTGTCCTATCCGCGCTGTTTCAATCGGGAGGGGGCGCTGCGGAGCGAGATGTATTCTAGGGGGGGACATTTGTGAAGATTGGTGAGTGTAATTGATTAGTGAGCGAGTAACAAGTATCAAGTAACAAGTGCCAAGTATCAAGTAACAAGTGTATTTAATTATATTTTGCCGGATAGTAGGGACAGATAATGTGTGTAATGTCAGGTCTGCGCCGCGTTAAAACTTGGTATAACGGTTTCATAATAATGCAGCAGAGTGCGGGGACTCTGCTGCACATTGAGCTATATGCTTTGTCGCAGGGTCTCCGTGTTCTACGCTATATACCTATAAATCAGTTAGATGCTGTCGACTGCGGAGAGTCGACAGCACATTATGTATAAACACCCTAATGTCAAAGTTGAAATTAAGCGTTACAGTAATCCTGTGCGCAGCGGGGCTTATGTGCTTGATTCTCTGCTGGGGCTGCGGGCCTAAGGATGAGGGGACACCGGCTCACTACGGAATAGACACCCTTTCCACGGACACCAGATTAAGCGGCGGAGTAATCCAGTATCAGGGATTCGATTTTTCCGAGGGGAGAATCAGGTTCGCCGAGTTCAACTACGGTTTCGAGCAGATACTGGACCTTTCGCTGGAGGTGATGGTGGACGGATTGGGGGAGCCGATAGGAGTGCGGCTGTTCCATACCCGGCCTGCTTACATCGATATGGGTTACCTGTTGCTGGAGCAGGTTAGCGAAGCTCCCGCTGAAAACTATATCTCGGAAATCACCGGGATTGTCTTGGGAAATACCTACTGCATTCTCACTCGGGAGGATAAATACGCAAAAATCCATATTGACGACATCGAATATGGCAGCCGCGCTTCGGGCGCTTACGCCCGGATAAGGTTCGACTGGCAATATCAGCCTGACGGGAGCACGGTATTCGATGAACTGCCGGAATCGCCGTGGTGATGATGCTGCCCGAAGCTCTTTTGCCGTTTCCTTTCATAGGTTAGGAAGACCCAATCCTCCGATTTTTCCACCCCAGTTAGTCTAAAACGTCTTTCCTCCAATTCCCGCACGCAAAAGCCTGATACCGGAGTCAGCGAATTTTCTTTGGTTCCGCCGAAGAGATAGGGACACACAGTCACGCAATAGCGGTCGATTAAGTCGGCTTTCAGGAAGGAGCCGATGAGGGAGGGTCCGCCTTCGAGCAGGATTTTTTGAGTCCGGTATTCCTCCGCCAGTCTTTGCGTCAGTATTGAGGGGTCTATTTTAAGCCCTGCGCCGCAATTCAGGACGATAATTTCCGGGAAGGCATCGACGATAGGGGAGACCATTTCCTCGCCGCAGGCGATGATGGCCGTTCCTCCCAAGGCCGGTTTGAAGATATTAGCCTCCGGGGAGGGGAGGATTTTTCCGACCGCTATTACCCGCAGGGGATAGACCAGCCCGGCGGATTCCCGGCGGTTTTTCAGCGGTGTTCGCAGCGCCAGATTATCGTATCGCACTGTGTGTGAACCCACGATAACGGCGTCGGACTGATTCCGCAGAGCCTTCATCTGCGCTTTATCGGCTTCGTTCCCCATCCTGGTCAGTTTCAATTCGCCGGGGAGGCTGGCTTTACCGTCGGCGGTCATAGAGATGTTTATGGTGATATAGGGTAGGGGGGTCAGAGTTCAATCTCCCGGAATAAAAATGGCGGGAACGTCTGGGAATCGAACCCAGCCAGGTCCTTTCGAACCCACAGCGGCTTTGAAGGCCGCGGCGTCCACCAGGATCGCTGCCGCTCCCGCAACCATCACAGATGGTTTTTTTTCGCGATTAATCAGAATGAAGGATGAGAATTCACAGCTCGCTTAGTGACTTGACTGTCTTAATAAGTTCAAGCCAGCTCGTGAAGCTTAATTATAATCAAATATTCTGCAATAGTCAAACTTCTTAGACTATTGTGCAGGTTATTCGAAAACGGAACGGTGAAAAGAATTAATCGAAATTTTGAGTGCAGCCACAACTGATAGTTGATTCCCACATTTTCTCCCGTCATAGTTGATTTTTATGGTTAAAATAGCTATATTTTTTAGTTATAATATTGTGTTTCTTAATAGACGAGAACAGCCGAATTATATTTGTCAGACTTGGAATATTACTTAGGAATCATAGATTCAATCCTTGTCTGAAAACACCGGTATTGGCGGAGTAGCTCAGTTGGTTAGAGCAGCGGAATCATAATCCGCGTGTCGGGGGTTCGAGTCCCTCCTCCGCTACAAATAAGATACAATTTTTGGTTCCTCGCTGTTTTGTATGGGTAAATAAACAATGGTGTATTGTTAGAA